>DASVCH010000140.1:0-7712 GCA_036381715.1 Gammaproteobacteria bacterium | reverse complement strand
GCGGCGACGTCTTCTGCGCTCGATCTCAAGATCCGTTTCTGGACATCGCGCGGCTTCGCCGTGCTGGACGTGAACTATCGCGGCAGCACCGGCTACGGCCGCGATTACCGCGAGAAACTTTACGGGCAGTGGGGCATCGCCGACGTCGAGGACTGCGTGCGCGGCGCACGGGAGCTCAGCCGTCGCGGGCTCGCCGACCCGGAGAAACTGCTCATCAGCGGCTCCAGCGCCGGCGGTTTCACCGTGCTCGCGGCATTGACGTTTCACGATGTGTTCGCGGCGGGTGCGAGCTATTACGGCATCGGCGATCTTGCCGGCGCGATGCGCGACACGGAAAAGTTCGAATCGCGCTACGGCGACAAGCTCGTCGGCCCGCTGCCGGAATGCGAAGCCGAATGGCGCGCGCGCTCGCCGCTGTTCCATGCCGGAAGACTCACGCGCCCGGTGATTTTCTTCCAGGGCCTGGACGATCGCGTCGTGCCGCCCGACCAGTCGGAACGCATGTTCGAAGCCGCGCGCGCGAACGGTGTCGCAACCGCGTACTTCCCCTTCCCCGGCGAAGGCCACGGCTTCCGCCAGGCGGAGACCATCGAAACCGCACTCAATGCCGAGTACGCGTTCTACTGCGGCGTGCTCGGCATTCCGGGAACGAACGGGAGCGCGTCGGGCTGAACATGCGCGGTGCGCTGACCATCCTGCTCCTGTCGCTTTGCGGCCTCGTCCATGCCGCCGGCCAGGCTGTCGAAATATCGGTCGAGGTCAGTGGCGTGGAAGACGCGCAGCGCGAAAACGTGCTCGCGTTTCTCGATATCTACCAGTATCGCGACAAGGAAGTCCTGACGGAGGCGATGATCCGGCGCATGCACGCGAACGCGCCGGAGCAGATCCGCCGCGCGCTCATGCCTTTCGGTTTCTATCGCGCGGAAGTCGAAGCCGGCCTGCGGCGCGCGGGCGATACGTGGCAGGCGAGTTACGTCATTCGGCCCGGTCCGCCGGTGCGCGTGCAATCCGTCGACGTGCGTGTCCATGCCGATGCCGCTACGCGGGAATTGTTCGCCGACCTCATTGCCGAGCCGCCCGTCAGCCCCGGCGAGGTCCTGCGCCACGAGGAATACGAAGGTTTCAAGAACGCGCTGATGAACCGCGCCACGCAGCACGGCTATCTCGATGCGCAGTTCAGCGTCAGCCGGCTCGAGGTCAACACCGATACCCTGAACGCGAACATCGAGCTCGTGCTGCAACCCGGGCCGCGCTTCTACTTTGGCGAGGTGGTCATTGAGCAGGACATCCTTGACGACGACTTCCTGCGGCGCTACCTGGAATTCCGGCCCGGCGATCCCCTCGATTTCGACAAGTTGCTGGACCTTCAGTACGCGCTTGCCGACAGCGAATATTTCAGCGTCGTGCAGGTCGAAGCCCTGCGCGAGCAGGCGGACGAAGACCGCCGCGTGCCGATTCGCGTTCATGCCGAACCGAACGAGCGCACGCGCTACACGGCCGGCATCGGTTATGGAACCGACACCGGGCCGCGCATCAGCCTCGGCATGCAGCGGCGCTACGTGAATCGCCGCGGTCACCGGCTCGGCGTCCAGACACAGTTCTCGGAAATCGAAACGGCCTTTTCGATTCGTTATGCGATCCCGCTCGAAGACCCGGCCGACGAATATTTCCAGCTTTTCGCCGGCACCATCCGCGAGGAACTCGCCGACACGGAGTCGAACCGCACCGTCCTCGGCGCAAGCCGCGTGCGCACGCTCGGCGACTGGGAACAGACGCTGTACCTGCGTGCCGAACGCGAAGACAGCGTCCTGCCGGAAGAAACCTTTCGCACGGAAAGCCTGATCCCCGGCGCGTCATGGCTGAAGACGGAAGCCGACAGCCTTTTCTACACGCGTGACGGCTACAAGCTGTACTTCGACCTGCACGGTTCCGGGAAGGCGCTGGGTTCGCGCACGGAATACCTTCAACTGCACGTGCAGGCAAAACGCATCCTGCCGCTCGGCGAACGCTGGCGGCTGCTGTTGCGCGCCGAGGCGGCGACGACGCTGCTGGGCGACACGAGCCGCCTGCCCGTCTCGCAACGCTTCTTCGCCGGCGGCGATTACTCCGTGCGCGGCTACGACTACAACAGCCTGGCGCCGCGCGATGAGGAAGGCCGCGTCATCGGCGGGCAGTATTTCGCGACGGGCAGCGCGGAGATCGAATACCGTTTCGCGAACAACTGGGCGGTGGCGGGTTTCGTGGACGCCGGCAACGCGATGAACGACCTCGATGCGGAGCTCAGGCGCGCCTACGGCGTCGGCGTTCGCTGGCTGTCGCCCGTGGGCGTGGTGCGCTTCGATGTCGCGAAACCCGTCAACCCGATCGTCGAGCCCGCCATCGGCGTCGAAATCCACATCAGCGTGGGGCCGGACCTGTGACCGCGCGCAAACGGCATCCGCTTCTGCGCAAGACCCTGCTTGCCGTGGCGGCGATCGTCATACTGCTTGCGGGATTGCTCACGGCGGCGTTCTACAGCACGGCGGCCTTTCGCTTCGCGCTGGAAACTGCGCAACCGTTCATTCCCGGCGAGCTTCGCTACGAAAGCATCAACGGCACGCTCGCGGGACCGGTGCGCGCCGGAAATATCACGTATGAACACCGGACAATAACAATAAGCGCCGCTTCGCTTGAATTCGACATCTCGCCGTGGGCGTTGCTTGCGGGCAACGTCAACCTCGACTACCTGAACGCAACGCGACTGGTCGTGACCTTGCCGCCGCCGGATGAACCGGCAGGCGACGAACCGCGAATGCAACCGCACGACATTCTCGACGCGCTGGCGCTGCCGGTGGAAATCGGCATCGGCTCACTGGCGGTGGATGGTTTCGCCTTGCATGGCGCGGGCGGCGAAACCCTGCTGCAACTGAAGACTCTGCGTGCCGCGCTGGACTGGAGCGCGGACCGGCTGGCCATCACCGCGCTCGATGCCGAAGGCCCGCGGATCGAGACGTCGGGCGATGCGGTACTCGGTCTCGCCGGGGAAAACGCCAGCAGGCTCGATCTCGACATCGCGTGGCGCGGCGGCGCGTTTCCCGTTGCCGCCACCGTTCGCGGCGATGGCAGCGCGCAGCGTCTCGATCTCACCGTGCAGATGCATGAACCCGCGCAGGCGACATTGATCGCACAGCTGCACGACCTGCTCGATGCGCCGGACTGGAACGGAACCCTGAACGTGGCCGACCTGCGGCCGTCTGCCTTCGGCGATGCACTGCCGAACGTTGCGTGGTCCGGAGAGTTCCGGTTCGACGGCGACGCCGAGGACACGCGCGTCGAAGGAACCGCACGCGGCGGCTGGCCGCCGGCGACCGGCGTTCGTCTTGCACTGGATGCCGTCGTGAATGCCGAACGCGTACGCGTGAAAAACCTCAGCGCGACAATAGACGCATTCGACGCCGAAATTTCCGCGCAGGGCGAACTGCGCTACGCGGACGCGCTCGCGTGGTCGGCGTCCGGCAACGTCGCGCAGGTCGCGTGGCCCGAGATGAAAACCCTTTCCGTCCGCGATGCGCGCTTCGCGGTAAACGGCGACGCAGACGGCCTCGAACTGCAACTTGACGCGGCGGCCGGCGACAACGGCCGGCTTGCCGTGGATGGCGAGCTGTCCTTCGCGCAGACACGCTTTGCCGCCACCCTCAACGCCAGTGATCTTGCGTTCGCGTTCAATGGCACGAGCGTGGAAGTCGCCGAACTTTCCGGCACCGCGACGGGCGCACCGGAAGACTATTCGGCCTCGCTGCAAGGAACCACGCGCATCAACCAACTGCCGCCCGCGCACTTCGACATCAAGGCAAACGGCGATCCCGATCAACTGGTGGCGGCCATCGAAACGCTGCAATGGCTGGACGGTTCGGCACGCGGCCGCGCGGCGCTCGCCTGGGGCAACGAATTGAAACTGGACGTACACCTGAACGGCAGCGGATTCGAACTGGACCGGATCGATCCGCGCGTCACGGGGCGCGTGGGCGGCGACGTTTACGCGCAAGCGTCGTTCGGCGGCGGGAATACCGACATCGCGCTTCGTGTCGCGTCGCTCGACGGCGACATCGCGGGACAGCCGCTCAGTGGCAGCGGCGCAATCCGCTTCGCGAACGGCAAGCTGACCACGCGAGGAATGACCATCGATGCAGGCGATGCGCATCTTGAGCTTGAAGACGCCGCATCCGGTTTCGGCTTTCTTGTCGACATTCCCGCGCTCGGCGCGCTTCATTCCGATCTCGACGGGCAACTCCAGGCGAAAGGACATTTCAACGGCGAGCTTGCATCGCCCACGCTGCACATTCAGGCAAGTGGCGGCGGCGTTTACTGGCAGGAATGGCAAGCCGGCACGTTCGAGCTCGATGCCGGCATCATCGATGGCGGCAGGCGGGATTCGGCAGCGCGGCTCGAAGCGAACGAGATCGAGACGCCGTTCGTTCGTGCCGATGCACTCATTCTGGATTTGCGCGGCGACCTTGACGAACACCGTCTGCAATTCGATGCATCCGGCGGCGACGGCAATGTGCATTTCGCGGTGCAGGGCGGGTTGGAGGATGCGGCCTGGAGCGGCGACATCGACGAACTTCGCATCGAGCATCCCGCGGCGGGAACGTGGCAACTCGCGGAGCCGGACGCGACGAAGGTCCTGCGGTTTTCGGCGAACACCCTGCGGGTGCCGGAACATTGCCTGCTGTCATCCACGGGACGCGCATGTTTCGGAGTCGAAAGCGCTGCGCAGGACTGGTCCTTGCAAGGTTCGCTGCAAGCCGTGCCGGTGAACGTGATCGCCGGCATCCTTCCGCCCGGACTGGAATACGACGGAGCCATCAGCGGCAATCTCCGGATGAATTCGACGCCGCAAGGCATTCGGGGCGATGCCGCGTTCCAGCTCTCGGCAGGCGGCATTCGCCAGGCTGCAGGCGCCGGCGCGGAAAGCCTGCTTGGCTGGACGTCAGGACGCGCCGGGATTCATTTCGACGGCAAACGCGCGACCGCGGAACTCGACATCGGGCTGCTCGATGGCGGCGAGATAACGGGCAGCGGCACGCTGAACCTGCCGGCCGCGGGCGCGGCGACCATCGACGCCAGCCTGCGCGCATCCATCGGTAACCTGCAGCTGCTCCCGTCGCTGATCCCCGAGCTGAGCCGCATGCAGGGACGCGTGACGGCAAGGCTCGACATCGACGGCAGGCTGGACGAACCGGGCATTCGCGGCGAAGTGAAGTTGCGTGACGGCCAGGCGCGCATTCTCGCGCTCGGCACGGACTGGGAAAACGTCACGCTCGATCTTGCGGCGGTCGGCCGCGAGATTTCCATGACGGGACACGCCGAATCCGGCGACGGGCACATGGACATCGAACTGCGCGCGCACGATGCGGGCGAGGGCTTCCGGGGCAAGGCGAGGCTGACCGGCGAAAACTTCAAGGCCGTGCATACGCCCGAGGCGAACGTCGACATTTCGCCGCAGCTCGCGCTGACGTTGCGCGGCAACGATCTTTACATTGACGGCGAGGTGTTCGTGCCATTCGCGCGCATCGAGCCGCGCGATCTGTCCACCGCCGTGCAACCGAGTCCCGACCAGGTCATCGTCAACGCAGAAAAGACGACGGACGACGGCTTGCAGGTTAACGTTGCCGTCACCACGAAGCTTGGTGACGACGTGCGCGTCAACGCGCTCGGCCTGAAAGCGCGAATGGAAGGCGAGCTGACCGTTTCGAAGCAACCCGGCAATCCCGCGATCGGCAACGGCCGGCTGGTGGTCGCCGAAGGCGAGTACAAGGCCTACGGCCAGGACCTCACGCTCGCGAAAGGCGAAATCATCTACACCGGCCAGCCGCTCGCGAATCCCGGCCTCGACATTCGCGCGGAACGCAAACCGCAACCCGAAATCACCGTCGGCGTCGCCGTGCGCGGGCCGCTCTCGCAACCAACGGCGACCGTCTATTCCGATCCGCCGATGTCCCAGACCGAAGCGCTGGCGTGGCTGCTGTTCGGCCGTTCCGTCGAACAGGTCACCGGCGAAGAGGAAGGCCAGATCAGCGAGGCCGCCATCGCGCTCGGTCTCGGCGGCCAGCGGCTGCTTGGCAGCGTCGGCCGCAAGCTCGGCGTGGAGGAAATCCGCGTTGAAGACGTCAGCGACCGTGAACGCGCATCGCTCGTGCTCGGAAAGTATCTTTCACCGGATCTCTACGTCAGCTACGGCATCGGTCTTTTCGAAGCCGTGAATTCCTTCCGCATCCGCTACCGCATCTCCAGCAAGTGGACCCTGGAAGCGACGTCGGGATTGAAGAGCAGCGCGGATTTTCTGTACACGATCGAGCGGTAACAAACGCCGGAACGAGCGATCGCCCTCGGCCCCGCCGGAGTTGCGAGGACAGATACGCCTGCTACCCGCCTTACGCCAGGACCCGCAGAAGAAACTCCCGCACGTCCGCGATCTCTTCCCCGCACACCGCATGCGGCATGTCGTATTCATGCCATTCCGGTGCGAAGCCTTCCGCCTTGAGGTAGTCGCGCGTCGCGACGCCGAGTTGCAATGACACCACGGGATCCTGGCGGCCGTGGGCGAGGAAAAGCGGCGTTCCACGATTGGCGCCGCTGAAGCTCATCTGCATGGATTCCGGCGACATGAGAAAGGTCGAAAGACCCAGGACGCCGGCGAGGCGATGTTCGCTGCGCAACGCCGTGGAAAGCGCGAGTGCGCCGCCCTGCGAGAACCCCGCAAGCACGAGGTTTTCCGCCGGGACGCCGCGTTCGATTTCGCGCGCGATGAGGGCATCGATGGCATCCATCGCCTCCAGCACGCCTTCCCGGTCCAGCGGCCCGTCGCGTTCCAGGCTGGCAAGGTCGAACCAGGCCCGCATGCGGTAGCCGTTGTTCAGCGTGACGGGCCGCACCGGCGCGTGCGGGAAGATGAAGCGCACGGCAAGCGTCGCGGGCAAGGCGAGCTCCGGAACCAGCGGCTCGAAGTCGTGCCCGTCGGCGCCCAGGCCGTGCAGCCAGATGACCGCGTGGCGGGCTTCCGCGGGACCGTGTTCGACGGTTTCAAGCGCAAGGGCCATTTCGCCTCTCCTTCCTGAAAGTGGGCGCATTCTAGCAGCCCATTCAACCGGCTTCGCGGATGCCACGGAAACGGCGCCTGTGGTAATTTCGCGTTCTTTCCCGCTCCGGAGACAGACATGCTGGAACAATTGGCGGATCCGAACATCTGGGCCGCGCTGATCACGCTGACCATGCTCGAGATCGTGCTCGGCATCGACAACATCATTTTCATTTCCATCATCAGCGGCAAGCTGCCGCAGGAAAAGCAGGCGCGCGCGCGCCAGCTCGGCCTGACCGGCGCCGTTGTCACCCGCCTGCTGCTGCTCGCCTCCATCTTCTGGCTGGCGAAGCTCACCAATCCGCTGTTCTCGGTGTTCGGCGAGCCGATCTCCGTGCGTGACCTCGTGCTGATCGGCGGCGGCCTGTTCCTGATCGCAAAGAGCACCTTCGAGATTCACGGCAGTATGGAAGTGACCGAGCACGGCACGCCGCACGTGCCGAAGCACATTTCCTTCTGGTCGGTGATCGTGCAGATCATGATTCTCGACATCGTCTTCTCGCTCGATTCCGTCATCACCGCGATCGGCATGGCGGACGTGCTGTGGGTGATGGCCGTGGCCGTGATCATCGCGGTGCTGGTGATGATGCTGTTC
>DASVCH010000139.1:0-13307 GCA_036381715.1 Gammaproteobacteria bacterium | reverse complement strand
GCGGCGATGCCGTATGAAGGCTTCAAGCAGCTGCTTGAGATTGAGCAGTTTCGGCTGGCCGTCGACGAGCGCGACCGTGTTGATGCCGAACACGCTCTGCATCGCCGTCTGCTGGTAAAGGTTGTTCAGCAGCACGTCGGAGTTCTCGCCGCGCTTCAGCTCGATGACGATGCGCATGCCGTCCTTGTCGGACTCGTCGCGCAGGCCGGAAATGCCTTCGAGCTTCTTGTCCTTGACGAGTTCCGCGATGCGCTCGATCAGCCGCGCCTTGTTCACCTGGTACGGCAGCTCGGTGACGATGATGGTCTCGCGGCCGTTCTTCTCGTCGGTTTCGATCTCGGTGCGCGCGCGCATGTAGATGCGGCCGCGGCCTGTCGCGTACGCCTCCTGGATGCCGCGCGCGCCGTTGATGATGCCCGCGGTCGGGAAATCGGGACCCGGGATGATCTGCATGAGTTCGGCGATGCCGAGTTCCGGCTGATCGATCAGCGCGATACAGCCATCGACCACTTCACGCAGGTTGTGCGGCGGGATGTTCGTGGCCATGCCCACGGCAATACCGGACGAACCGTTGATGAGCAGGTTCGGCAGCTTCGTCGGCAGGACCGAAGGCTCCCACTCGGACTCGTCGTAGTTCGGAACGAAATCGACGGTTTCCTTCTCGATATCCGCGAGCAGTTCGTGCGCGATCTTCGCCATGCGCACTTCGGTGTAACGCATCGCCGCCGGCGAGTCGCCGTCGATGGACCCGAAGTTGCCCTGGCCGTCGACGAGCATGTAGCGCATCGAGAACGGCTGCGCCATGCGGACCATGGTGTCGTACACCGCGGAGTCGCCGTGCGGATGGTATTTACCGATCACGTCACCGACGATGCGCGCCGATTTCTTGTACGCCTTGTTGTAGTCGTTGCCGAGTTCCTTCATCGCGAACAGCACGCGGCGATGAACGGGCTTCAGACCATCTCGAACGTCGGGAAGCGCGCGTCCCACGATCACGCTCATCGCGTAATCGAGGTAGGACTGCTTCATTTCGTCTTCGAGATTGACGTGGGATATTTCGCGGGCGATTTCGGCCATGCGGCGGGTCGCTTTCCTTGTTGAATGTCGACGTTGTGCCCGATGAAAAAGACAGGCACATCAAGCCGCAAATATTACCACAGCGCGCGTCATCGACCCACTTTTACAGGGCTGAATTCGTTCAGGAAAACAGGCGTTGCATCGCTTCCCGCGAAGGCCGTTCGACAACGCCCCGGTCGGTCACAAGGAGATCGATGAACGCCGCCGGCGTGACATCAAAAGCGGGATTTTCGACAGCGATTCCGGGTGGCGCCTCGCTGAGTCCCGCCGCGCGCAGGATTTCCTCGCCGGAGCGCATCTCGATGGGTATTTCTTCGCCACTTTCGATGCGCATGTCGATGGTCGAGACGGGAGCCACGACCATCACCTTCGCGCCATGCGCACGCGCCAGCACGGCCAGCGCGTACGTGCCGATCTTGTTCGCGGTGTCGCCATTGGCGGCGATGCGGTCCGCGCCGACGATCAGCCAGTCGATGCCATCGCGTTTCATCAGGTGCGCCGTCGCGCCCTCGGTGACCAGGCTCGCCGGAATGCCTTCGCGCGACAGCTCCCAGATGGTCAGCCGCGCGCCCTGCATCCAGGGCCGCGTTTCGGTGGCATGCACGCTCGCCAGCCTGCCGTCGGCATGCGCCTGGCGAATCACGCCCAGCGCCGTGCCGATGCCGCCCGTCGCCAGCGCCCCGGTATTGCAATGCGTCAGCACCCGGCTGCCGGACGGGATGCGGTCCGCGCCCAGCCGCGCCATGGTCCGGTTCTGTTCCAGGTCTTCGCCCTGGATCAGCCGCGCTTCGGCTTCCAGCGCCAGTAAAAGATCCTGCGGCGATGCGGCCAGCACCCGCTCCATCCGCTCCAGCGCCCAGTGCAGGTTCACCGCCGTGGGCCGCGCCGCAGCCAGCGTCACCAATGCGTCGCGCGCCGCCGTCCCGCCTCCCCGCTGCGCGGCCAGCACCACGCCCCACGCCGCCGCGATGCCGATGGCCGGCGCGCCACGTACGGCCATATCGCGAATGGCGGTCGCGACGCCGCCGGCGGTGTCGATTTCGAGCCAGGTTTCAGCGGCAGGCAGCCTGCGCTGATCCAGCAACAGCAGGCATTCTCCGTTCCAGCGAAGCGGGCAGAAGGGTTCGGTTTGCGGCGGGTTCATGAAGGCGTCCGGAATCGGCAAGGCTTGAACAAAAAACGGCAATTGACTGATTTTACGGATTATTCTCTGCTATATTTCGACAGGTTCCGCACAAGAACAACGGAACCTGGGGACGGGGCCAAAATATCATGGGAGCACAGCCGGCAAGGAATTTTTTCCGCGCGCTCGCCGTCACGGGCGCAGCGCTCGCGTGGCCGGTTCATGCAGCGGAACCGGCGTCCGTGCCGGCCTTCCCCGCCGCGTTCGACTGCTCCACACCGGACTGCCCCGACACCCTGCACGCCGCGCATGACATCACTTTCATCAGCCGGCTTTCCTTTCCACTTGGCAGCGCGCTGCTGACGCGCGAGGCGGAAAGCGAGTTGCAGCGCTTGCTGGTCGAACTGGAATCCTTCGCGGTCATCGAGCACGTGGAAATCGTCGGCCACGCCGACCCGTCCGGACCGGAAAACTACAATCGCTGGCTATCGGAGAAGCGCGCGAGGCGGGTGCAGGATTACTTCGCGCAGAGCGGGGTCGATCCGCGCAAGATGACGCTGCGTGGCGCCGGTTCCGGCGAACCGCTGGTCGGCGCGATCGATCCTTCCGAACACCGGCGCATCGAAATCCACATCACCCTGCATCCCTTCCTGTAACCCCGCCGCAACTGGGAAAAGCGCCTTTCCTGCGCATCCGCGCTGCGTTACCCTCGCCGCCAAAATCGCAGCACCGGGGGAGACATGCAGGACTTCATCGATCACATCCGTTCGCTCGACTGGACGGCCCTGGTCACGGTCTGGGGCAGCCGGATTCTGCTCGCCATCGTCGTCTTTGCCATTGGCCGCCTCCTGGCGAAACTGATCGGACGGCTGATCGGGCGCATTGCCACGCGTGCGAAGTTCGACGAAACGCTCGTCCGCTTTCTCACCTCGCTGACCGTCATCGCCCTGACCGTGGTCGCGGCGATCTTCGCGGTCGACCAGCTCGGCGTGGATACGACCTCGCTGATCGCGGTGCTTGGCGCCGCCGGCCTCGCCATCGGCCTCGCGCTGAAGGATTCGCTCGCAAACTTCGCCTCGAGCGTGATGATCATGACCTTCAAGCCGTTCAAGCCCGGCGACTTCGTCGAGGCCGGCGGCGCGTCGGGCACGGTGCTGGACATCGGCATGTTCAACACGCGCATGCTGACGGCGGACAACCAGTATGTCGTGGTTCCGAACAGCCAGATCACGAACGACAAGACCGTGAACTATTCGCACGAACCGCTTCGCCGGCTGAGTTTCGAGATCGGCATCAGTTACAACAACGACATCGACGCCGCGCGCAAGGCGATCCTGGAAGTCATCGCGGAGGACGAACGGATCAAGACCGACCCCGCGCCTTCCGTGCAGACCTGGTCGTTCGGCGACAGCAGCGTGAACCTGATGCTGTATGCCTGGATGGACACGGCAGAATTCTGGAACGTGCGCAGCGACCTGCTCGAGCGCATCAAGGCCAATTTCGACGCCCGGGGCATTTCGATTCCGTTCCCGCAGCGTGAAATACGCTACTACAAGGACCTTTGAGTGAAAGACACCGCGGACTTTCTCGTCACCGCGCGCTGGGTCGCGCCCGTGCGCCCGGCCGGCGCGATTCTCGACCATCACGCCGTCGCGGTTGGCGGCGGCCGGATCATCGCGGTGCTGCCCGCCGATGAAGCGCGCCGGCGGTTCCCGGGTGCGCCTGTCACGGAACTCGGCTCGCACCTGCTGATTCCGGGTTTCGTGAACGCGCATACGCATGCCGCAATGAGCCTGCTGCGCGGCATGGCCGACGATCTTCCGCTGATGGAATGGCTGCGGGATCACATCTGGCCGGCGGAAGGCCGCTGGCTGAGTCCCGACTTCGTGCGCGACGGCACGGAACTCGCCATCGCCGAAATGCTCAAGGGCGGGACGACCTGCTTCAGCGATATGTATCTTTTCCCTGACGCGACGGCGCGCACCTGCTCGCGTCTCGGCATGCGCGCCAGCATCGGCATGGTGCTGTTCGATTTCCCGACCCCGTGGGCCGAGGACGCGGACGAATACATCCGCAAGGGCGTCGCGGTGCGCGACGAGTTCGTGTCCAATCCGCTGCTGTCTTTCCCGTTCGCGCCGCACGCGCCGTACACCGTTTCCGATGAAAGCCTGCGAAGCATGCAGCGCATCGCCAACGAACTCGACATTCCCGTGCACACGCACCTGCACGAAACGGCGACGGAAGTCGAGGAAGCCGTCGCAAAGACCGGCAAGCGGCCCTTCGCGCGCTTCGAGGAACTCGGCCTGCTTGGCCCGAATCTCATGGCCGCGCACATGACGCAGCTGACCGACGAGGAAATCCGCAAGACCGCGGAATACGGCGTGCACGTGCTGCACTGCCCCGAATCGAACCTGAAACTCGCCAGCGGCTTCTGTCCCGTGCAGAAACTGCGCGAGGCCGGTGTGAACGTCGCCCTCGGCACGGACGGCGCGGCCAGCAACAACGACCTCGACATGCTCGGCGAAATGCGCAGCATGGCCCTGCTCGCGAAAGGTGTGAGCGGCAATGCCACCGCCATCGACGCCGCAGGCGCGCTGGAAATCGCCACGCTCGGCGGCGCGCGCGCGCTGGGACTTGATCACGAGATTGGTACGCTGGAGCCCGGCAAGTGGGCGGACATGACCGCCGTCGATCTTTCGGCAGCCGCGACCACGCCGGTTTACAATCCGGTTTCGCAACTCGTTTACGCCGCCGCACGCGACCAGGTCAGCCACGCCTGGATCGCGGGCCGGCCGAAACTGGAAAACCGCCGCCTGCGCGACCTCGACGAGTCCGCCGTCCTGCGCAAGGCGGAAGAATGGCGGCAACGCATTGGCGGAGTCACCGCATGATGGAAAACCCCAACCCCTCCAACGTCGACCCGGCCGAGATCGCAAAGTTCGACGCACTCGCCTCGCGCTGGTGGGATCCCGAGGGCGAGTTCCGCCCGCTGCATGAAATGAACCCGCTGCGCCTTGCCTGGATCGACAGGCGCGCCGGCGGGCTGAACGGCCTGCGCGCGCTGGATGTCGGCTGCGGCGGCGGCATTCTTTCCGAAAGCATGGCGGCCTCGGGCGCGAACGTAACCGGGATCGATCTCGCCGAGGCGCCGCTCGAAGTCGCAAAGCTGCACCTGCTCGAATCCGGCGAAAAGGTCGAATACCTGCAGATCGCCGTGGAGGCACTCGCCGAACAGCGTGAAGGCGAATACGACGTCGTCACCTGCATGGAAATGCTCGAACACGTGCCCGATCCCGCGTCCGTCATCCGGGCCTGCCGGCGGCTGGTGAAACCCGGCGGCGACGTATTCTTCTCCACCATCAACCGCAACCCGAAATCGTTTCTCATGGCGATCGTCGGCGCGGAATATCTCCTGCGGCTGTTGCCGCGCGGCACGCACGAGTACGCACGCTTCATCCGGCCTTCGGAACTTGAAGCCTGGGGGCGCGCTGCCGGCCTGAATGCCGCGGGCATCAGCGGCCTGCATTACAACCCGCTGACGGGAAAGTTCTCTTCCGGCGGCGACGTCGACGTCAATTACCTGATGCATTTCCGGCGCGCCGTCTGATGTTGCGCGCGATCCTCTTCGATCTCGACGGCACCTTGATCGACACCGCGCCCGACATGGGCGCGGCGGTGAACGCACTGCGCGTGGAACGCGGACTCGAACCGCTGGAAGCCGAACGCATCCGGCCGTGGGTGTCGCACGGCAGTCCCGGCTTGCTGAAGATCGCCTTCGGCGTGGAAAAGGATGCGGCGGATTACGGCGAACTGCGCGACCGTTTCCTCGCGCTGTACGAAGCGCGCCTCAGCCGTGAAACGAAACTGTTCGACGGCATGCAGCAGGTGCTCGATACGCTGTACGCGAAAGGCATCGCCTGGGGCATCGTCACGAACAAGCCGGCGTGGCTGACCGACGCCCTGCTGGACGATCTCGCCATCGCCCCGCCGCCGGGCTGTGCCGTTTCCGGCGACACGACCGCGCACCGCAAGCCGCACCCCGCACCCATCCTGCATGCCTGCGAAAAACTCGGCGTCGATCCCGTGCAGGCGCTTTACGTCGGTGACGCGGAGCGCGACATCCAGGCCGCGCACGCCACCGGCATGCCCGCGCTCGCCGCGGCCTACGGTTACCTGCACGAACACGAAGACGTCTCCGAGTGGCAGCCGGACGGTATAATTCATGCGCCCGCCGATCTGCTCGATTGGCTCGTTGACGACAGGCAGGAGTCCGCCTCGTGATGATGATCTTGCTCGCCGCCGCCGCAGGCGTCCTGGTTGGCGCGCTGGTTGCCTGGCTGTTGCGGCAGTCGCGCATCCATGCGCTCGAACGCGAGCTGGCAAAATTCGAAGCGCGCGGCGAGGCCGCGGAAAAGTCGCGCCTTGAAATGGAACGCACCGTGGAGTCGCTGGCGCGCAAGGCCCTGGAGCAGAACAACGAGTCCTTCCTGAGGCTCGCGAAGGAAAGCCTGCAAAGCCACCAGGTGCAGGCGAAATCGCACATCGAAGCGCTGGTGAAGCCCATCAACGACGCGCTGAAGAAAACCGAAACGCAGATCCAGGAAATCGAACGCGACCGGCACCGCGCCTTCGGCAGCATCGGCGAACAGCTGAAGCTGATGTCGGAAACGCAGATCCGCCTGCAGAACGAAACGCAGAACCTCGTGAAAGCGCTGCGCCGTCCCGAAGTGCGCGGCCAGTGGGGCGAGATGACGCTGAAGCGGCTGGCGGAACTCGCCGGCATGGTCGAGCACTGCGATTTCTTCGAGCAGGAAAACATCACCACCGCCGAGGGACGCCTGCGGCCGGACATGATTGTGCGGCTGCCGGACGAGCGCGAACTTGTCGTTGACGTGAAGACGCCGCTGGACGCTTACCTCAATGCGATGGAAGCGACGGACGACACGAGCCGGGAAACCGCGTTGACACAGCACGCACGCAAGGTGCGCGAACGCGTCAACGAACTCGCGAAAAAGGAATACTGGAACCAGTTCCGGCGTTCGCCGGACTTCGTGATTCTCTTCATTCCCGGCGACCAGTTCCTGGCCACCGCGCTGGACCGCGATCCCGCGCTGATCGACGACGCGCTCCGCCAGAAAGTCATGCTCGCCACGCCGACCAGTTTCGTCGCGCTGCTGAAGGCCGTCGCCTACGGCTGGCGGCAAGTCGCGCTGGCGGAAAACGCGGAGACCATCCGCACGCTGGCCGAAGATCTTTACGGCCGCCTTGCGACCTTTGCCGGTCATCTCGACAAGACCGGCAAGTCCCTGAACAACGCCGTCGAGCATTACAACAAGGCGGTCGGCTCCATGGAACGCAACGTGCTGCCCGGCGCGCGCAAGTTCACCGAACTCGGCGTGCATCCGAAAAAGGAACTCGGGAATCTTGATCCGCTGGAAGTGCAGCCGCGCAGGATCGAGAGCGTGGACAGCACCGAAGACTGATGGACCCCGATCGCTACGCCCTCGAACAGGCCGTCGCCTTGCGCGACGACTGGCAGT
Organism: Gammaproteobacteria bacterium; assembly: GCA_036381715.1. Lineage (GTDB taxonomy): Bacteria > Pseudomonadota > Gammaproteobacteria > Natronospirales > JAJUFS01 > JAJUFS01. Next base: position 5,567 of record DASVCH010000139.1, on the reverse strand, counting down.
TCTCGCGGATTTTCGCGGATGAAAACGCGCGTCCCGGATTTACCGCCCTGCTCGCCCTGCGCGCCGAACTTCAGAACGTCGTTCGCCAGGCAAGCGAGCCCGGTATCGTGGCGATGAAATTCGAATGGTGGCGAACGGAAATCGGGCGCGGCTTTGCAGGCGATGCGCAGCATCCGCTGGCGCGCGCGCTGGCGACGCATCTCGGCAAGGCCGGTATCGCTCCCGAATACTGCCTGGAACTCGTGGATGCCGCGGAAATCGAGAGTGAAAGCGCCGCCTTCACCGAGCAGGATTTCCAGCTGTATCTTTATCGCAGCGGCGGCGTGCTGGCCGAACTGCTCGCGCTGCTGTCCGGAATGCATGATCGGAACGCGCTGGATGCCGCCCGCCGGCTCGGCCAGTTGAAGCGTTTCACGGACATGCTGCTTGCAACCGGCGCCATGCTCCGCGCGGAACGCTGGCTGTTTCCCGCAACGTGGTTGCAGGAAAACGATCGCAACCCGCAATCCTTTCTCGAAAACGGATCAGACGAATTGATGCGGAAAATGCGTTCCGGGCTGGATCGCGAGCGTATCGATACGCGAACCGCAATGGAAAATGCAGGACTTCCGCCGGCGCTCGCATTGCAATGGTCGCTGGCGCAACGCGATTACGCGAAACTGCGCGACAACCCGCAACTCATGCTCGAACCACGCCCGTCGAAGGGAAACAACCTGGTGCGACTGTGGACGGCGTGGCGCGGAGCGCGTGCCGCGACAAACAAGAGCAATGGACAGGATTAACAGGATTTCTCAGGATTTACAGGACCAATTTTATTATTATTCGCTCGCAGTCGCTCCCGGTCATCATGAATCATTAATGAAATCCTGTTAGTCCGCTTTTGAAAATCCTGTTGATCCTGTCCATTGCTCTTGAAAGAGATTGCCATGTCGAAAATCGAAACCATTCCCGCCTACCAACCCGAAGCCAACGCACTGAAGGATCGCGTCATTCTCGTCACCGGCGCGGGCGCCGGCATCGGCCGTGCCGTCAGCATCGCCCTGGCGAAACACGGCGCGACGGTGATCCTGCTCGGACGCACGGTGAAGAAACTCGAAAGCGTTTACGACGAAATTGTCGCTGCAGGCGGCCCGCAGCCCGCGATCTATCCGATGGACCTCGAAGGCGCGGTCTGGGACGACTACCTGGAACTGGCCGAGCGCGTGGAAAAGGAGTACGGCCGGCTCGACGGACTGCTGCACAACGCCGGTCTTCTCGGCGACCGCTCGCCGATCGAGCACTACGATCCCGTCGTCTGGCAGCGCACGCTGCTCGTCAATGTCACGGCGCCCTTCCTGCTGTCGCGCGCCTGCCTGCCGGTCCTGCGAAAATCCGAGGACGCCAGCGTCGTGTTCACTTCATCCGGTGTCGGCCGAACAGGCCGCGCGTACTGGGGTGCCTACGCCGTGTCGAAATTCGCGACCGAAGGCCTGATGGAAACCTTCGCGGACGAAATGGAAAACGTGCAGAACATCCGCGTCAACGCCATCAACCCCGGCGCGACGCGAACCGGCATGCGCGCCGCCGCCTACCCCGGTGAAGATCCGAACACCTTGAAGACGCCGGAAGACATCGCGAATGCCTATCTCTGGCTGCTGGGGCCGGCGAGCAAGGGAAGGCAGGGAATTTCGTTTGACGTCTGAAAGGCAATGGACAGGATTGACAGGATTTTCCAGGATTTACAGGATTCAGAACCGATGGAATACGCAGTCAGTCATGGCCCTCAAGAAAGACGATGCGCCTATCGCGTTTGATAGACGTCTCGCCGGTGCGCAATTCTGACCACGGTGATCACCAGTTCCCGGTCCCGGATTTCGTAAATGATCCGGTACGCGCCCTGGCGCACGCGGTACTTTTCCTGCCCTGACAGTTTTTCGCAACCCCGTGGGCGAGGGTTCTCCGCCAGCGAATCAATGCAATTCAGGATGCGTGCAACGTCCTGGTTCGGAATCGTGCGCAGATCCTTTGCGACGGATCGTTTGAAGACAAGTCTATAACTTGCCATGTTTCTTCAGGTCGTCGAGGAGTTCCTCGTAACTCATGGCCGGTTCGGCAACGCGATGCTCGAACGCGGCGAGATCTTCCTGGTCCTCGCGCAACGATTCTCGCACCGCGTCATTCACGATATCGGAAACCGAGCGGTGCGTATGTGCGGCTTTCAGGCGCAAGGCCTGGTGCAGTTCGGGCTCGAAATAGATCGTGGAACGCCGGGAAGCATCACTCATGGCAGTCACCTCCGCGGGCAAAATAGCGTTACGACGTTTTAACGTCAAGATCGGATGTTCACCGAAAAAACATCCTGTTAATCCTGAAAAATCCTCTCAATCCTGTCCACGGCTCTTTCTTCCCTTGCCGCCGCGCTTCTCACGCTCCGGCATCACGAACGGCGGCGGCAATCCGGCTTCGTCGTAAAGCGCGCGCATCTCGCCGGGTTTCAGGTTGCGATGCTTGCCACGCATGAGCCAGCGGTCCATGCGAATGGGCCCATAGCGCACGCGAATGAGACGGCTGACCTGCAGGCCCTGCGATTCCCAGAGACGGCGAACCTCGCGATTGCGGCCTTCCTTCAGCGTGACATGAAACCACTGGTTCGCGCCCTCGCCGCCCGCGATTTCGATGGTCTCGAAGCGCGCCATGCCGTCATCGAGTTTCACGCCGCTTTTCAGTTTCGCGACGACGTCCTCGGTCACGTCGCCAAGCACACGACAGGCGTATTCGCGGCTGATTTCGGATGAGGGATGCATGAGACGGTCGGCCAACGCGCCATCGTTGGTGAACAGCAACAGGCCGGATGTGTTGATGTCGAGCCGGCCGACGGCGATCCAGCGGCCGCGCGAAAGCGCGGGAAGATCCTCGAAAACGGTCGGACGCCCTTCCGGATCGCGACGCGTGGTGACCATGCCTTCCGGCTTGTTGTACGCGAGCACGCGCGGCGACTGCTCAAGGCGCTTTTCAAGATGAATGCGGCGGCCATCGACTTCGACGCGATCGATTGCCGTCACTTTCATGCCAAGCTCGGCGGGATTGCCGTTGACGCTGACACGGCCCGCGCGAATCCATTCCTCGACCTGGCGGCGCGATGCGACGCCCGCCGTCGCGAGCACTTTCTGCAGGCGTTCGGGTTCGGTCGGCGCCAGCGAGGCCTGTTCGGGGCGTGCCGCGTCAGTGACGCGTGAGGTTCTCGTCGTTCGCGGTTTCTTCTTGCGGAACATCCGTCGCCTCGTCGTTGGTGAGTTCGTCCGGTGTCTCCTCGAACGATTCGTCGGTCACGCCGGCATCATCGACTTCATCAGCCATCGCGACTTCCACCGGCATGCCGCTGTCGTCGTCGCCGCCGGTTTCCTTGCGTTCCGCCTCTCCGCCGTGTTCCTTCAGATCCAGTTCGACGTTGATGCTGTCGATGTCGCGCAGTTCGGCCAGCGTCGGCAGTTCGTCCAGCGATTTCAGGCCGAAATAATCGAGAAAGGTTTTCGTGGTGCCGTACATGGCCGGACGTCCGGGCACGTCGCGATGGCCGACGACACGGATCCAGTCGCGTTCCTGCAAGGTGCGGACGATGGAAGTCGATACGCTGACGCCGCGCACGTCCTCGATTTCCGCGCGCGTGATCGGCTGCCGGTAGGCAACCAGCGCGAGCGTTTCGAGCAGCGCGCGCGAATAGCGCGTCGGGCGTTCTTCCCAGAGCCGCGATACCCATTCGGCGTATTGCTGCTTCACCTGGATACGAAAGCCGCTCGAGGTTTCCTTGATCTCGATGCCGCGCGACGCGTATTCCTCGCGCAGCGCGTCGACGGCTTTCTTCAGCGCGCCCTTGTCCGGCCGCACGCTTTCCTCGAAAAGCGCCTGGAGGTCGTCCAGGTTCAGCGAGCGTCCCGCCGCGAGCAGCGCGCCTTCGACAATGTTCCTGAGTTGCTGTTCGTTCATCGCTTCAATCGTCCAGATCGGTTTCGAGCGCGTCCAGGTCAACCTCGTGCGAACCGGTTGACGCCTTGAGATGAATCGGCGCGAACGGTTCGGCCTGGACGATCTCGATCAGTTTTTCCTTCAGAAGCTCCAGCATGGCGAGAAAGCTCACCACGACGCCGAGCTTGCCCTCCTCCGGATTGAAGAGGCTGTGAAAGTCGCTGTAGCCCGAGGCGTTCTGCAGGCTCAACAGCACCTCCGACATGCGCTGGCGCACGGACAGCGCCTCGCGCTGCACGTGATGGTGCTGGAACATTTCGGCGCGCTTGAGCACGTCCTTGAACGCGACCAGGACTTCCTTCAGCGTCACGTCCGGCAGGATTTCCACCACGCGGCGATCGACCAGTTCCGCTTCGGCGCGAAACACGTCGCGCTCGAGCCTTGGCAGCGCGTCAATGTCTTCCGCCGCCGTCTTGAAACGCTCGTATTCCTGCAGGCGGCGCACGAGCTCCGCGCGCGGATCCTCTTCGTCGGTTTCGTCATGGATCGGCCGCGGCAGCAGCATGCGCGACTTGATCTCGGCGAGCATGGCTGCCATGACGAGATATTCCGCCGCGAGCTCGAGGCGCATTTCCTTCATGATCTCGATGTATTCCATGTACTGCCGGGTGATTTCGGCAATCGGAATATTGAGAATGTCGAGGTTCTGCCGCTTGATGAGATACAAAAGCAGGTCCAGCGGCCCTTCGAACGCTTCGAGAAAGACTTCCAGCGCGTCGGGCGGAATGTAGAGATCACGCGGCATGGTGGTGACGGGCTCGCCCAGCACCAGCGCGAACGGCATTTCGCCCTGCTCGGGATTCTCGCCGTTGAGAAGCGGGTTGCCGTTTTCGGCGACCGCTTCTTCCACCTGCGCGTTATCGGGTTTCGGTTCGCTTTGCATGTTTTTCAATCAGCGGTAATTGAGGCCCGCGGCCTGGCGCACTTCTTCCAGCGTTTCCTTCGCCACCGCGCGTGCCGCTTCGCTGCCGTCGTTCATGATGGAGCGCACGAGATCGGGGTTCGCTTCATATTCCTTCGCACGTTCGCGGATCGGTTCCAGCTCCGCCTGCACTCGCGCGATCACGCTCATCTTGCAGTCGATGCAGCCGATGCCCGCGGTCGTGCAGCCTTCCCACACCCACTTTTTCGTTTCGTCGTCGGAATACATCCTGTGGAAGTCCCACACCGGGCATTTCTCGGGGTTGCCCGTGTCGGTGCGGCGCACGCGCGCGGGATCCGTCGGCATGGTGCGCATCTTCTTTTCGATGACGTCCGGTTCTTCGCGCAACGCAATCGTGTTGCCGTAGGACTTGGACATCTTCTGTCCGTCGAGCCCGGTGACTTTCGGCGTTTCCGTCAGCAATGCCTGCGGCTCGTGCAGCACGGTGCGGCCGCCGCCCGCGAGATGGCCGAGCAGGCGTTCGCGATCGCCCTTGGTGATGTTCTGGTTGGCATTCAGCATCGCGCGCGCCTTTTCCAGCGCGTCCTCGTCACCCTGCTCGGTGTACTGCCGGCGCAGCTCGGAGTACAGCTTCGCGTTCTTTCCGCCAAGATTGCGAATTGCGGCTTCCGCTTTCTCCCGG
>DASVCH010000138.1:0-2726 GCA_036381715.1 Gammaproteobacteria bacterium | reverse complement strand
GGGCCGTTCAAGCGGTTCCTTGCCGAGCGCGTCGGCGTCGTCACCGGCGATGCGCGCGAGCTGTCCGCCAAGATAGATGGTGTAGGAGCCGCCCATGGACTGCGCGACCTGCACGGCCGTGCCTTCGGGAATGATGACGCGGTTGCCGGCCGGAATCATGACGGCCTGCACGTCGCGCTTCAGGGCAATGGGTTCGCCGGTGTTGAACATTGCGTTACTCGGTCGTTACGGGCTGGCCGGCGTTCTTCAGCGCCGCGTCCAGCGTGTGCCAGCAAAGGCTCGCGCACTTCACGCGCGAGGGATAATCCTTCACGCCTTCGAGCGCGGCGAGCTTCCTGAATTTCTCGCGCGATTCGCTTTCCGGCAGCTTGCCGGTCAGAAGCGGAACCATGTCGCCGAACAGTTCCTCGGCTTCATCGATCCTCATTCCTTTCAGCCGCTCCGTGAGCAGCGACGCGGACGCGACGGAAATCGCGCAGCCCGAGCCCTGGAAACTCACGTCCTCGATGACGTCTTCATCGAGTTTCAGGAACAGCGTCAGCTTGTCGCCGCACAGCGGGTTGAAACCTTCCGCACGGCGGTCGGCGTCGTCCATCCGCCGGAAGTTGCGCGGACGGCGGTTGTGATCGACGATGAGGTCCTGGTAGAGGTCTTTCAGATCCATGTCGTGTTTCCTGATGAAATCGGAAGAGGCTGGAAGGGAGAAGTGAGAAGGAAGAAGATATTCTCTCTTCTCTCTTCTCCCTTCTCTCTTCTCTCTTCTCCCTTCTCACTCAGCCAAGCATCCGCTTGCAATCTTCCAGCGCCACCGCCAGCCGCTCGACATCCTCGCGCGTGTTGTAGAACGCAAGCGACGCGCGCGCCGTCGCAGGCACGTTGAAGAATTCCATCACCGGCATCGCGCAATGATGGCCGGTGCGGATGGCCACGCCGTGCGTATCGACAATCGTGCCGATGTCGTGCGGATGCACGCCGTCGAGCGCGAAGGAAATCACGCCCGCCTTGTTCGCCGCCGTGCCGATGATTCGCAGGCCTTCAACCTGCAACAGCCGCTCCGTCGACCAGGCGAGCAGTTCGGCTTCATACGCCGCGACGTTTTCCATGCCGATGGCTTCAAGGTACTCAATGGTCGCGCCGAGACCGATCGCACCGGCGATGTTCGGCGTGCCGGCCTCGAACTTGTGCGGAATGTCGTTGTAGACGCTGCGCTCGAAACTGACCATCTTGATCATCTCGCCGCCGCCCTGGTATGGCGGCATGGCGTCCAGGTGCTCTTCCTTCGCGATCAGCGCGCCGATGCCCGTCGGGCCGAACATCTTGTGGCCGGAGATCGCGTAGAAATCCGCATCCAGCGCGGCGACGTCCACGGGACCGTGTGGTGCAGCCTGCGCGCCGTCGACCAGCACGGGGATGCCGCGCGCGTGCGCGAGCGCGATGATCTCCGCGACCGGATTGACCGTGCCAAGCGCGTTGGAAACATGCACCACGCCGATGAACTTCGTCTTCGTCGACAGGCGCCGCTCGAATTCTTCCAGAATCAGTTCGCCGCGTTCGTTGATGGGTGCCGCAACGACTTTCGCGCCGGTCTGTTCCGCGACGAGCTGCCAGGGCACGATGTTGGAGTGATGCTCCATGTGCGTGATGAGAATTTCATCGCCCGGACCGACCTTCGGCCGCACGAAGGACTGCGCGACAAGATTCACGGCCTCGGTCGTGCCGCGCGTGAAGACGACTTCCTTTGTCGAACGTGCGTTGAGGAATCGCGCGACCTTCTCGCGCGCGCCTTCATATCCGGCCGTGGCGCGCTCGGAAAGCTGGTGCACGCCGCGATGCACGTTGGCATTCTCGTGCGCGTAGTAATTCCGGATCGCGTCGATCACCGCCTGCGGCTTCTGCGAGGTCGCAGCGTTGTCCAGGTACGCGAGGGGCTTGCCGTGAATGACCTCGCGCAGGATCGGAAAGTCCGCGCGGTATTTCAGCGGATCGAACGCGGACGTCATTTTCTCTTTTGCGACACTCATTCGACGAATTCCCTGATGCGGTCGGTGTCCGGCAGGCGGCCGAGCACGGCGTCCTCGACGTAGCTGCGGATTTCCGGGATGCCGGTGCGGCGGATGACGTCGTCCGCGAACGCGAAGATCAGCAGCGCGCGGGCGGTGCTTTCGTCGATGCCGCGCGAACGCAGGTAGAACAGCATGCTTTCATCGAGCTGTCCGACCGTGGCGCCGTGCGCGCATTTCACGTCGTCGGCGTAGATCTCGAGTTCCGGCTTGGTGTCGATCTCGGCGAGCTTCGACAACAGCAGGTTGTTCGAAGCCTGGCTTGCATCGATCTTCTGCGCGTCCGGCGCGACATGCACCTTGCCGTTGAACACGCCGCGCGAGCGGCCGTCCAGCACCGCGCGGTAGTTCTGCGTGCTGTTCGTATGCGGCGCGACGTGGCGCACGTCGAGATGATTGTCGACGTGCTGGGCGCCGTCCGCGAGCACGAAGCCGTTCAGTTCGGCTTGCGCGTTCTCGGCGACGAGTTCGACGCGCACGTCGTTTCTCACCAGCTTTCCGCCGAGGCAGAGCTGCTGGTTTTCATAACGCGCATCGCGTTCGACGCGCGCGAGAACATTCGCAACATGGAACTCTTCCGGTCCCGCTTCGAGCAGGCGCAGATGCCGGAGCTGCGCGCCACGGTTCAGCGCCACGTCCGCGACGAGGTTGGTGAAGTTCTTCGCG
>DASVCH010000137.1:0-3374 GCA_036381715.1 Gammaproteobacteria bacterium | reverse complement strand
GCCTCGACCTCGGCCCGGGTCCAGTCCGTGCGGACGGCGCCCAGGGGTGCTGCAAAGGAGTTGCTGGAATTCATGGCGAACCTCGGAAACCGGCGGCGTCACAGATATTCCGCATGCAATATCTGTCGGAAGGCGCGCAGTTTACCGTGCGCTGCCGTCAACCGAAAGTCGAGGCAAAGGTTTACTTTTGGCTATTTTTTGCTCATTTTCTGCGCGGGAGAGCAGCTGGTTTATCCTGCGCCCGTACCGTCCCGAGGACCTTCATCCGTGTATTCGCGCCCGCTCGCCTTCGTCGACCTCGAAACCACCGGCACGCATCCGCGCGTGGATCGCATCATCGAGATCGGCGTCGTGCTGGTCGAGCCGGACGGAACCTCCCGCGAATGGCAGACGCTGATCGATCCGGAGGTTTCGATCCCGCCGTTCATCGAGAACTTCACCGGCATTTCGAACGCCGACGTCGCCACAGCACCCGTGTTCGCGGCCATCGCCGACGAACTGCATGCCCTGCTCGAGGACCGCGTGTTCGTCGCGCACAACGCGCGCTTCGACTACGGCTTCCTGCGCCACGCCTTCCAGCGCGCGGGCCTGAAATTCCACCGCCAGCCGCTGTGCACGGTGAAGCTCTCGCGCCGGCTGTACCCTGCGTTCACGCGCCACAATCTCGACGCCATCATCGGCCGGCACGGCCTCGAGGTCTCGGACCGGCATCGCGCCCTTGGCGATGCGCGCCTGATTCATCGTTTCCTTGGCGTGGCGTACACGGAACACGGCGAGGCCGTCGTGAACGCGGCGATCGGCGAACTCGTCAAGCGCCCCGCCCTGCCGCCGCACCTGCCGGCCGCCGAGATCGACGCGCTGCCCGAAGCGCCCGGCGTGTACCGCTTCTACGACGAAAGCGGACTCCTTTTATATGTCGGCAAGAGCGTGAACGTGCGTTCGCGCGTGCTGTCGCATTTTTCCGCCGATCACTCGAGCGCGAAGGAAATGCAGCTCGCGCAACAGGTGCGCCACGTCGAGTTCACGACCACCGCCGGCGAACTCGGCGCGCTCTTGCTGGAGAACCGCGAAATCAAGGAACGCCTGCCGACGCTGAACCGCCGGCAGCGGCGCGCGGACAACCTGCTTTCGCTGCAGCTCGCGGATGATCCCGCCGCCGAACCGGTCGTGAAGATCGTGCGCGTGGGCCTGGAAGATTTCGAGAACGCGGGCGCGTTGCACGGCCTGTTCCGCAGCAAACGCATCGCGGAGAACACCTTGCGCGACATCGCCGCCGAACACGGGCTTTGCCCGCGCAAGCTTGGACTTGAAGCGCGCGGCGCGAAAGGGCAACCGTGTTTCGCGCGGCAACTGAAAAAATGCCGCGGCGCCTGCGAAGGCGCGGAACCGGAACTGAAGCATCACATCCGGCTGATGCAGGCGCTGGGAAAGCTCAAGTTGAAGGCGTGGCCGTATCCCGGGCGCATCGGCATCCGCGAACGCAACCCCGACGGCGGCACCGACATCCACGTGCTGGAAAACTGGTGCCACCTCGCCACGCTGCGCGAACGCGACCTGCAGGGAGATCTGTTCGAGTCACTGAAACTGGAAGGCGCGTTCGACCTGGATACGTACCGGATACTGGTGCGCTACCTGCTCGGAAAGAAACAGACGTTCGATATCATCCGTTTCGATCAAACGGAGATTGCGTAGGGCGGATTAGCGGAGCGTAATCCGCCTTGAGCAACGGTGGTTTGCGCTCCGCTAATCCGCCCTAGCCAACATTCCGTCACCGCTCACCCACCGGATAATCCGGCGCCACGTCCTCGCCCCAGTCCCCGGGATACACGCCGGCGCTGACCTCCCGATGAAACGTCGAATATGGCCAGTCGCGCACCCGCGCCACGTGACCATGCTTCACCGGGTTGAAATGGATGTAATTCATGTGTGCGATGAAATCACGCTGATCGCGGATTGCGTGTTCCCAATATCGATGCTGCCAGATTCCCCTTCCCCGTTGCCGGCTGACTTCATCTGACGCAACGGGCAATGATTTCGAAAACCCGCCCTTGATAAGCCGCCACCGTCGCGCATAGTCGACATCACCCGGCGGCAATGTCCAGATGCAATGCATGTGATCCGGCAATACAACCCACGCATCGATTTCAAAAGGAAACTTCACACGAACACGTCGCACCGCATCGCGAAGCGCTGCAACCTCTCGCACAAGCAGGTCATTCGGAAAGCGTCGGGCGAGATTTGTCGTGAAGAAGAACGTGCCACCCGGCACGAAATAACGGCGGTAGTTTGGCATCCTTGCCTCTTTTGTTGTTCAGTGGAAATGATGTTGCGTCGCTTCAAGCCGCGTAGGGCGGATTAGCAAGCGACGGCGCGCGTAATCCGCCTTTGGACGATGGCGGATTACGCTACGCTAATCCGCCCTACGCCTTCTGTCCATCCTGTCCATTGCGCTTCCCTGTTTCCTCGATGACGACAGCCGATCCGCCGCGCGTATCGGTTCGGGCAGGCGATACCGCGTGGTGAAGCGCAGGACGAGTTTCATCGCCGTCGGCAGGCTCACGCGATTCCCGATGGAAACGTACACCGGCTTCACGTTCGCGCGTGTGCGCAGCACGCGGCCGATGGTTTCGTCCTTGTCGATCAGCGGCGCCCAGTCGCCGCGTTCATTGCCGGGTTCCTCGTGCTTTCCCGTCAACCGTGACTTGCCGACGCCGAGCGCGGGCAGGCCGGTGATGACGCCGAGATGTGCGGCGATGCCGAGACGGCGCGGATGCGCGATGCCCTGACCGTCGCACATCAGCAGGTCGGGCATGCTCTTGAGTTGCTCGAGCGCGGCGATGAGCGCGGGAATTTCGCGGAACGAAAGCAGGCCGGGCACGTAGGGAAACCGTGTCGGTTCGCGGTGCAGGACCTGCTCGATGACTTCCAGCGAGTCGGCGTCCATGATGACGACAGCGGCGCGCGTGGTTTTCCCGCCGTTCTCGAAACCGACATCCGTTCCCGCGATGTGTTTCAAGGGACCGAAATCGTCACGATGGACCACACGCGGCGCGAGTTCCTTCTGCAGGGCGATCGCCTCGCGCGGCGTGAGCTCCCAGTCGTGTTCGAGCGCAAGCTTCATTCGAAGCGAAGCTTTGCCAGCCATTCCGTAAAGAATCGCGTACCGCGTTCGCGCAGGGCGGCGGCGTGCCGCGCGGCGTCGGCGCGCAATTGCGCCACCTCCGGCGCATTGTCGTCGCTCAGCGCGCGGTAATGTCCCACGTACCAGCTTTCGAGACCGCGCGCCGTGACTTCGGGATGAAACTGCAGGCCGAGAATGTTCGGGCCCAGCGCGAATCCCTGGTGCGGACAATCGGCGGTGGATGCGAGCGGCA
>DASVCH010000136.1:0-2613 GCA_036381715.1 Gammaproteobacteria bacterium | reverse complement strand
ATCACCGTGATAACCGCAGGGACAAGGATTCATTGCCGCGATCAATTGAAAGCGCGCGGGAAACTCGGCTTGTCTCGCCGCGCGCGAAATCACGATGTGGCCGCTTTCCAGCGGCTCGCGCAGCACTTCAAGAACGCGCCGATCGAACTCGGGCAACTCGTCCAGAAACAAAACGCCATGATGCGCGAGAGAAATTTCGCCGGGACGCGGTTGCGAACCACCACCCACCAGCGCAACGCCGGAAGCCGTGTGATGTGGCGCGCGAAAATTTCGTCGCCGCCAGTTCGCGGCATTGAAACCGTTACCGCTGACCGAGGCGATCGCGGCGGCTTCAAGCGCTTCGTCATCCGTCATCGACGGGAGGATGCCGGGCAGCCGCGCGGCGAGCATGCTCTTGCCTGTGCCGGGCGGACCGATGAACAACAGGCTGTGACCACCCGCCGCCGCAATTTCCAGTGCGCGCCGTGCGCGCGACTGGCCGCGCACCTCGGAGAGATCCGGAACGTCGATGGAAACCGGTTCGGGCGCAGTCGCGTGTCGCGCCGTCAACAAGCTGCCACCTTGCAGATGCGCGGCGACGCCAAGCAGGTGATCCGCTTCAAAGACCTCGAGACCATCGACGAGTGCAGCTTCCGCGCCATTACCGGCCGGCACGAGCATCGCGCGCCCGGCCTTGCGCGCGGCGACCGCAGCCGGCAACACACCGCGCACCGGACGAAGCGCGCCGTCGAGCGCAAGCTCGCCGAGCAGTTCGAGATTGGAAAGCGCGCTGGCCGGCAGTTGGTTGCCTGCGGCAAGAATGCCGAGCGCGATCGGCAAATCAAAACCGCCGCCTTCCTTCGGAAGATCCGCGGGCGCCATGTTCACGGTGATTCTTCTTGCGGGGAATTCGAACTGGCTGTTGATGATGGCGGAACGCACGCGATCGCGCGCTTCCTTCACTGCCGCCTCGGGCAATCCGACGATGCTGAACGTGGGCAGTCCGCCACTGAGATGAACTTCGACTTCTACCAGCGGCGCGTCGATGCCGAGGCGCGCGCGGCTGAAAACACGGGCGAGTGCCATGTGAACCTTCCCTGGTTTGTGTTGTGGTTTGTAGGAGCGCCTTCAGGCGCGAGCCTCCGACGGTTCGCGCCTGAAGGCGCTCCTACATGTCTTCAATTACTTTTTTCCGTTGCCTTTAGCTTTCGGCTTCGCCACTTTTTCCGTCGGCGGCTTGATCGCATCTTCAAGTTCGACAAGACGAAGATTGATGCTTTCAAGTTTCTCGCGCGTCCGCCGCAGCACTTCGGTCTGCACGTCGAATTCCTCGCGCGTGACGAGATCGAGACGGCCGAGCACGTTCTGCAGCACGGCGCGGAAATTGTTTTCGAGATCTTTCTGCGCATCGCGCAAGCCGGATGGCACGGCTTCGTAAAGCCGGCGCGCGAGATCGTCGAGAATTTTCGGATCGAGATTCATGACATTTCCCCACGGAAAAACTGACGGTGACTTTAGCCCTTGCCCGTCTTGCTGCGCAATCGGGCCTTACTCGTAACGGAGCGCGTCGATGGGGTCGAGATTTGCGGCTTTCGCGGCGGGCAGGATGCCGAAAACGATACCGACACCAGCCGAAAAACCGAACGACAACAGCGCTGCCCACCACGGCACGTACGCGGCGGGGAAGCCCGGCAGCATGCCGGAAATCATCGCGCCGAGTCCGTAGCCGAGAACGAGGCCGATCAGGCCGCCGAGCAAGCAAAGCACCAGCGCTTCGATCAGAAACTGCATGAGAATGTCGGAGCGATGCGCGCCTAGCGCCTTGCAGATACCGATTTCGCGCGTCCGTTCGGTGACAGAGACAAGCATGATATTCATGATGCCGACACCGCCGACCAGCAAGGAAATGCTGACCACGCCGCCGAAAACCATGGTGATGGAATTGATGATGTTCGACACCGATTCCATGATCTGCTCCGGCGTCATCACGCTGAAGTCGTCCGCTTCGCCGTCCGCGAGATTGTGCTGCTCGCGCAATACGCGCGTGATGCGGTCGGTGACTTCCTCGACGGCATCGACGTCATCCACGGTGAGATTGATGCTGATGTCCTGGCGTTTCGCCGAGCCGATGATGCTGCGCGCGGTGCCGTAGGGAATGATGACGTAGTTGTCCTGGCTGTTGCCGAGGAACTCGCCGCGCTCCTCCATCAGGCCGATGATCTTGAACCATTCGCTGCCGATCTGGATGTACTCGCCGACAGGATCGTCCGGCAACAGCAGCTCTTCCCGCACCTCAGCGCCGACCACCGCGACACGGCGCCGGTAACGGCTGTCGCTCGGGCTGAGGAACCGGCCTTCGACAGGATAGATCCTGTTCAGGTCCATGAAGCGCCGGATGGTGCCGAACACGTTCGGCGTCGTGCTCTCGCCCTCGTAGCTCACGGGCGAGCCGAGCAGCATCAGCGTCGGCGTGATGTCGCTGACGCCGTCGACCTCGGCGCTGATCGCGAGCATGTCCTCGTGCGTGAGCTGCGCGAACTGCCCGAGCAGGAACATTTCCCGCGTGGTTTCCGAGCGTATGGTGATGTTGTTGGAACCGAGGCCTTCGAGTTCGCCGGACACGAAATGATTCAG
>DASVCH010000135.1:0-5935 GCA_036381715.1 Gammaproteobacteria bacterium | reverse complement strand
ACGAGGCCGAGTTCGCGGCGCTGGAAGAAGAGCTTGCCAAGCAGGAGTCGTTGACCTCCCAGTCCGTCGACTGGGGGCGCGTGGTCGAACTCGCGACACATATATTAAAGGGTCAATCCAAGGATCTCCTGGTCGCGGCCTACCTGGCCCGCGGTCTGCAGGAGCGCCAGGGCATGACCGGGCTCGCCACGGGCCTTGGGGTCATGCGCGACATCTGCGCGCATTTCTGGGATGACCTGTTTCCGCCGGCCAGGCGGTTGCGCGCCCGCGCGACCGCGGTGCTCTGGATGGCGGAGAAGTGCGGTGCAGGCCTCGCGGAAAAACCGCCAGCGCCCGCCGACGACGATGCCGTCAAGGCGGCGGCCGACGCTGCCATCGCGCTTGACCAGCTGCTGCTGGAAAAAATGCCCGACGACGCGCCGGCGTTGCGCGATCTCATCAAGCCCCTGAAGGAATTCCGCCAGGCCGCCGAAGCGCGCGCGACGAAGACCACCGCGCCCGCGTCCCCGCCTGCCGCCGCTTCAGCCGACGCCGCCGTCCCCGGTCCCGCGGCCAGTACGCCGCGGCCCGCTCCCGCGGCGGCGCCGGCGACCACAGTGACCGACGTCGGCAACGACAACGACGCTCGCAAGGCCCTGCGCAGCATCCAGGACACCGCGCGCAAGATCGCGGATTTCTGGCTCGCGAACCGCGCCACGGATCCGCGCGCCTTCCGCCTCACGCGCATGGCAACCTGGCTTTTGATCGACCAGGCACCACCCGCCGAGAACAATCGCACCCAGTTGAATCCGCCGGCGCCGGAACGGTTGAAAGCCTTCCAGCTCCAGTTCGAGCAGGGGCACTTCGACAAGCTGGTACGTGAACTCGAACAAAGCGTCGCGCGCACGCCGTTCTGGCTCGATGGCCAGCACCTTTCCTGGCGCGCCCTGGCATCGCTTCCCGACGCCGCCGAAGCCGCGGACGCCGTGCTGGCGGAAACGCTGCATTTCGTCGAGCGCCTGCCCGCAATGCTCGAGCTCACCTTCTCTGACGGCACGCCGTTCGCAAACGACGCAACCCGGATGTGGCTCGAAGAGGCACGCGGCGCGGAAAGCAATGATGGTGCCGCGAAGGCATCCGCCGGTGAATGGATCGATGCTTTCAAGAAAGCGCGGACGAAAGCGGCCAAGGGTGAATTGCCGAAAGCCGTTACGGAGATGCAAGCCGGCCTTGCCACTGCCCGAAGCGCCGAGGAGCGCTTTCACTGGCGCCTGTCGATGGCGGAACTGCTGGCCGGCGCAGGACAGACAGGGATTGCCGCCGCATTGCTCGAATCGCTCGCCGAGGAGATCGAGCGCCGCAAGCTGGACGAATGGCAGCCGGCACTCGCGGCTGCCGTGTTCACGCAAATGGTGAACTGTTATCGAAAGGAATCGTCGGGGAAAAAACCGAACCCGGATGCCGCCGGGAAACTGGTGGAAGCGCACGCGAGGTTGAGCCGGGTGGATCCGGCGGCAGCGCTGGGAGGTGAGAAGTAAGAGGTGAGAAGTGAGAGGACGCTTGATGCAGTCGTGAACGACACGCGGCGACAACCATCCTCTCACTTCTCACCTCTTGCCTCTCACAAGACCAGGAACGGCAACGACCGAAACACGACCAGGCGTTTCATGTAACCGAGGAGTACAAGCCATGGCAGATCAAAAAGGTTCCGTCGCGCCCAAGGAGCGCGTCAACATCGTTTACAAGTCGAACATCGGCGATCAGAGCGAAGACGTCGAGTTGCCGCTCAAGCTGCTGATGGTCGGCGATTACACCGGCAAGCCGTCCGACGAGGTCGTCGAGGAGCGTGAACCGGTCAACGTCAGCAAGGACAACATCAACGACGTCATGAAGAGCTTCGGGCTGTCGCTGGACGTGGCGGTTCCCGACAAGCTTTCCGACGAACCCGGCCAGGAAATCACGGCAAGCCTGAAGTTCGAGAGCATGAAGGACTTCTCGCCGGATTCCGTCGCGCGCCAGGTGCCGGAGCTGAAGAAGCTGCTTGAACTGCGCCAGGCGCTGCAGGCGTTAAAGGGGCCGCTCGGCAACGTGCCGGCATTCCGCAAGGGCATCCAGGAAATCCTCAAGGACGAAGACTCGCGCAAGGCGATCATGCAGGAGCTCGGCCTGGATACGGAAGAAAAGAAATAACGCGAGGGGACAATCATGAACGATCTTGAAAAACAGGCACAGGCCGCGGAAGCGGCCAGCGAGGGCGGTTCCCTCATCGAACAGATCATGGCCGAAACGCGGCTGAAGCCTTCCGACGAAGGCTACGAGACCGCGAAGCGCGGTGTTGGCGCGTTCATTGCCGAGCTGCTGGCGCCCAACCGCCAGGGCGAGAAGGTCGAGCAGAAATTCGTCGACGCCATGATCGCGGAAATCGACAAGAAACTTTCCGTGCAGGTTGACGAGATTCTGCACAACGAAAAGTTCCAGCAACTGGAATCGGCGTGGCGCGGCCTGAAGATGGTCGTCGATCGCACCGACTTCCGCGAGAACATCAAGCTGGAACTGCTGAACGTTTCCAAGGATCAGTTGCTGGAGGATTTCGAGGACGCACCGGACGTCACCAAGTCCGGGATGTACAAGCACATGTACGCGGCCGAATACGGCCAGTTCGGCGGACAGCCGTACGGCGCCGTCATCGCCAACTACGACTTCGGTCCCGGCGCGCAGGACATCAAGCTCCTGCAGCAGGTGGCGAGCGTGTCGGCCATGTCGCACGCGCCGTTCATCGCTGCGGCCGGAAGCGAGTTCTTCGGTCTCGACAGCTTCGACGGCCTGCCGAATCTGAAGGATCTCGACGCGATCTTCGAAGGGCCGCAGTACGCGAAGTGGCGGTCCTTCCGCGAGTCGGAAGACGCGCGCAACGTCGCGCTCACCATGCCGCGCTTCATGCTCCGCCTGCCTTACGGCGAAGAGAATCCCTCGCGCGAGTTCAACTACACGGAAACGGTTGACGGCAGCAAGGAGAACTTCCTCTGGGGCAATGCGGCGTTCGCGTTCGCATCGCGGCTCACTGCGAGCTTCGCGGATTACCGCTGGTGCCCGAACATCATCGGGCCGCAGTCCGGCGGCGCGGTCACCGACCTGCCCGTGTACAAGTACGAGGACAAGGGCGAGATCAAGGTGATGTCGCCGACGGAAGTCACGCTCTCCGACCGCCGCGAGTACGAACTCGCCGAACAGGGCTTCATCGGCCTGACCGTTCGCAAGGGCACCGACAACGCGACCTTCTTCTCCGCGAACTCCGTGCAGAAGCCGAAATTCTTCGGCACCGATCCGGAAGCCAAGGAAGCGGAAACCAACTACCGCCTCGGCACGCAGCTGCCGTACCTGTTCGTCGTGAACCGGCTCGCGCACTACATCAAGGTCCTGCAGCGCGAAAACATCGGCAGCTGGAAGACCAAGAACGATCTCGACCGCGAGCTGAACAACTGGATCCGCCAGTACGTCGCCGACCAGGAAAATCCGCCGGCGTCCGTCAGGAGCCGCCGTCCGCTGCGCGAAGCGAAGATCACCGTCTCGGATGTCGACGGTAATCCCGGCTGGTACCGCGTGGATGTCTCCGTGCGTCCGCACTTCAAGTACATGGGTGCGAGCTTCACGCTCTCTCTCGCGGGCAAGCTGGACAAGAGCTGACGAGGGAGAAGGGAGAAGGGAGAAGGGAGAAGAAAAATCACCGGTCCATTCGGTGAGACGGCCATCTTCTACCTTCTTCCTTCTACCTGGTACGTAAAAAACTCGCGGACTGTGCAAGCAGGACCCGTCAGAGGAACACCGATGAAAACCGACCTGCAAAGCCTGTTGGCACGACTGAATCCGTACTGCATGCGCGCGCTCGAAGGCGCCTCCGGCCTGTGCGTGAATCGCGGCCATTACGAAGTGTCCGTCGAGCATGTGCTGCTGCAGTTGCTGGAAGACCCGCAATCCGACGTGCCGCTGGTGTTCTGGCAATGCGAAGTCGATGCCGCCGAGGTCACGAAGCAGCTGCAGAAGGAGCTCGAAGGCTTCAAGTCGGGCAATCCCGGCAAGCCGGTGTTCTCGCAGACCCTGCTTGCGCTGTTCGAGGAAGCCTGGCCGGTGAGTTCGCTGAAGCTCGGCGAATCGAAACTGCGCTCGGTCGCGCTGCTCGCAACGCTCGCCGACAATCCGCTGCGTTTCGGTCTCGGCGAACTCAAGGAACTGCAGAAGCTTTCCGCGGAGAAGGTGCTGGAAGCCTTCGGCAAGGTGCACGGGCGGTCGGTGGAATCGGTCGGCGAGGGCGACCGTCACCCGCGTGCGCCTGGTGGCGCGGGCGCGCCTGCCGGTGAAACCGCGCTCAGGAAGTACACGCAGAATTTCACTGCGCGGGCGCGCGAAGGAAAGATCGATCCCGTGTTCGGGCGCGATCGCGAAATCCGTCAGATGATCGACATTCTCGGCCGCCGCAGGAAGAACAATCCGATCTGCGTCGGCGAGGCGGGCGTCGGCAAGAGCGCGGTGGTTGAAGGCCTGGCGTTGAAAGTTGCTGCGGGCGACGTGCCCGACATCCTCAAGGACGTCGATATCGTCGGGCTCGATCTGGGTCTTCTGCAGGCGGGCGCGAGCGTGAAAGGCGAATTCGAAAACCGTCTCAACGCCGTGCTCACCGAGATCAAGGCCTCCGAAACACCGATCATTCTTTTCATTGACGAGGCGCACACGCTGATCGGCGCCGGCGGCGCGGCGGGCACGGGCGATGCCGCGAATCTTTTGAAGCCCGCGCTCGCGCGCGGCGAATTGCGTACCATTGCCGCGACCACGTGGTCCGAATACAAGAAATATTTCGAAAAGGATCCCGCGCTCGCGCGCCGTTTCCAGCTCGTGAAGCTCGACGAGCCGAATGCCGAGGAGGCCGCGGTCATCCTGCGCGGCCTGCGCGAGACCTACGAAAAGGCGCACGGCGTTTACGTGCGCGACGACGCCATCGTCACGGCGGCGAGCCTTTCCGCGCGCTACATCTCCGGAAGACAATTGCCGGACAAGGCTGTCGACGTGCTCGACACGGCCTGCGCGCGCGTGAAGATTTCCATGAACGCGCGCCCGGATCGTCTCGAGGACATGGAACAACGCGCAAAAACGCTGAAGCGCGAACATGAAGCACTGGCGCGCGACGTCACCTCGGGACGTTCCGACGAACGTGACCGCCTTGATGCCCTGAGCAGGGAAATCGACGGACTCGAAACCGGCGCGCTGGAACTCGTCAAGGCGTGGGAACGTGAAAAGGAACAGGTCGCGAAAGTCGCCGAGCTTCGCGTCGCATTCGACAAGGCGCGCGAAGAGAAATCGAAAGATGCCGACAAGCTCGGCAAGGATCTTGCGGCGGCGACTGCGGCGCTGGAGGAGATGCAGGGCGATCACGCGCTGATTCATTACGAAGTCACGCCCGACGTCGTCGCGCGCGTGATCGCGGACTGGACCGGCATTCCGCTTGGCAGCGTGCAGCGCGACCAGGCGGCGTCGTTGCTCAGTTTCAACGAACAGATGAAAGCCTGGGTGATCGGCCAGGATCATGCCGTCGACCTGATCGACTCCGGCCTTCGCACCGCGAAAGCGGGCTTGCAGAATCCGGACATGCCGATGGGCGTGTTTCTTTTCGTCGGACCCAGCGGCGTCGGCAAGACCGAAACCGCGCTGGGTGTCGCGAACCTGCTTTTCGGCGGCGACCGTTTCATGGTCACCGTCAACATGTCGGAGTTCCAGGAAAAGCACACCGTCTCGAAACTCGTCGGTTCGCCGCCGGGCTACGTCGGCTACGGCGAAGGCGGCGTGCTGACCGAAGCCGTGCGGCAGCGGCCGTATTCCGTCGTGCTGCTCGACGAGGTCGAGAAGGCGGACCTTGAAGTGATGAACCTGTTCTACCAGGTGTTCGACAAGGGCACGCTGGCGGACG
>DASVCH010000134.1:0-5182 GCA_036381715.1 Gammaproteobacteria bacterium | reverse complement strand
GCGATCTTCTGGCTGGCGTTCGCGTTCGCCGCGCGCAACGAAGTCATCTTCCACCTCAACACGCTCGCCAATCTTCTCGAAGCCCTGCGCGAAGGCGACTATTCGCTGCGCGGGCGGCGCTCGCGCGATCGCGATGCGCTGGGCGACGTGTTTCTCGAAGTGAACCAGCTTGGTGAAACGCTGCGAAAACAGCGTTTCGAAGCCCGCGAAGCGAGCACGCTGCTGAACAAGATCATCGGCGAGATCGACATCGCCGTGCTGGCGTTCGATGGCGCGCATTACGTGATTCTCGCGAATCCCGCTGCCCAGCGCCTGTTTCGCACGCGTGACCTGGCGGGACGGTCCGCCGACGCGCTGGGCGTCGCCGACCTGCTTTCGCAGCACAGCCGGCGCATCGAGGCGCGCGAGTTTCCTGCCGGCGGCGGCCGCTGGGACGTGTGGACCGGCGCGTTCCGCGAATCCGGCCTGCCGCATCACCTGCTGGTGATCTCGAACCTCAGCCGCGCGCTGCGCGAGGAAGAGCGCAAGGCGTGGCGGCGGCTGGTGCGCGTCATCGGTCATGAACTGAACAACAGTCTCGCGCCGATCAAGTCGATGGCGGCATTGCTGCACGAACGCACGGCGAAGGAGCTTGCGGCGAGCGAGCTGAAGACCGACCTGGTCGAAAGCCTGGACGTCATCGGCCAGCGCGCGGAATCGCTGAACCGCTTCATGTCGGCCTATGCGCTGCTTGCCAAGCTGCCGGCGCCACGGCGCGAACGCGTCGGCCTGCGCCGCCTGGTGGAAAACGTCGCGGCGATGGACGGTGCGGGGCCGATCGGGATCGAAGGCGCGGAGGTCACCGTGTCCGTCGATCCGGACCAGCTGTCGCAACTTTTGATCAACCTCGTTCGCAATGCGCGCGACGCGGCGGGCGATGACGGCGACATCCGCATTTTCTGGGACGTGCGCGACGGCCTGCTGACGCTCGACGTTCTCGACAACGGGCCGGGCATTGCCGGCACGGAAAACCTGTTCGTACCGTTCTTCACCACCAAGCCGCACGGTTCCGGCATCGGCCTTGCGCTGTCGCGCCAGATCGCCGAGGCGCACGACGGATCGCTGGGCTTGTCGAATCGCGAGGAAGGGCGGGGCTGCCGCGCGCGGCTGGTGCTGCCGATGGGGTGAAGGTTGGAGGGCGAAAGGCGAAAGGCGAAAGGCGAAAGGCGAAAGGCGAAAGGCGAAAGGCGAAAGCGGTTGCGCATCGCACTTCAAAACACGCGAAATCCCGTAGGAGGCCGCTCCGCGGCCGATGGTCAATAGTCGCGCCCCGGAGGGCGCTCCTGCACGTCCTTCGCG
The DNA here is from genome assembly GCA_036381715.1 of Gammaproteobacteria bacterium. Classification (GTDB taxonomy): domain Bacteria; phylum Pseudomonadota; class Gammaproteobacteria; order Natronospirales; family JAJUFS01; genus JAJUFS01. Next base: position 3,844 of record DASVCH010000134.1, on the reverse strand, counting down.
CGGCTTTTCACTTTCGACTTCGGACCTTCGACTTTCGACCCCTACGCGTCCTTCGGAAGCCGGATCAGTTTCGTTCCGCTCAAGCGATCGTGCAGTGCCAGCGAATCCCGGTCGAACAGTATCCACAGCCACCCCGCGCCGAGCAGCAGCCACGACAGCAGGCCGGCCAGCATTCTCGCCAGCGCCCGTCCGTAGCCGATCCGTCCGCCGTCCCGCGTCACCGCTTTCCAGCGCCAGGCGCGCATGCCCAGTGTCTGGCCGGTCTTGTGCCACAGGCCGCCAAGATAGAGAAAGCTGACGAAAAGAATGTAGAGATCGAGGGGCAGGTTCCACGGCAGCGGCGGCTGGATGGCGCCGTGCGTGAACGGCATCAGCAGCATCGTGGCGAATATCCACAGCGCGACCAGGATCAGGCCGTCGTAAACGGCACTCGCGAGGCGGGTGAAAAGAATCTTTGCTCGCTGCATGCGGAACCCGGGAGGATGGCAGACGGGGAAGATGGCGCTCCCTACGGGACTCGAACCCGTGTTTCAGCCTTGAGAGGGCCGCGTCCTGGACCGCTAGACGAAGGGAGCTTTTCGATCCTGCCGCCGGCGGCCGGTGCATCCTGCCGTCAGCGTCAAGGCCGTGTATTATACGGAGCTTCTTCAAGGCCCGAAAGCCGGAACTGAAAGCAGATACCGAATCAGTGTCAACGGAACGTCCACAAGCCGACCCTGCCAGTCCGGCAACCATCATCCCGCGCCCGGACCACAATGTCTCCCGCCAGCAGATTTCCCCGAACGCCCTGAAGGTGCTTTATCGCCTCAGCAACGCGGGCTTCCAGGCGTACCTGGTCGGCGGCGGCGTGCGCGACCTCCTGCTGGGCCGCGAGCCGAAGGATTTCGACGTGGCGACGGACGCGCTGCCGGAGGAAGTGCACGATCTTTTCCGCAACAGCCGCCTGATCGGCCGCCGTTTCCGCCTCGTGCACGTGCGCTATGGCCAGGAGATCATCGAGGTCTCGACCTTCCGCGCGCTGCACGGCGAAGACGACGAGCATCCCGAACGCCACCTGGACGACAGCGGACGGATCCTGCGCGACAACGTGTTCGGCAGTCTCGCGGAAGACGCCTTTCGCCGCGATTTCACCGTCAACGCGCTGTACTACAACATTGCGGACTTTTCGGTCGTCGATCACGTGGACGGCGTGCGCGACCTGCGCGACGGCGTGCTGCGCCTGATCGGCGACCCGGATCTGCGCTTTCGGGAAGACCCCGTGCGGATGCTGCGCGCCGTGCGCTTCGCCGCGAAACTCGGCTTTCGCATCGAGCCGCGTACCGCGAAGGTCATTCCCGACCTCTCCGACCTGCTGCGCGACATTCCGCCGGCGCGCCTGTTCGAGGAGGTGCTGAAACTGTTCCTCGGCGGCTACGCCGCGCAGACCTTCGAGGAACTGCTGCGACACGATCTTTTCCGGCAACTGTTTCCGTTCACCGAGGAAGCGCTTGCGCACGAGGAAAACGCCTTCCCGCTGACCTTCGTCGCGAAGGCGCTGGAGAACACCGACGCGCGCGTCGCGGAAGGGCGCCCCGTCACGCCGTTCTTCCTGTTCGCCGTGCTGCTGTGGGAGCCGGTGCGGCGCCGCGCCGAAGTGCTCGAATCGCAGGGCATGAATCCGTCCGAGGCGATGCGCGTGGCCGCCGATGAAATCTGCGAGCGGCAGCTGCAATACGTGGCCCTGCCGCGGCGTTTTTCGACGCCGATGCGCGAGGTCTGGCAGTTGCAGCCGCGCTTCGAGAACCGCAGCGGCAAGCGCGCGCAGCGCCTGCTCGCGCATCCGCGTTTCCGCGCGGCCTACGATTTCCTCGTGCTGCGTGCCGAAACCGGCGAAGCGGATCCGGACCTTGCCGCGCACTGGACGCGGCTGCAGGAAGGCGACGCGGACGAACAGCGCGCGCTGCTGTCGCAGCCGGCGCCGAAGACAGGCAAGCGGCGGCGGCGCGGCGGAAGGCGGCGCACGTCCGGCAACCCCGGCGGCGAATGACATGCCGGTGGAGCGTGCCTTTGTCGGCCTCGGCAGCAATCTTGATGACCCGCAACGCCAGCTCGAGCTGGCGTTCGATGCCTTGTCCGGCATCGATGAGACCCGGCTCGTCGCACGTTCGTCGCTGTACCGCTCGCGGCCCGTCGGCCCCCAGGACCAGCCCGACTTTCTCAACGCTGTCGCGGAACTCGAAACGCGCCTGGCGCCCGAAGCGCTGCTCGACCGCCTGCAGGCGATCGAAACCGCGCAGGGCAGGGTGCGTGAACGGCTCTGGGGACCGCGCACACTGGATCTCGACCTGCTGCTCTACGGCGGCGAAAGAATTTCCACGCCGCGGCTCGCGGTGCCGCATCCCGGCCTGCCGTTGCGCGCCTTCGTTCTGTATCCTCTGGCGGAGCTCGCGCCGGATGTCGAGGTGCCGGGGTTCGGAAAGGTGGCGGCGCTCGCTGCCGGAATGCCGGCGGCGGGCGTAAAGCGCCTCGAATGAGGGTTTGGGACGGGCTTTGCCCGCTCCGGAAACGCGGCGGGCAAAGCCCGCCCTACGGCATGCAAGGAAATGAACAGCCAGAAGCATCCCCGCTATCTCGTCGTCGAAGGCCCGATCGGCGTCGGCAAGACCAGCCTTGCGCGCCGCCTCGCCGCGCATTTCAGTTCCGATCTCGTGCTGGAGCAGGCGGAGGAAAACCCGTTCCTCGAACGCTTCTACCGTGATCCGAAACACTTCGCGCTGCCCGCGCAGCTCTTCTTTCTCTTCCAGCGCGCGCGGCAGATCCAGGCCATGCGGCAGGACGACCTGTTCGCGCCCGTGCGCGTCGCGGATTTCTTGTTGGAAAAGGACGCGCTGTTCGCGGAACTGACCCTCGCGCCCGACGAGCTCGCGCTCTATCGCCAGACCTACGAGCATCTTGCCATCGATGCGCCGGTGCCCGATCTCGTCATTTACCTGCAGGCGCCCGCGGACGTGCTCATGCATCGCGTCCGGAAGCGCGGTATCGGCTACGAGCAGGAAATCGACGCGTCGTACCTGGAAAATCTCGCCGACGCCTACACGCGCTTCTTCCACAATTACAATGCATCGCCGTTGCTGATCGTGAACGCGCGCGAGATCAATCCCGTGGATCGCGACGCCGATTTCCAGCAGCTGTTGCGCGCCGTGGAAACCGCGAAAAGCGGCCGGCACTATTTCAATCCCGTTCCCGATTTCGCCTGAAGCGAACGAAGGAGTTCCGATGTACCCGACACCGAAGAAGACGGCGACCGGCAAGCCCGTCACGATTTCCACGCTCGCGAAAATGAAGGCGGACGGCGAGAAGTTCGCGGCGCTGACGGCCTACGACGCCAGTTTCGCCGCGATGCTGGATGCCGCGGGCGTGGACGTCGTGCTGGTCGGTGACTCGCTCGGCATGGTCGTGCAGGGGCAGCCGACGACCGTGCCGGTGACGATCGACGACATGGTCTATCACGGCAGGCTGGTCGCGCGCGGCGTGCAACGCGCGCTGCTGATGATCGACATGCCGTTTCTCAGCTACGCGACGCCCGATGCCGCGCTCGCCAACGCCGCGCGCATGATGCAGGAAGCGGGCGCGCACATGGTGAAGCTGGAAGGCAACGCCAACCAGGCCGCCATCGTCGAACATCTTGCCGGCAACGACGTGCCGGTGTGCGCGCACCTCGGCTTGCGGCCGCAGTCGGTGCACAAGATCGGCGGCTTCAAGGTGCAGGGCCGCGAGCAGGACGCGGCGAGACAGATGGTGAGCGATGCGAAAACGCTTGTGGACGCAGGCGCGGACATCCTGCTGCTTGAGCTGGTGCCGAGCG
>DASVCH010000133.1:0-2600 GCA_036381715.1 Gammaproteobacteria bacterium | reverse complement strand
CGTCGGCAAACAGTATGGCCACCTGCTTTTCATTCGCCATGTCGCTCGTTCCCGTGGAATTCCCCGCTTTCCCCCCGGCCCCTGCCGTTGAAGACGGCGGGGGCCGACAATGCCGGCGCGGCAAATTTTTACAATAAGCATTTATAGCATGAAACCGGGCGCGCCTGCCCCGGAACGCCCAGCCAGGACAGTCAGCGCTCGGCGACGAGGTAGCAGATCCACGCAGGGTCCGCGTCGCCCCGTTCGACCGGCTCGAACTCGCCGTCGCCCTCGCCGTCCTCGTCTTCGCCCTGCCACCAGACCGTGACCTTGCTGAAACCCGCCTCGACGAGGAGCTCGCGGATTTCCGGCAGCGTCCAGAGCCGCCAGTGATACGAGAACGCGCGCTTCAGCTCGGATCCGTCCGGAAACCGGAAGCTGATATGGCAGACATAGTCGCCGCTGACCGGATCATAGTCTTCCTGTTCCCAGATATAGGTGAAGCCTTCGCATTTGCGCTTCTCGGTGTATTCGTCCTGGAAGGCGTCGTAACCGCCGTAGGCGTCCATGACGAACAGGCCGTCTTTCGCGAGGCCGTCGCGCACCCTGCGGAAATACTGCAGCAACTGCTCCCGGCGCTTGAAGATCCAGTAGCTGAAATTCATGGCGACGGTGATGTCCGCCGGCTCCGACGGCGTGTCCAGCACGTCGCCGAGAATCATTTTCACCCGCTTCCGTTCGGCGGGCTCGAGCGCCTGCCAGTGCCGTTCACGGCCCCAGGTGAGCACGTCCGCATCGAGATCGACACCGATGGCGAGATTTTCCGGATCGCGTTTCGCCCACTCGCAGGCCGCCCAGGCGCTGCCGCAGAAATCCTCCCGCAGCACGCGGGCTTCCCGGCCGCGAAGCTCCCGGTAAACATCGGCGACGAATTCCATTTCCGTTTCCGGATCCTGCACCGCGTCCTCGTAGAGCGCGTACCGGTCGGCGATGTCGGCCTTGCGCGCGCCCTGGCGTTTCTTCGGCTGCTTCTTCGGTTTCTGGCGACCCATTGTTGATTCCCTTGCCCGCAAAAGCGGCTGATTCTAGCCGAGCCGCGCGATTCGTCCCAATCGCGCGGCAGCAACACTGTTAATGAGAATTATTATTATTTAATATTCGCGGCTGTACTGACCGAAGGAGCGCTTTCGCATGCAACGCCTGATCCGCCTTTCGCTTGCCCTGCTGACACTCGCCGTCCTGCCCGTTCACGCCCAATCCAATCCGGCCCGTCTTGCGCAGCTTGTCGATTACGTCGGCGTGGACTACGCGGTCGCGGTCCGGGACGGCGAAGTCATCAGCCCCTTCGAATACGGCGAGATGCAGGAATTTTCCAGGCTGATCGTGGATCACGTGCAGGAACTGCCCGGGGACACGCGCGGGCAGCTGCAGCCGCTGGCAATGCAGTTGCAAAGCGCCATCGATGCGAAAGCCGATCCGGCAAGGGTCGCAAGCCTCGCCGCCGCCATGACGGAAATCCTGCTGCGCTCGCCCGCGCTCCAGTCGGCCCCGGCTGCGACGCCCGATCTCGCCGTCGCGGAAACCCTCTACGCCCGGCAGTGCGCCGCCTGTCATGGCGCGAGCGGCCAGGGCGACGGGCCCGCCGTGACGCCGGACATGGAACCGGCGCCGACGGATTTCACCGACACCGAACGCGCGCATGCGCGCAGCCTGTACGGCCTTTACAACACCATCACGCTCGGCGTCGAAGGCACGGCGATGCCCTCCTTCGAACACCTGCCGAAGGAACAGCGCTGGGCGCTGGCATTCTACGTCGGCAGCCTGTACGCCGATGCCGAAACGCTGCAAGACGGCGAACGCGCCTTCACGGCAACGCCCGACGCCGAACTGCCCCGCATGAGCGCGCTGACGACGGCCACGCCCGCGAGCGTCATGGAACAGCAAGGCGAAGCCGCCGCCGACATTCACGCCTGGCTGCGCCGCAATCCGGCCGCGCTTGAAAAACTCCGGCCGGATCCGCTCGCCGTCGCGATGACCGGCATCCACCGCAGCGTCGATCTGTACGCGGCGGGCGAGGCGCAGGCCGCGCACGACGCCGCCATCGACGCCTACCTCGAAGGCTTCGAACTCGCCGAAGCCGCGCTCGGCACCACGCAGCCCGATCTCGTGCTCGAGGTCGAGACCGCGATGACCGGCCTGCGCCAGGCAATCCGCAACCGCCTGCCGGAAAGCGAGGTACGCGCGGCGGCGGACGAAGCGCTGGCGCTCCTGCAGCAAGCGCGCGACAGCCGCACGGGCGAATCGCTGTCGTCCGGCGTCGCGTTTGTCAGCGCGCTGGTCATCATGCTGCGGGAAGGTCTGGAAGCCATCCTCGTGCTTGGCGCGATCGCCGCCTTTCTGGGCAGGACCGGACGGCGCGACGCCATGCCCTGGCTGCACGGCGGCTGGATCGCCGCGCTCGCCGTCGGCGTGCTGACCTGGGTGGTGTCGAACTATTTCATCACCATCTCGGGCGCAACGCGCGAGGTCACCGAAGGCGTGACCGCGCTGATCGCGGCCGGCGTGCTCTTCTACGTCGGCTTCTGGATGCACAGCAAGCTGAACGCGAAACGCTGGCAGGA
>DASVCH010000132.1:0-13532 GCA_036381715.1 Gammaproteobacteria bacterium | reverse complement strand
AAGGCGAAAGGCAGCAGGATGAGCGTCCTTTTTGGAGCCGGCTTTTCCGTCACCTTCTGAAAATCCTGCGGCCGAAAACCGCGTTCATCAGTATGGGCAGGCCGTCGCGCACGACGCTGATGCGCGAGAAGACGGTGTTGTAGAGTTTCTCGTAGATGTCGCCGTGCTTGAGCAGGTCGGCGCCGAGGTCGGCGCGGTATTCGCGCACGCTCGCCATGCCGTCGATCATCAGGTGCAGGATTTCAAGCAGGTCGTCCACCACCGGCTGCAGGGCGCGCAGCGCGATGTCGTCGTTGTCCTCGTCGGAGCGCGCCAGCGTTTCCAGGTCGTTATAGACGCGCGTGAACCGTTGCAGCATCTCGGTGCGCATTTCGCAGATGCGGTCGTAGGGACGCGCATAAAGCTGGTCGTATATCAGCCCGCGGCCGCGCAACTCCTCCTTCAGGTCGGGGCGCTGCGCGCGCAGGTCCTGCATGGACTCCTTCATCGCCAGCAGCAGGCCGAGCAGTTCCGAGCTGACCTTCGCGCGCACCGCGTTGGCACGCTTGCGGTCTTCCAGCAGCATCTGCAGCCGGATCTTGCGGCCCATTTCCCGGGTCAGGTCGGAACCCGGATTCTGACTGGCGTCATCCATGCGGTTTTTGCTCGTGTTCCCGTGATGGTGCTGCAAGGCAATGTCCGCGATGTACGGACAACGGCTTTACATAAGGGTTTTGCCGTGTGAATGCAAACCCTGAATGCCGAAAGGCGGTTTTTTTCAGTCCAGCCGCTTGTGGAAACGGGCGATGGCAAGGCCGAGCATGACGACCGTGAACACGGAAAGCGCCAGCAGTTCCGCGCCCATCTCCGCCAGGCCGGCGCCGCGAACGGCGATGCCGCGCACCAGCCGGATGAAGTGCGTCAGCGGCAGGATCTCGCCGATCCAGCGTGCGGCCAGCGGCATGCCGTGGAAGGGAAACATGAAGCCGGACAGGAGGATGGATGGCAGGAAGGTGAACACGGTGAGCTGCATGGCCTGGAACTGGGTTTTCGCCAGCGTGGAGATGGTCAGGCCGAGCGCCAGCGTCGCGACAATGAACAGTGCCGCCGCAAGGTAGAGATCCAGCGGCGAGCCGCGCAAGGGAACGTCGAACAGCCAGGCGCCGGCGGCGAGAATGATGCTGACCTGCACCAGGCCGATGAGCACGTAGGGGAGAATCTTGCCGAGCATCAGTTCCGGCGTGCGCACCGGTGTGGTGATCAGCAGTTCGAGATTGCCGCGTTCGCGTTCGCGCACGATGGCAATGGCGGTGAACAGCACCATGGTGAGATTCAGGATGACGCCGATCAGGCCGGGAACGATCTGCACCTGTGAGCGCTGTTCGGGATTGTAATAAGTGCGCGCCTCGAAAACGCCCGCCGCCGCGGGAGCGTTCGTGAAAGGCGGCGGCAGCCGCACCAGTTGCTGGGCGATGCGGGCGATGGTCGGATCACTGCCGTTGATGAGCAATTGCGCGGCGGGGCGGGCGTCCTGCAGGCGGCGTTCGAAGTCGGGCGGGATGAAGATGCCAATGTCGATGTCGCCGGCATCGAGCTGCCCTTTCAGTTGCGCCGGCCCGGCCGCCACGGCAACGACGTCGATCAACTGGCTCGCTTCGGCCGCGCGCACCAGTTCGCGCGAGGCGCTGGTGTTCGCCTGGTCCGCGACGGCGGCGCGCAGATCGCGCACGTCGGTGTCGATGGCGTAGCCGAACAGCAGGATCTGCAACAGCGGCACGCCGATGATCATGCCGAAGGTGAGGCGGTCGCGCCGCAACTGCTTCACCTCCTTGCGCGCGATGGCGACCAACCGTTGCCAGCGCGCGCTCACGCGACCGCCCCCTCACCCCGGCCCTCTCCCGTCGCGACGGGAGAGGGGGAGTTGGTGCGCGCGGGCGCGCGATGGTTTTTCGGGTCGCGCCGCAACTGCTTCACCTCCTTGCGCGCGATGGCGACCAACCGTTGCCAGCGCGCGCTCACGCGACCGCCCCCTCACCCCGGCCCTCTCCCGTCGCGACGGGAGAGGGGGAGTTGGTGCGCGTGGGCGCGCGATGGTTTTTCGGGTCGCGGCGAAGCTGTTTCACTTCCTTGCAGGCGATGGCGGCGAGTCGTTGCAGGCGTTCGTTCATGTCCGGCTCCCATGGCGCAGGCAAACCGCCCTACGCGTACGCCTCACCGCGTTCTTCTTCCTTCAACCGCGTCGCCGCGACGAAAACGTCTTCCAGGTTCGCGCCGACCGCCTCGACCCGCGCCTCGATGCCGGCGGCATGCAGCCGGCGCGAAACGGCCGCTCCTGCATCGGGCATGTCGCGCACGAGCAGCGCATGCAGGCGCGTGCCGAGTTGCGCGACGCTGCGCACGCCCTCCTGTTCCGCCAGTTCGCGGCGCGCGTCCAGCGGTCTTTCCGTTTCGATTTCCAGCACCTGCGCGTCGATGTCGCGCATCAGTTGCTGCGGCGAACCGGTTGCGACCAGCCTGCCGCGATCGAGGATGGCGAGTTCGTGGCAGCGTTCGGCTTCGTCCATGTAATGCGTGGAGACGAGAATGGTCGTGCCGCGACCGACCAGCTCGAAGAGACTGTCCCAGAAATCACGCCGGCTTTGCGGATCGACCGCGCTGGTGGGTTCGTCGAGGATCAGAAGCTCCGGTTGGTGCAACGTCACGCCGGCGAGCGCGAGACGCTGTTTCTGTCCGCCGCTCAGGGTGCCGGCGCGCTGTTGGCGCCGGTCGCCGAGGAAATATTCTTCCAGCGACTGTTCGATGCGCCGGTCGCGCGCGCCGCGCGGCAAGGCGTACACGTCGGCGAGGAACTCGAGGTTCTCCTGCACGGTGAGGTCTTCGTAGAGAGAGAATTTCTGCGTCATGTAGCCGATGCGCCGGCGCACCGCTTCGGCGTCGCGCGGCACCCGGAAGCCGAGCACTTCGGCCTCGCCGTCGCTGGGTTTCAGCAGTCCGCACAGCATGCGGATGGTGGTCGACTTGCCGGAACCGTTCGGGCCGAGAAAGCCATAGATTCTTGCCGCAGGGATATCGAGATCGACGTGATCGACCGCGAGCAGCGATCCGAAGCGCCTGCTCAGGCCGCGCGCGCGAATGGCGACCTCGTGGGTCACGGCGCTTCGCCCGTCGCGTCGAACACTTCCACGGGCAGGCCTGCGGGAAGACGTCCTGCCGCTTCGCCGTGCAATTCGATTTCGGCGGCATAGCTCAGGCGGTCGCGGTCGTGTTCCGTGAGCGCGAAGTAGGGCGTGAACGCGGCGCTCGCCGACACCCAGCGCACCTGCGCGGGATGATTGCCGAAGCCGGGAACATGCACCGTCACCGCCGATCCCGCGGAAAACCGCTCGCGCCATTCGGCGGGAATGTACACGCGCGCGTAGGGCGGACCGTCGGCCAGCAGGACGGCAACTACCGCGCCGGCCGGCGGTTGCGCGCCGCGCTCGAAGGGAATGGCTTCGACGCGGCCGTCGCGCGGCGCCTCCACGGACAGGCGTTCCATGACGATGTCCTGTGCGCGCAACGCCGCTTGCGCGGCATCGAACGCGGCGCGCGCCTGGTCGAGTTCCTCGACGGTCGTGCCTTCGAGCAGCGCCTGCAAGGCGGCGTGCGCGGCGTCGTATTCGCCCTCGCGCGCCTCGCGTGCCGCGCGCGCGGCGTCGAGCGCGGCTGCGCTTGCGAGATTTTCCGCGCGCAGTTGCCGCAGCCGTTCGAATTCCTGGCGCGCGTTTTCGAACACGCCTTCCGCGGCCGCCAGCCGCGCACGCGCCTCGAGAATGTTTTCCTTGCGCGGACCGCGGACGAGTTCGGCGACGCGCCGCTCGGCCTGTCTCGCGAGCGCGGCAAGGCGGTCGCGTTCCGCCTGCGCCCGCGTCGCATCCAGTTCCAGGATGAGATCGCCTTTCTTCACGCGATCGCCTTCGTGAGCGTACACGGCAACGACTGGCTCGGAACGTTCGGCGAGCAGCGTGACGCGGTCGCGCTCCAACGTGCCGACGAGATGCACGCCGTTGTTTTCGCAGGCGGCCAGGCCGAGAAGGAGTACCAGCGAGGCGCAACCGAAAATTTTCATGGGCGATGCTCCTCCCGGCTTGCGCCCACGTAGAAAAGGCGCGCCGTGTGTTCGGCGAGCTGTTCGATCATCGCGTCGTCGTAGGCGAGGCCGAGCACTTTTCCCGCGACCGGCCGTGCGACGAAAGGGAAGATCGCCATGCTCATGAGCGACAGCAACGCCAGGCGCGGGTCGAGATCTTCGCGCAGCGCGCCTTCCGCGAAATCGCGTTCGAGAATCGTGCGCATTGCGCCCGCGCCGCGCATGGCAATGTCACGGATGAAGGTTTCGCGCATCGCGCCGTCGACGGCAAGCACGTCGCGCATCAGCAGGGCAGGGAGCTCCGGCGTGCGCGCAAGCTGGTGCATGTAGCCGTGCAGGGCCTCGCACAGCGAACCCGCGCCGCCTTCGGCGGCGAGCTCTTCCAGCCGCCGCAACAGCGGACCCGCCGCGTCCTCCAGCATCGCGAGATACAGGCCGCGCTTGTCGCCGAAGTGGTAATGCACCATTGCCGGCGTCATTCCGGCGCTGTCGGCGATGTGCCGAACCGTCGTGCCCCGAAAACCGTGCTGCGCAAACGCCTTGCGCGCCGCCAGCAGCAATTCATGGCGCGAATCGGCGCTGTCCGCATCCTGCGCCCGGCGTCCGGGACCGCGGCGTGGCGTCGGTTTTGTGGATTTGCCTTTCATGGATTTAATTAAACAGGTAATTAAATAAAAATGCAAGAAGGGGGAAGGTCGAAGGTCGAAGGTCGAAGGAGGGTCGAAGGTCGAAGGTCGAAGGGCGAAGGGCGAAGGGCGAAGGGCGAAGGGCGAAGGTCGAAGGGCGGAGGTCGGAGGTCGGAGGGCGAAAGGCGAAAGGCGAAAGGCGAAAGGCGAAAGGCGAAAGGCGAAAGGCGAAAGGCGAAAGGCGAAAGGCGAAAGGCGAAAGGCGAAAGCGTTAGCGTTGGCGTCTCGCACTTCAAGACACGCGAAATCTCGTAGGAGGCCGCTCCGCGGCCGATTGTCGGTCATCGCGCCCGGGAAGGAAGGCGAAAGGCGAAAAAAGCCGTGCGAAGCACGGCTTCTTACTTTCGACCTTCGACTAGTCCCGCAGGAGTTCCAGCGTGTGGGTCAGAAGTCCGGTGCCGCCCGGCAGGCCGTGGCCGGGAATGACCTCGCGTGCCTCGGGATAGCGTGCCAGCGCGCGCCGCAGGGCGAGCGGCCACGATTGCTCGTCGGCATCGCCGGTGAAGCCGAGCGTCTCGGCGTGGCGGGATTTCACCATGCAGCCGCCAAACAGCACCTTGTCGTCGGGAAACCACACGATGATGTTGTCCGGGGTGTGCGCGGGACCGGGATGGAAGAGTTCGATCGCCTGCTCGCCCGAACGCAGCGGCAGGCTGTCATCGAAGACGAAATTCGGCGCGGTCCAGCCTTTCGTCCGCGCGATTCCTGCCGTATTGCGCTGGCTGTAAATGGGAATCATGCGTTCCGCGAAGACATCGATGCTGCCCATGCGATCGTCATGCGCGTGGGTGATGACGAGACGCTTGGCGCGCCCGGGAAAACTGCTGTCCAGCCAGTCGAGCAGGTCGTAGGCCGCGTCGGCGGTCCACGGCGCGTCGATGATGGTGATGCGGTCCGGGCCGATCATCAGCATGCCGTTGGCGTGAAGGCGCTGGCTGCCCAGGTCGAAATAACTGCGATAGACGCGGAGGTTGTCGCTGATCGTGAAGATGTGCAGCTTGTCCAGCACCACGTCCGGCCGTATTGCGCGCTGCTGGTTCAGCCTGGTCAGCGTTTCGCGATAGCCGGCGGGATCGGGTTTTTCGACGGGCGCGGCGCAGGCGAACAGCGTCATGACCGCCGCCGGCAGGAACAGACGTGCAAGCCCCCGGAGCATGTTCATCATTCTTTCCTTATCTTCCGACTGCTGTCGCGACGCCTTGTGCGTTCCTGCTGCGTCCGTTTTCGAATCCCCCCGCGACAGGCGCACCCTCATGTGCCGCCGCTTTGGCTGCCATGATACTCCAGCGATATACTGCCCGCACGCGCGACACCTCCGACAAGAATAGCCACAGACGGCGCCCTTTACCGCCCAGCCTGATGAATCCAGCCGCCGAACACCTGACCGTCATCACCGCGTCCGATCGTCTTGCGCGGCATCTGCACGATCGCGCGGCGGACGCCGAACTCGCGGCCGGGCGGCGGACCTGGGAACGCCCTGACATCCTCACCGCGGCGGCCTTCTGGCGAAGGCTGGCGAGCGAGCTGCAACAGGACGCGACGAACGCGCTCGCCGCGCGGCGGCCGCTTTCACGAAACGCAATGCTGTGCCGCTGGGAAACCCTGATCGCCGGGACCTTCGCGGACGCGCCCCTGCTCAACACCCCCGGAACGGCGCGCACCGCGCTTGACGCCTGGCGGCTGTGCCGCGAATGGTGCCTGGACATTGACGCGCTCGCCGACGATCCGCTGGAGGAAACGCGGCTGCTGATCGCGTGGGGACGGCAATTCGAAAAGGAATGCGCGGATGCCGGCTGGCTGCCCGAATACGCCTTGCCCGAAGCCGTGCTGGGCGCGCTCGAACAATCCGAAACCACGCGCCGCTTCCTGCCGGGGAAAATCCGCCTGGCCGGTTTCCTCGAAACCACGCCGCAGGACGCCGCGCGCTGGACGGCGCTGCGTACGCTGGGCGTCTCGGTCGAGGATTTTTCGCAAGCCGCGTTCGAGACGGGCATGCGGCGGCTGGCATGCAATGATGCGCGCAGCGAAGTGCTTGCCGCGGCGGGTTGGGCACGCGACAGGTTGCAGAAGAATCCTCATCAACGCATCGCGATCGTCGTGCCCGATCTCGCCGCGCGCCGCGCGCAGCTGAAGCGCGAACTCACCGAAGCGCTGGCGCCGCAGGCGCTGACGCGCTTCGACCGCGCGCCGTTGCCGTTCAATTTCTCGCTGGGCGAACCGTTGGCGTCGAACGCGCTGGTCGCGGATGCGCTCGCGCTTGTGTCGCTCGCGAACGACCGCGTCGAATTTCCGCAGGCCGCGCGCCTGTGCCGCTCGCCGTATCTCGCGCCGGAAGCCGACGCGTTCGCACGCCTGCAACTGGAAGCGGTCATGCGCCGCGAAGGCTACGCGGAATTTTCCCTGGGCGACTGGCAATTCCTCGCGCTTCGAAGGCACTGCCCCGTACTCGCCGCGGCGCTGGAAACGTTTCGCGCCGCAGTGAAGCGGGATCGCGAAGACGCGCTGCCGTCCGAATGGGCGCGGCGGTTCAGCGCCTGGCTTGCCATCTTCGGCTGGTGCCGCGGCCGGGAACTGGACAGCGACGAATACCAGGCGCGCGAAGCGTTCCAGGAACAGCTCGCGCGCCTGGTCGAACTCGATCCCGTGCTCGGCCGATGCCGCCGCAGCATCGCGCTTGCGTGGCTCACCCGCTTCGCCGGCGACACGCCGTTCCAGCCGCGTTCCGCGGACGCGCCCGTGCAGGTGATGGGGCTTCTCGAAGCCACCGGCATGCGCTTCGACGCCTTGTGGGTCATGGGTTTGACCGATGAGGTCCTGCCCGCCGCGCCGCGCCCGAACCCGTTCCTGCCGGTCGCCGTGCAGCGCGCGAAGAACCTGCCGCAATCTTCCGCCGCGCGCGAGCAGGCGTTCGCGCGGCAGCTGTTCGACGGCTTGTGCGCGTCCGCGCCGGAAGTGATCGGCAGCCATCCCCTGCGCGACAAGGACGCGGAGCTGGGTGCGTCGCCGTTGCTTCGTGGTCTTGAAGCCGCCATGCCGCCGCCCGTGTTCCGGTCTGTCGGCGAACAGTGGCTCGGCGCGGCGGCGCTGGAAACGGTGATCGACAACCGCGGGCCGGCGCATCCCGGCGGCGAGACGCGCGGCGGTACGGCGCTGTTGCAGAACCAGTCGCATTGTCCCTTTCGCGCGTTCGCGATTCATCGCCTGCAGGCGGAAGACTGGCCGACCCCGCAACCGGGACCGGACGCGATGGTGCGCGGCCTGCTTGCGCACCGGGCGCTGGAAAAACTCTGGTCGAAGTGGCGCGATCGCGCACGGCTGGAGCAGCTGCATGCCGCCGGCGAGCTGGAAGACGCAGTGCGCGCGGCGGTGGCGGAAGTGCTGGATGAAAGCATTCCGCAGCAACGGCACCGCTGGCGGTCGAGCCTGCGCGAACTTGAAGTGACGCGCCTTTCCAATGTCCTGCTGCGCTGGTTCGAGAATGTCGAACTGGCGAGGCCGGATTTCCAGGTTGCCGAAACCGAAGGCCGTCGCGCGGATGGCGGCGAAGTGGAAACGCGCGTGCAGGCAGGACCGCTTGGCCTGCGCGGCAAGCTCGATCGCGTCGACGTGCTGAGCGACGGCAGCGAACTCGTCATCGATTACAAGACCGGCGGCGCGCCGGGCAAGAACGAATTTTTCGGCGAGCGTCCGCGCGCGCCGCAATTGCCCGCTTATGTACTCGCGCGGAAGCAGGCAGGGAAAAACGTTCCGGCCGGCATCGCCGTTGCAAGTCTCCGTGCCGGCGCGGAATCCCTGCAGGGCGTGATGCGCGTCGATGCGGACGAAAAGACCGATCCTGGCATTGCGGGAATCGTCAACGTTGCGAAATCGAAACAGGTCGGTGACTGGAACGAAGCCGTCGAACACTGGGAACGCGTGATTCGTTCGCTCGGTGAAGCGTTCGCCGCGGGCGAGGCGCGCGTCGATCCTTTGCGCGGCGCCTGCGACTACTGCCATCTCGCGACGCTCTGCCGCATTCACGCAAAGGAAACGGAAGACCATGAATGATTTCGCGCCTTCCGACCAGGCCGCGCGCGATGCCGCGCTGGATCCGCACGCGAGTTTCATCGTGCAGGCGCCGGCGGGCTCCGGCAAGACGGGGCTGCTCACGCAACGTTTCCTGAAACTGCTTGCCGGCGTCGAGCAGCCGGAGGAAATCGTCGCCATCACGTTCACACGCAAGGCGGCGGCGGAAATGCGCGAGCGGATACTGAACGCGATGCGCGACGCGCGCGACGAAACCGTTGCCGGCTCCGCGAACGAAAGGCGCACGCGCGAACTCGCGCTCGCCGCGCTCGCGAACGACGAAAGCCGCGACTGGAAGTTGCTGGAAAATCCCGCGCGCCTGCGCGTCGCGACCATCGATTCCTTCAACGCGATGCTGACGCGCCAGCTGCCGGTGCGT
This sequence comes from Gammaproteobacteria bacterium, assembly GCA_036381715.1. GTDB lineage: Bacteria > Pseudomonadota > Gammaproteobacteria > Natronospirales > JAJUFS01 > JAJUFS01. The sequence continues at coordinate 4,294 of DASVCH010000132.1, read as the reverse complement.
TCGGGTTTCGGTCAGCCGCCCGCAATCGCGGAGCAGTCGTCGGAGCTTTGCGATGCGGCCGCAAGGCGGTTGCTCGCGGGGCTTGACCGGAACGACGCGGCGGGCGAGGCGATGCGCGTGCTGCTCGCGCACCTGGACAACCGCCTTGATGAACTCACCGAACTGCTCGCCGGGATGCTGGCGCGGCGCGACCTGTGGCTGCGGCACCTGGAAATCGGCGGACTGGATCGTGCCTCGCTGGAAGCCGCGCTGACGCACGAAGTGGAAAGCGTGCTGCGTGCTCTCGATGCGGAATTTCCGCTGCACGTTCGCGCGGAAATTCCCGTCATCGCCGAACGCTGCGCCGTGTATCTTGCCGCCGCCGATCGCGCGGGCGATGAAAACGCCTGGCTGCATGAACTCGCGCGACTGGAATCCGCGCCGGGTTCCGGCGCACGCGACCTTTCCGGCTGGCAGTTGTTCGCGAAATGCCTGCTGACGGACAAAGGCGAATTGCGGAAACCCCGCGGCCTGACCGTGAAGACAGGATTTCCCGCGGCGAAAGAAAAAGGCCTCGCGGCCGACGAAGCGCATGCGCGGGACAGGCACAAGGCGGCGATGTGCGAAGTGCTCGCGGCGCTGGAGGATCGTCCTGCCGCGATCGCGCTGCTCGGCCGTGTCACGCAACTGCCCGGCGAGCGTTACACCGACGCGCAGTGGCGGGTGCTGGATTCGCTGAACACGCTGATGCCGCACGCGGTGCTGGCCTTGCAGGAAATCTTCCGCGATCGCGGCGAAGTGGATTTCGCGGAACTCGCCATCCGCGCGCGCGAAGCGCTGGGTGACGCGGACGCGCCGACCGATCTCGCGCTGCGGCTCGATCATCGCATCCGGCACCTGCTGGTCGATGAATTCCAGGACACGTCGCACAGCCAGATCGACCTGCTGCTTCGCCTGACGCGCGAATGGCAGCCGGGCGACGGCCGCACCCTGTTCCTGGTCGGGGATCCGATGCAGTCGATCTACCAGTTCCGCGAAGCCGAGGTCGGGCATTTTCTTGCCGTGCGCGATGCCGGGCTCGGCGCTCTCGAGCTCCATTCGCTGCGGCTTGCCGCGAACTTCCGTTCGCAGGAAAACATTGTTGCGTGGGTGAACGACGCGTTTGGCCGGATTTTTCCGGCGCATGACGACATCGCGACGGGTGCGATCGCGTTCGAGCCGTCGCGCGCAGCGAGGCCCGCGTTGAACGCGGACGCCGTCCAGGTCCATGCCTTCGGCCAGCACGAGAAGGACGCGGAAGCCGAATGCGTGCTTGAACGGATTCGTGCAGCGCTCGCGGATCCGGACAACGCCAGTACGGCGGTGCTGGTGCGCGGGCGCATGCATCTTGCGCGCATCCTGCCGTTGCTTCGAAAGAGCGCCATTCCATTCCGCGCGGTGGAGCTCGATTCGCTGGAATCCGTGCCGGTGGTGCAGGACCTGCTCGCGTTGACGCGCGCGCTGGTGAATCCGGCGGACGTTACCGCAGTGCTCGCCGTGCTGCGCGCGCCCTGGTGCGGACTGGACCTGCATGCCCTGGCCGCGCTCGCGGCTGACGGCGATGTGCTGTATTGCGATCTGCAGGATCCGGAACGCCTGCGGGCCTTGTCGTCCGAAAGCCGCGAACGCGTGGCGCGCGTGATGCACGTGCTTGACGACGCCATGGCCGCGCGCGGACGCATGCCGCTGAATGCGCGGGTCGAAACCGCCTGGTTCGCGCTCGCGGCGCCCGCCGTGCTGCGCGAACACGAGGACTTCGAAAACGCGCGACTGTACTTCGAGTTGCTGCGGCAACTTGAAGACGCGGGCGATCTTGACGACGTCAACGTGTTCGACGAACGCCTGAAACAATTGTTCGCAGCACCCGATCCGGATGCGGGCGACGCCGTGCAGGTCATGACGCTGCACAAGGCCAAGGGTCTCGAGTTCGACACCGTCATCATTCCCGCGCTGGACCAGGTGACGGGGCGCAAGGACAAGCTGCTGTTTCACTGGATTGAACGGCCGCAGGCGGACGGCGGCGCGCACGTGCTGCTCGGCCCGGTGAAATCGCGCGAGGACGAGGAAGGCGGCGCGATCTACCGTTTCATCGAAAGGCTCAAGGAAGAAAAGGAATCGCTGGAGCGCGCACGGCTGCTGTACGTCGGCATCACGCGCGCGAAGCGGCGCGTGCACCTGACCGGCAAGGCGCGCTACGGAAATCATCGCGGCGCGGTTTCGCTTGCCGCGCCCTTGGCCGGTTCGCTGCTGGAATTGCTGTGGCCCTTGCCGGAAGTGCGCGCGGCGTTCGAGGCCTTGCCGCTGCCCGCGGAAAAGCCGGCCAGGGAGATTTCGTCCGCCGGCGACAACCTTCTGCATCGCCTGCCGGACGGCTGGCAGCCGCCGGTGCTGGAAGCGGGTCCGCCGCTTGACGTGAAGCCGCGCGGTACCGGCAGCCAGTCCGAACCGATCATCTACGAATGGGCGGGTGATCGCGTCCGGCACGTCGGCACGCTGGTGCACCGCGTGCTGGAACGCATGGCGCGTGATGGCCTGGAACACTGGAGCGCCGAAGGCCTGCGGGCGCTGCCGATCGAGACGCAGCTGGCTGCGATGGGCCTGCCGGAGGCGGATTGCGCGGCAGCCGGCGAGGAGGTGCGGGCCATTCTTTCCCGCGTGCTGGAATCGAAACATGCGGCGTGGCTGCTCGCACCGCACGAGGCCGCGCGGACCGAATGGATGCTGGGCGGCGTCGATCGCGGCGAACGCGTGAGCGTGAGTATCGACCGCAGCTTCATCGCGGATGACGTTCGGTGGATCATCGATTACAAGACCAGCGCGCATGAAGGCGGCAACATCGAAGGTTTCCTGGCGGAACAGCAGCAGCGGTATCGCGGGCAACTGGAACGCTACGCGCGGCTGGTGCATGCGCTGGAGGGAAAGCCGGTGAAGGTGGCGCTGTATTTTCCCTTGCAGGATGCGTTTCACGCCTGGACTCCGGAACTGGAGTAGACTGCCGTCATGCCGCAGAAGCTGAACGAACAACTCGTCGTCGCGATCTCGTCCCGGGCGCTGTTCGACCTGGAAGAAAGCCATCGCATCTTCATGGAAAAGGGCCTGGCGGAATATGCGCGCTACCAGATCGAGAACGAGGACGTGCTGCTCGAGCCCGGCATCGCGTTTCCGCTGGTGCGAAAACTCCTGAAGCTGAACGACGCCGGCGCGCAGAAGGTCGAGATCATCCTGCTGTCGCACAATTCCGCCGACACCGGCCTGCGCATTTTCAACTCCGTCGCGCACTACGGCATGAACATCACGCGCGCCGCCTTCACCAACGGCGCGTCGCCGTGGCGCTACGTGGCGCCGTTCGGCGCGGACCTGTTTCTTTCCGCGGAACCGGAAGACGTCGTCAATGCACTGAATGCGGGTTTCGCGGCCGCGACCATCCTGCCGGGCAAGGCCACCAGCGATGCGGGCGCGGAGCAGCTGCGCATCGCCTTCGACGGCGACGCGGTGATCTTTTCCGACGAAGCGGAACGTATCTACAAGGAGAAAGGGCTGGAAGCGTTTGCATCCAGCGAGCGCGCGTCGGCGCGCAAGCCGCTGTCGGGCGGACCGTTCAAGAATTTTCTCGAGGCCCTGCACCGCATCCAGGCGGAATTCCCGATGGACGATTCGCCGATTCGAACGGCGCTGGTCACGGCGCGTTCCGCGCCCGCGCACGAACGCGTGATCCGCACCTTGCGCGCATGGCACATCCGCATCGACGAGGCGCTGTTCCTCGGCGGCATGGAGAAGACGGAATTTCTCAAGGCGTTCGGCGCGGACATCTTCTTCGACGACCAGAGCGGGCACGTGGAACTCGCGCGCGAGCACGTGCCGTCCGGGCACGTGCCGCACGGCGTCGCCAATCAGAAAGTGAAGTAAAGCGGATCAGGCAGGGTCTACAGGATTTTTTCGGCTGTTCCCTTGAATCCTGTAAATCGTGTCAGTCCCGTCCACCCTGTCCGGTAACGGTAACGTCCAGGTCGCGCAGCAGCCCGTCGCGCACCGAGTAGATCCAGCCGTGAATGTCCAGCTTCTGGCCCCGCGCCCAGGCGTCCTGCACGATGGTCGTGCGGCGAAGGTTGTCGACCTGCTGCACCACGTTCAGTTCGCACATGCGGTCGAGGCGCGCATCGCCCTCGAGCCCTTCGAGTGTCGATTCATGATCGTGGCAGAGATGCTGGATGGGCCGCAGCCAGTTGTCGACCAGCCCGTGACGCTGGTCTTCGAGCGCCGCGCGCACCCCGCCGCA
>DASVCH010000131.1:0-11257 GCA_036381715.1 Gammaproteobacteria bacterium | reverse complement strand
ACACGCGGGTGAAGATCAATGCGCCAAGGCAGGCTAGCGTGGTACCGACGGCGATCAGCGCGTCCGGGTTCATTCTGCGGCTCCTCCCCTTTTCGAAGGATGATACATGGGGAGGGAGAGGGGCGCGAAGGGGGTAATATCCGAGGCGAAAGGCGAAAGGCGAAAGGCGAAAGGCGAAAGGCGAAAGGCGAAAGGCGAAAGGCGAAAGGCGAAAGGCGAAAGGCGAAAGGCGCGCGTTATTTTTCCAACAAGGAGGTTCCCTGAAGATGAGAAAATCGACCGAATTTGAAGACCTGGTGGCTTGGCAAAAGGCGCGGAAGTTGTCGAAGCGGGTTTATCAGATCACCGGGCAGCCGCCATTGTCCCGCGACTGGTCATTATGCAACCAGATCCGCAGAGCGGCCGTGTCGGTAATGGCAAATATCGCGGAAGGTTGGGACAGGTCCAGTCGCGCGGATACGGCACACTTCCTTTCCATCGCGAAGGCGTCCTGTGCCGAATTACGCAGCCATTTTTATGTCGCGCTGGACGCCGAATCCCTGCCACGCGAGGTTTTCGACGATCTTCAACGGAGCGCTTCGGAGATTGGCCGAATGATTGCCGGCCTCCGAAAAGCGATCCTGAGAAATTCTTCCTGACGAGCCCGGCGTCAGGCTTTCGCCTTTCGCCTTTCGCCTTTCGCCTTCCTTGTTCCGACTTTCGACTCCAATAGCGGCGCCAGGTAATGCCCCGTGTACGAAGCCTTCACGCGCGTCAGTTCCTCCGGGGTGCCTTCGGCGACAACGGTACCGCCGCCGTCGCCGCCTTCCGGACCCATGTCGATGATCCAGTCGGCGGTCTTGATGACGTCGAGGTTGTGTTCGATCACGACGATGGTGTTGCCGTGATCGCGCAGGCGGTGCAGCACGCCGAGCAGCTGCTCGATGTCATGGAAGTGCAGGCCGGTGGTCGGTTCGTCGAGTATGTACAGGGTGCGGCCGGTATCGCGTTTCGACAGTTCGCGCGCGAGTTTCACGCGCTGTGCTTCGCCGCCGGACAAGGTGGTCGCGTTCTGCCCGAGACGGATGTAGGAAAGCCCGACGTCCATCAGCGTCTGCAGTTTGCGCGCGATCACCGGCACGGCATTGAAGAACTCCAGCGCATCCTCGACTGTCATGTCGAGCACTTCGCTGATGTTCTTTCCCTTGTAGCGGATGTCCAGCGTCTCGCGGTTGTAGCGCTTGCCCTTGCAGATATCGCAGGCGACATAGATGTCCGGCAGGAAATGCATTTCCACCTTGATGACGCCGTCACCCTGGCAGGCCTCGCAGCGTCCGCCTTTCACGTTGAATGAAAAACGCCCCGGCTTGTAGCCGCGCGCACGCGATTCCGGCGTCTCCGCGAACAGGTCGCGGATCGGCGTGAACAGTCCCGTGTAGGTCGCGGGGTTCGAGCGCGGCGTGCGGCCGATCGGACTTTGATCGATGTCGATGACCTTGTCGACATGCTCAAGCCCGTCGATGCGTTCGAACGGCGCCGGTTCGTCGGACGCGCCGTACAGTTCGCGCGCGGCGAACTTGTACAGCGTGTCGTTGATCAGCGTCGATTTGCCCGAACCGGAAACGCCTGTGACGCAGGTCATCAGGCCCAGCGGAATGGAAACGGTCACCTTCTTCAGGTTGTTGCCCTGCGCGCCGTGCAGCACGATCTGCTGGCCTTTCTGCCGTGGCGTGCGCATGTCCGGCACGGCGATCTTCCGGCGGCCGGAAAGGAACTGTCCCGTCAGGGACGCCGCGCTTTTTTCGATGGCGCGCGGCGTACCCTGCGCGACGATGGTGCCGCCATGCACGCCGGCGCCGGGGCCCATGTCCAGCACGTAATCCGCGTGGCGAATCGCATCCTCGTCGTGCTCGACCACGATCACCGAGTTGCCGAGGTCGCGCAGCCGGACCAGCGTATCCAGCAGGCGCTGGTTGTCGCGCTGGTGCAGGCCGATGGACGGCTCGTCGAGAATGTACATCACGCCGACAAGACCCGAGCCGATCTGGCTGGCAAGCCGGATGCGCTGCGCCTCGCCTCCGGACAATGTCTCGGCGCTGCGGTCCAGCGTCAGGTAATCGAGTCCGACATCGACAAGGAACGTCAGCCGGTCGGAAATTTCCTTGACGATCTTCTTCGCGATTTCGCCCTTGCGGCCGGGCAGCTTCAGCTTGTCGAAAAACGCCTTCGACTTTCCGACGGCGGTGGCGGTGATGTCGGGCAGGCTCTGGTTCGCGACGAAGACGTGCCTTGCCGGCTTGTTCAGGCGTGTGCCTTCGCATTCGGGGCAGGGGCGCGTCGAGAGATACTTAGCGAGTTCCTCGCGCACCATCTGCGATTCGGTTTCGCGGTAGCGCCGCTCCATGTTCGGCAGGATGCCTTCGAAGCGATGCTCGCGCTGCACGCTGGTGCCGCGTTCGCTGAAGTACCTGAACTTGATCTTCGTGCCGCCCGAACCGTACAGCACGATCTCCCGGATTTTTTCCGGCAGCTCCTCGAACGGCGTTTCGATGTCGAACCTGTAGTGATCCGCCAGCGACTTGATCATCTGGAAGTAGTACGCGTTGCGGCGGTCCCAGCCGCGGATCGCGCCGCCGGCGAGCGACAGGTGCGGATGCACGACCACGCGCGAGGCGTCGAAGAACTGCTTTACGCCAAGGCCGTCGCAACCCGTGCAGGCGCCGACGGGATTGTTGAAGGAGAACAGGCGCGGTTCGAGCTCCGACAGCGAGTAGCCGCACTCGGGGCAGGCGAACTTCGCGGAGAAAACAATCTCGGCGCCTTTGCCTTCCATCGGCGCGATCTTCGCGGTGCCGTCGGCAAGCGCGAGCGCGGTCTCGAAGGATTCCGCCAGGCGCTGCGCCATATCGTCGCGCACCTTGAAGCGGTCGATGACGGCTTCGATGGTGTGCTTGCGGCGCAGGTCCAGCGTCGGCGGCTGGTCGAGATCGACGACCTTGCCGTTGACTCTTGCACGAATGAAACCCTGCGCGCGCAGTTCGGTCAGCAACTGCACGTGCTCGCCCTTGCGGTTTGCGATCACGGGCGCGAGCAGCATCAGCTTCGTGCCTTCCGGCAGGTTCAGTACCTGGTCGACCATCTGCGAAACGGTCTGCGCTTCGAGTTCGGTGCCGTGCTCGGGACAGCGCGGCGTGCCGGCGCGCGCGTACAAAAGACGCAGGTAGTCGTAGATTTCCGTCACCGTGCCGACGGTCGAGCGCGGGTTGTGCGAGGTGGATTTCTGTTCGATGGAAATCGCCGGCGACAGGCCCTGGATGTCATCGACATCGGGCTTTTCCATCATCGAAAGGAACTGGCGCGCGTAGGCCGACAGCGATTCGACATAACGGCGCTGGCCTTCCGCGTAGATCGTGTCGAACGCGAGCGAAGACTTGCCGGAGCCTGAAAGCCCGGTGATGACGATCAACTTGTCGCGCGGCAGTTCGAGATCGAGATTCTTGAGATTGTGCGTCCGCGCACCGCGGATCTGGATGCTGTCCATTCTGCTGGTCGAAGCCGTCTGAAGGTGGGGAATCGAACCTGTTACTATACGCGGCCTTGTGCGTGACCCGCAAAGCGACTTTCGGCATGAATTCTTCTCGATGAACCGCGCGTCTCCGTCCCTTTCCCCGGTCATTCCCTGGGGCTCGATCAGCGCGCTCTCGACCCTGCTCGGCCTGCGCATGCTCGGCCTTTTCATGGTGCTTCCCGTGCTCGCGCTGCATGTTCGCGAAATGCCGGGCGCGACGCCGCTGGCAGCGGGCCTGGCGCTCGGCATCTACGGCCTGACGCAGGCCGTGCTGCAGTTGCCGTTCGGCCGGCTGTCCGATCGCTTCGGCCGCAAGCCGGTCATATTTTTCGGACTTGCCGTGTTCGCGGCCGGCAGCGTGCTTGCCGCGGTGGCGACGACGCCCGCCGCCTTGATCCTGGGACGCGCACTGCAGGGCGCAGGCGCGATTTCCTCCGCGGTCATTGCGCTGGTCGGCGATCTCACGCCGGCCAGTCGGCGCACGCGCGTCATGGCGCTGGTCGGCATTGTCATCGGCATGGCCTTCATTCTCGCCTTCGTCGTGGGTCCGACCGTGGCGGGCTGGATCGGCGTGCCGGGACTGTTCTGGCTGACGGCCGGCTTCGCATTGCTGGGCGCGCTGCTGCTCGCGCCGCTTGCAGCGCCGCCCGCGGCGCCAGCGGAAGACCTGTTGCCGCTGCGCGACGTTTTCCCGCTCGCCGCGCCGCAGGCGGCGGGCATTTTCGCCCTGCACGCCATCATGACGGCGACCTTTCTCGCCGTGCCCGTGCTGCTCGCCGAAGGCTTCGGCATTCCCCGCGGCGAACACGGCTGGGTGTACCTGCCGGTCATGCTCGGGTCGCTGTTCCTGCTCGTGCCCCTGGTGCTCCTCCAGGAGCGGCGTTCGCCGCGGCTGGCGCTTGCGCTCGCGGTGCTTGCGGTCACGCTCGGGCAGGGCGGGCTGTCGGCCGCGTCCTCCGAGCTCGCGTTCTTTCTCTCGCTCGCGGTTTTCTTCGGCGGCTTCAACTTCGTCGAAGCCCAATTTCCCGCCGCCGTTTCCATCGCCGCAGGCAACCGCGGGCGAGGCTCGGCGCTGGGCGTTTATGCGACCGCACAATTCCTGGGCGCTTTCACCGGCGGGATCCTCGGCGGCCTCCTGGCGAGCGAGGGCGGGCCGGTCCTCGTGCTCGCGGGCAACACCGTTCTCGCGGCGGTATGGCTGGCTGTGTTGTTTGCTGCACGGCATTTCCCCGGTTCAAGCCAGGGTGGAAGACAGCTACAGTAAGCGGGTTTTTGAAGGTTCCGGGTGTTTCGCCCGGTTCGATTCCTGATGGGGGCACCGGAATGAAAATGAACCAGGCAGCATCTGCCGTTACCGCGGAAGACAATTCCCTGCACGAGATATTCAAGGCTTATGACGTCCGCGGCCGCGTTCCCGAAACGCTCGACGAGCCGATCGCCTTTCGCATCGGCTGGGCGTTCGCGCGCTATCTCGATGCGAAGCGGCTTGTCATCGGCGGCGACGTTCGCGATTCGTCGGAACGCCTGATGCGCGCGGTCGCGCTGGGCATGGAAGCGGCCGGCGCGGAAGTGTCCAGCATCGGCCTTTGCGGCACCGAGGAAATCTATTTCGCGACCTTCCATTACGGTTTCGACGGCGGCCTGATGGTGACCGCCAGCCACAATCCGCTCGGCTGGAACGGCATGAAGTTCGTCGGCGAAAATGCGCGGCCGCTCAGCGGCGACGAGGGGCTCGGCGAAGTGCGCGACCTGTGCGCCGACGCGCCCGAGCCGGACCTGGACGCCGAGCCGTCGATCCGCCGCGTCGCGCATCGCGACGCGCTCGTCGAGCATCTCCTTTCCTATGTCGACGTCGCCCGGCTCAAGCCGCTGAAACTCGTCGCCAACCCCGGCAACGGCACCGCCGGCCCGCTCATGGAAGCCCTGTGCGCGCGCCTTCCCTTCGAGCTGGTCAAGGTGCACTTCGAACCCGACGCGGCGTTCCCCAACGGCATTCCCAATCCCCTGCTGCCGGAAAACCGCGCCGCCACCGCCAACGCCGTGCGCGAATCGAACGCGGATTTCGGCATCGCCTGGGACGGTGATTTCGACCGCTGTTTCCTGTTCGATGAAAACGGCGAATTCATCGAGGGCTATTACATGGTCGGCCTGCTCGCCGAAGCCATGCTGCGCCGCTGTCCGGGCGAGAACATCGTCTGCGAGCCGCGCCTGACCTGGAACACCCTCGAGATGGTGAAGAACGCCGGCGGCCAGTGCGTGCAGACCAAGGCCGGGCACGCCTTCATCAAGGCGACCATGCGCCGCGAAAACGCCATCTACGGCGGCGAGATGAGCGCGCATCATTATTTCCGCGACTTCGCCTACTGCGACAGCGGCATGATCCCCTGGCTTCTGATCGCGGCGCTGGTGTCGGAAAGCGGCAAGCCGCTTTCGGCGCTGGTGTCGGAACGCATTGCGGCGTTCCCGTGCAGCGGCGAGATCAACCGCACCGTGGCGGATGCCGACGCCGTCATCGCGGCCGTGGAAAAGGCGTACGTGCCGAAGGCGGTGCGCGTCGAACGGCTGGACGGCCTGGGCGTGGAGTTCGACGACTGGCGCTTCAACCTGCGCAAGTCCAACACCGAACCCCTGCTGCGGCTGAACGTCGAGAGCCGCGGCGACCGGGATCTTGTCGAGCGGCAGACCGCGGCGCTGCTGCGCCTGATCGAGGAGGCCGGTTCCGTCCAATGACCGCGTGGCGCGCAACGGGCGAAAATCCGGTGCCGGTGATCCTTGCCGGGGGCCGCGGCACGCGCCTCTGGCCGGTTTCCCGAGAAGCGCGCCCCAAGCCCTTCCTCAAAATGGCGCACGGCCGCTCGCTGCTGCAGGAAACCCTGCTGCGGGCGGCGGCGATCCGGCCGGACATCGTCATCGCCACGCGGGACGACTACTACTTCCAGACCGACGAGGACGTCGCCGGCATCCGGGATCAGCTGGGCCGCGCGGACATCCATTACCTGCTCGAGCCGGAAGTGCGCGGCACCGGTCCCGCCATCGCGATGGCGGCGCGCCACGTCCGCGAGCGCCATGGCGAAGACGCGCTGCTCCTCGTGCTGCCGTCGGACCACCTCATCGACGACACGGCCGCCTTCCGCGAGGCGGTCGAACGCGCCGCACTGGCGGCGGCCGGCGGCGACCTCGTCGCGCTCGGCGTGCAGCCCACCGAGCCGGCAACGGCCTTCGGCTACATCGAATCGCAGTCCGTGGAAGCGCAGCCGGGCGTGCGGAAGGCGCGGCGCTTCGTGGAAAAGCCCTGCCGCGCGGACGCGGAACATTTTCTCGCCACGGGGCAATACGACTGGAACTCCGGAATTTTCTGTTTCTCCGTGAAAAGCGTCGAAACGGCCTTCGCGAAATACATGCCCGAAATCAGCGCGCAGGTGGAATCCGTGTGGCGCAGCCGCCGGCATCCGGCGAAGCTTCCCCACGCCCTGCGTTTCGGCGGCGACGCCTTCGCCGCCATGCCGGAAACCTCCATCGATTACGCGGTGATGGAAAAGGCCGACAACGTCGCCGTCGTGCGCGCGGACATGGAATGGCGCGACGTCGGCTCGTGGGAAACCATGGTCCGCCTCGGCCAGCCCGACGCGGACGGCAACAAGGTGTCCGGCCAGGCGGTGCTGATAAACGCGCGCAACAATTACGTCCAGGCGGACGGCCGCCTGGTGGCCGCCGTCGGCGTCGAAGGCCTGGTCATCGTCGACACGCCGGACGCGCTGCTGGTCGGCGCGCAGGCCGGCCTGCAGGATGTCGGCCAGGTCGCGGACCGCCTGCGCGGCGACGGACACGAGGCCGGTCTCGTGCATCGCACCGTCCATCGCCCCTGGGGAACGTACACCGTCATCTCCGAAGGCGAGGGCCACAAGATCAAGCGCCTTTGCGTGAAACCCGGCGCCGCGCTGTCGCTGCAGCTGCACCGTTACCGGACCGAACACTGGGTGGTCGTGCAGGGCGAGGCGCTCGTCACCAGCAACGACACGACGCTCCGGCTTGCCAGGCACGAATCGATCATCATTCCCGCCGGCTGCCGCCACCGGATCGAGAACCGCGGCAGGGAAGACGTCGTCATCATCGAGACCCAGACCGGCAGCTACCTCGGCGAGGACGATATCGTTCGTATCGAGGATCACTACGGCCGGACCGCGCATTGACGCCGGAACCGCGTTTTTTCGAATAGTGCAGTGTGGGGGGAAACTCCGTAAAATAAGGCGCTTTCCGCTTGCGTCGATGCAACAACGGCGCCATGGCGGCCTGATTACAAGGAGAACGCAATGGCTCGGGGAATCAACAAGGTCATCCTGGTCGGCAACCTCGGCGCGGATCCGGACGTGAAATACGCGGCCAACGGCAACGCCGTGACGCGCATCAGCGTCGCCACGTCCGAACAGTGGAAGGACAAGCAGACGGGCGACCAGCAGGAGCGGACCGAGTGGCATCGCGTGGTGTTTTTCGGCCGCCTTGCCGAGATCGCCGGCGAATACCTGCGCAAGGGCTCGCAGGTCTACATTGAAGGCAGCCTGCGCACCTCGAGCTATGACAAGGAAGGCCAGAAGCACTATTCGACCGACATCATCGCCAACGAAATGCAGATGCTCGGCGGTCGCGGCGGCCAGGGGGGTGGCCAGGGCGGCGACAACTTTGGCGGCGGGCGCAGCCAGGGTGGTGGCCAGGGCGGCGGCTACGGCGGCGGCCAGAACCAGGGCGGTGGCGGCCAGAACCGCGGCGCCGACGATTTCGACGACGACATTCCCTTCTGATCGGGCGGGTCTTGGAGAGTTTCGGGAGGCGGAGCCGTCAGGCTCCGCGTGCGTTTGAAATTCTCTATCCGATTATCCGGGAGACACGATGACCGATCTGAACCAGCCATACGGCCGCAAGTTCGAAGACCTGAACCCCCCGCACGGCGGCGAGCTCAAGGACCTCTACCTGGACGACGCCGGCGCGCAGGCCGAGCGCGAACGCGCGCGCGACCTTCCTTCCTGGGACCTGACCGCGCGCCAGCTCTGCGACATCGAACTGTTGCTGAGCGGCGGCTTCTCGCCGCTGGAAGGGTTCATGGGCAAGGCGGATCACGCATCCGTCTGCAAGGACATGCGTCTCGCCGACGGCACCGTCTGGCCGATGCCGATAACGCTGGACGTGACGAAGGAATTCGCGTCGACCGTCAACGCCGGCGACACCATCGCGCTGCGCGATCCGGAAGGCGTGCTGATCGCCACCCTGGAAGTGAGCGACAACTGGGAGCCCGACCTGCGCGCAGAAGCGGTGGCGGTGTTCGGGTCCGATGATGAAAAGCACCCGGCCGTCAACTTCCTTCTCAACCGCTCCAACCCGGTTTACCTCGGCGGCAGGCTGCGCGGCGTCGAAGCGCCAACCCATTACGATTTCCGTCACCTGCGCAGGACGCCCGCGGAACTGCGCGCGGAATTCAGGAAGCGCGGCTGGAAGCGCATCGTCGCGTTCCAGACGCGCAATCCCATGCATCGCGCGCACCAGGAGCTGACCTTCCGCGCCGCGAAGCAGGAAGAAGCCAATCTCGTCATCCAGCCCGTGGTGGGCATGACCAAGCCCGGCGACATCGATCACTACACGCGCGTGCGCTGCTACGAGCATCTCGTGAAGCACTATCCCGAGCAGAGCACCATGCTCTCGCTGCTGCCGCTTGCCATGCGCATGGGCGGCCCGCGCGAGGCGCTGTGGCACGCCATCATTCGCAAGAACTACGGTTTCACGCATTTCATCGTCGGCCGCGATCACGCCGGCCCGGGCAAGAACAGCAAGGGCGAGGACTTCTACGGTCCGTACGACGCGCAGGAACTCGTCAAGAAGCACGAGGACGAACTCGGCATCAAGCTCGTGCCGTTCCAGATGATGGTTTACGTCAAGGAGCGCGGCGAATACGCGCCGGTTGACGAGACGAAGGAAGGCGAGACCGTGCTGAACATTTCCGGCACCGAGTTCCGCCGCCGGCTGCAGGAAGGGCTCGACATTCCGGAGTGGTTCTCGTTTCCGGATGTTGTCGCCGAACTGCGCAAGACGCATCCCGCGCGGGACAAGCAGGGCTTCACCGTTTTCTTCACCGGTCTTTCAGGTTCCGGGAAATCGACCATCGCGAATGCGCTCATGGTCAAGCTCATGGAGCTCGGCGGCCGCCGGGTCACGCTGCTGGACGGTGACCTGGTGCGCAAGCACCTTTCGAGCGAGCTGGGTTTCTCGAAAGAGCATCGCGACATCAACATCCGCCGCATCGGGTACGTCGCGAGTGAAATCACCAGGAACGGCGGCGCCGCGATCTGCGCGCCGATCGCGCCGTATGCCGCAACCCGCCGCCAGGTGCGCGAAATGATCGAGCCGTCGGGCGGCTTCATCGAAGTGCATGTCGCAACGCCGCTGGAAGTCTGCGAGGAACGCGATCGCAAGGGCCTGTACGCGAAAGCGCGCGCCGGCGTCATCAAGGAGTTCACCGGCATCAGCGATCCCTACGAAGCACCGGAAAACCCGGAGATGCGTATCGATACGCGCGAGATGACGCCGGACGAAGCCGCGAACGCGATCATCCTCAAGCTGGAACACCTCGGTTTCCTGCGCTGACGACGGCGGTCGCCGGACTGCTGAAACTCGACGGGGCGGCGTGGCCGCCCCGTCAATCCCGCCTGTCTTTTGGGGTGCTCGCGTTCAAGAACCGAACGCGCACCCTCTGATATCCCTCCCGCCGCCCCGTGTCCTCCGTCCCTGTCACCGCCATGGATCGGATGCTGCTTCGCAACCTGAATTAAGCGACAAGAAATGGAGGTGACGAGCCCAAAAACGGACTTTCCGCCAGAAAGACATGGGAATTTACCGTGATTTTGGGCACAATCCGATAGACACGATAGGGTAAAAACCTGAAAATTATCAGATATATGTAATATCGGTAACAGAGCAATCGTTTTAAGTGCATTTTGTTACCACGCTGCAAGCGTTCTACCAAAGCCTCACACACAGGTTGGCTGTCCAGGACGACAGTTAAAACCCGGAGCGCCGAATAAAACGGCAGGCATGCGTCGCTCTTCTTTGTCCATCCGAGAGAGACGACGTTATAGAACGCCACTCCGAAGCCGCGCGCGTGCGGCAATGACACGGGAATTCAGGCCTCGGAACGTGGGCCAGGGGGCAAGGAAATGAATATTGCGGTAGTGGGCACCGGGTACGTGGGCCTGGTGACGGGTGTCTGTTTCGCTGAAGTGGGAAACACCGTGAGCTGCGTGGACAAGGACGCGGCCAAGGTCGAAAGAATGCGAGGGGGCGAGTGCCCCATCTACGAGGTCGGTCTTCCCGACCTGATCCCTGCAAACATTGAAGAAGGTCGCCTGGAATTCACGACCTCCCTGCCGGAAGCGCTCAGGAACGCTGAAGTCGTGTTCATCGCCGTCGGAACCTATCCGGCCGCGGATGGCTCCGCGGATCTGAGCCACGTCATGGCGGTGGCGCGCGAAATCGGCCGTAACCTGGATCATCGGATCGTCGTGGTGGACAAATCGACCGTGCCGGTAGGCACCGGCGAACGTGTCCGCGCCGCCATTCAGGACGAGCTCGATGCTCGCGGCGTGAACGTCGAGTTTTCCGTCGTATCGAATCCCGAATTCCTCAAGGAAGGCTGCGCGCTGAAAGACTTCACGCAGCCGGATCGCG
>DASVCH010000130.1:0-43073 GCA_036381715.1 Gammaproteobacteria bacterium | reverse complement strand
ACATTGTCGTTGCCTTCCCAGCCGTACACCGCGCCCTTGCCACGTTCGGCGCCGCTGTAGCTGCGCTTCAGTTCCGGATCCAGTTCTTCCCACGGCGACCAGGCGCGCCATTCGCGGAAATCGCTGACGAGCGGAAAGACTTCCGATGGCGCCGCCTCGATGACGATGGAACGTTCGAAACGGAACGTATCCGGACGCGTGGCGGCGAAGGCGAGCAACGCCCCGGCCAGCAGGACGATGACAATGGCAATGATTCGCAACATGTTCCCCCCCTTTGATCGTTTCAGGCCGGATCAAGATCGGCCTGGGCCAACCTGGCGTCGAGACGGTCCAGGCATTCGTTCCAGCCCATGACGTGCGCGACACGGTTCTCGACGCTGTCGAACACGGACTGGTGCAGGCGCAGGTTCGTTTTTCCCTGCTGTTCTTCGAACGTCACCGTCACCAGCGTCTCGGGGCCGCGGCTGCCGTCCGGCATTTCGTGCGCGTAGGTGAACACCAGGCGTTCGGGCGGAACGATTTCGCGATAGACGCCGGAGGCCGCGCAGGTCTCGCCATCCGGCGCGCGCATGTCCGACCACCATACGCCGCCGCGGCGAAGATCGATGCGCGTGCCGGTGATGACGAAACGCGCCGGCGCGCACCACTGCGCGAAGTGTTCCGGGTCCGTCCACATGCGAAAGACGAGATCGCGCGGCGCATCGAAGGTGCGCGCAAGGTCGAGCGTGCGGCCCGCTTCGGATTCCCGGTTCGCGATCATGCCTGCAGTTCCACCAGCGGCTTGAACCCGCCCCAGAACATGCGCATGCCGTCGAAGGGAAAATCCTTCGGGTCCATCTGCAGGCGCGGATCGTTCATCACTTTCTCCATGATGCGGTCGCGATCCTCGCGCGAGGCGTAAGTGGCCCACGCGAAGATGACGGTTTCGTCCGGCTTCATTTGCACCGCCTGCGGAAAGGAAGTCACCTCGCCGGACTTCACGTCGTCTGCAACGCATTCGACATACGACAGCGCGCCGTGTTCCATCCATATCTTTCCGGCCTTCTCGGCCATTGCGCGGTAGGCGTCAAGATTCTGCTTCGGTACGGGCACCACGAATCCATCGACATACATGACAGTTCTCCTCGATACCAGTGACAATTGAAACTTTCCACGACCGTGGTCCAGCCGCGGCAGCGATATCTATCTGATCTTGCTCTTGCCGCCGTTGACGGCCCACGGAATGCCGAACCGGTCGATGAGCATGCCGAAGCGCTCCACCCAGAAAGTGTCCTCGAACGGCATGGTCACCTTGCCGCCCTCGGCGAGCGTCTCGAACACGCGTTCGGCTTTCGCGGCGTCGTCGATCTCCAGCGCGACCATGATTCCCTTCGGCGTTTCGTGCCGGCCCGGCGGCGCATCGCCGCCCATCAGCAGCGCGCCATCCGCAACCACGCAGGCATGCATTATGCGGCCATGCGTTTCCGCCGGCATTTCGTCGCACATCGGCGACTCGCCGTAACTCATCATCATCTCGACCTTTCCGCCCAGCGTCTTCGCGTAGAACTCGAAGGCTTCACGACACTCGCCGTCAAAACCGAGATAAGGGGTCATCTTCATGTCCTTGCTCCTTGTATCGATCATTCGTCTGTTCGAAATCGCGCCAGCAGCGCGTCAAGCCGGTCGAAGCCTTCCGCCCAGCCCTGGATCTCGCCCTGGTCCGTCACGAGGCCTTCCTGGCGCAGGACCATTCGGGTGCCGCCGCCCTGCCCGGTGAACGCCACGGTGACGGCGGTTTCGAGCGGAAAGCCTTCACGCTCGACGAACCCGCCGGCTTCGTTCGAGAAATGCCAGGTGAACGCCAGCCGCGACGGCCGCGTCACTTCCTGGAAGACGCCCTTGCACCAGACGTCGATGTCGCCCGGAACCCGCATGAAAAAATGGAGCACGCCGCCGGCACGCGGGTCGACAGCGCAACGCGGCATGCTCGCGCCCCTCGGCCCGAACCACTGCGCGAAATGCTCGGGTTTCGTCCAGGCGTCGAACACGCGCTCGCGCGGCGCGTCGAAATGGCGCGTCATGACCAGCACGCCGTCGGCATGCGTGACGCCCGCAGGTTTCATGGCGGTGGCGCTCATCGTTTTCTCCTCTGCTGCCCGCTCTTCGCCTGCACCTTCACAAGATAGTCGTCCAGCCGGTCGAAGCTCTGTTGCCAGAACCGCCGGCAGCGCTCGAGCAGGATGGCCAGGGCGTGCATGCGTTCATTCCTCGCGCGTCTTGCGCGCCTCTTTCGCCTGCAGCACCTGCAGGTAGTCGTCCAGCCGGTCGAAGCTCTGTTCCCAGAACCGCCGGTACTCCCCGACCCAGTCCGCGACGTCCTTCAAGGGTTCCGCCGCAAGCCGCGCCGGCCGCCACTGCGCCGCGCGGCCGCGCGCGATCAAGCCGGCCTTTTCCAGCACCTTCAGGTGCTTGGATATGGCGGGCGCGCTCATTTCAAAGGGCTCGGCGAGTTCCTTCACGGACATCTCGCCCGCAGCCAGGCGCGCGAGGATCGCGCGCCGGGTGGGATCGGCGAGGGCCGAGAAAACGGCGCTGAGACGGTCGTTCTGCATTTCCTGATAAACCGACTGGTTAATTAACTAATGGGTAAAATAGTCCGAGGGTTGGCCGCTGTCAACCGCAGCCGGAAAGTTTCCCGGTTTTTCACCGTGGCGTGTAACCGGCATACATACCTTGACCGGTTTCGGCGCCTTGGTTAGGGTGTAACCCCTCAAACAACAATCACCGGTTACGAGAGGTCCCCCATGATTCGCCTTCCCCTGCTTCTCCCGTTGCTGGCGCTTGGCGCGGCTCCCGCCGCCGCCAGCGACCTTCCGCCGCACGCCATGAAAGCCGCCGCGCACGCGGTGGCGGAATACGACGATGAACAGGTCGAGCTGCTCGCCGAGCTCGTGCGTTTCCGCACCGTTCACAAGGAAGGCGTCGCGAACGCCGAAAACCCCGAGTTCCGCGGTTTCGCAAACCGTCTTCGCGAACAGGCGCAGGCGCTCGGCCTGGACTTCACCGACTACGGCGCGGTGCTCGTGATCGGCCTTGGCGACGCCGAAGCGCGCGTCGGCGTGGTCACGCACGGCGACGTGCAGCCGGCGGATGCGTCGAAGTGGCGCACGCCGCCCTTCGAGCTCGACACCGAATCGGAGCCCGGAAAGCTGATCGCGCGCGGCGCGGAGGACGACAAGGCGCCGATTGCGACCGCGATGTACGCGATGAAGGCGATCAAGGATCTCGGCCTGCCGCTGACGCGGCGGATCGAACTGATCGTGGGACTCACCGAGGAATCCGATCACGCGCCGTTCCTGGAAGTGCTGGAACGCTACACGCCGCCGGAAATGAACATCGGCATCGACGCGAGCTACCCGGTCGTGGTGGCGGAAAAGGGCTGGGGCGGCACGTGGGTGAGCTTTCCGGCTGGGGCGTCGCCGTCGTTCGAAGGCGCAAGCGTCGAGCGGCTGGAAGGCGGCGCGTTCATGAGCCAGGTGCCGGGCAGCGCGACGATCGTCATTCGCGGCGCGTCCGCTGACATGATCGAACGCATCCGCGCGCGTGCAGGCGGCCTGCCGGACGGCATGAGCGTGGATATCGGGCAGCGCGACGGCCTGCTCACGATTCGCGCGCACGGCAAGGCGGCGCATTCCTCCGAACCGTGGAACGGCGTCAACGCGATCACGCACGCGGCCGCGCTGCTTGCCGGCGAGGAGCTGGCGCCGACGCCCGCGGGTCGCGCGCTCGATTTCATCAACACGCTCGTCGGCACCGGCATTCACGGCGAGCGCTTCGGCGGCATCGCCTACGCGCATCCCTTCATGGGCCCGCTGACAGTGAACCTCAGCATGGTGCGCACGACGGACGAGGGCGTGTCGCTCGGCATCAACACGCGCGCGCCGGCGGGCAAGAGCGCGGCGACGCTCGAAGCCGAAATTCGCGCCGCGATCGCGGCGTGGGCGAAAGAGCGCGGCACCGCGCCGCCGGCCGTGCGCGTGCATCTCGCGGAAGCGTACCTGCCGGAACGTCCCGCGCAGGTCGCGCCGCTGCTTGCGGTGTTCGAACACTACACCGGCATCGAGAACCCAAAGCCGATCAGCATCGGCGGCGGCACTTTCGCGCGCCTGGTGCCGAACGCGGTGAACTTCGGCCCGGCCATGCCCGGCGTGCCGTACACCGGACACTCGACGCACGAGTTCATCACGCGCAAGCAGATGACGCTGAACCTGGAGATGTACACCGCCATGCTGGCGTGGCTTGCCGGCGAACAGCCGTAAGCGGAACGCGTGAAAAAAAACGGCGCCCGAGGGCGCCGTTTTTCCCGCGCGCGATTGCGCCCGTCACTTCACGCGCGCAAACGCGATCGCTTCGTCGTCGTTGGGATCGATCGTCAGTTCGTCGCCTTCCACGGCAATCACCATCGTTTCGCCGCCCGGCCCCCAGCTGCCGTTGTGGTCCACTTCCGGTGCGGTGGAAAGCTCGCCGGTCTCCGCGTTCCACGTGTATGTTCCGAACTCCGGTCCGGTGTAGCCGCCGTCACCGACGTCGTCGCCGATCTCCGCATGGGCGTAATAGGTGCCGTTGAACACGAGCAGGATGATCTTTTCCGCGTTCTTCAGGATCCAGCCGCCGACCAGCGGGTCCTCCGCGGATTCGATGCGCGTGAAGCGCGCTTCATCCACCTCGCCGTCGATCGTCTCGCGCGCGATGAAGTCGGCGCCGTCGCGCTCCAGTTCGAAATCCTCGCGCATGCTCGACAGGCCCCAGTCGCCATTGGTGTCGGTCTCCACGGTCACGGAGAATTCCCAGGCCAGCGGGTCCCACTCGTAGCTGCCGTACTCGATGCCCGGCTTGCCGGAATCGTCCGCCGGATCGCCTTCCGCTATCAGGTACGTGCCGTCCGCCATGAAGGTGATGACGGCGTATTCGTTGTCGCCGCCCGACACCTGCCAGCTGCCCACCAGGGACAGTTCGCGCAGGTGCGCCAACGCCTCGTCCGCGTCCACCAGGGTGCCGGGTCCGCCACCGTTGGAAACGAGGTTGATGACATCCGCGTTCGCCGCGAAGGTTTCCGCCGGCACGTTGAAGTCGAGCGTCACGCCGGCCGCGGCCGAATGCGCGGCGTCGCCGAGCGCGATGCCGTTTTCCGGATCGCCGTCCTCGTCGAGGCTTTGCAGCAGGCGGGCGAGATTGGCGACGCGCGTGTCCTCGAAATCTTCCGTCTCGAAGATATCCAGCGGCGTGATCATGGCGCCGGCCGCGACGCCGGGCAGCTCGACATCACCGATGAAGAACGTGACCGTCTCGCCGGCGACGTACTCGAATTCGCCGTCGGCATTGGTCTCGCCTTCCAGCGTCTCGGTCCGGTAGCCGATGCCGCCGACGGCGCTGTCAACGAACACGCCGGTCAGGTTCTGCGTGTCATCGCCGCCGTTGTCACCACCGTTGTCGCCACCGTTGTCGCCACCCGTATCGCTGCCGCCGCCACCGCACGCGGCGAGCAACAGCGCCGCCAGCAACGCAAGAATCGATTTTCTGTTGAACATGGGAACCCCCTGGAGAGCCTGAATGGAACAGCACGAACTCTCGCCCCGCCCGAATTCCGGGGGGCGCTCCGTCCAGTTTTTCTCATTGTCCGGGACCCGGCATCCCCCATATTGGGGATGTCAGCGGCGGCGCAGCTCCGGGGGCACGTCATGACGGACACGCAGAAAGCGCGCGAAACGCGGCAGGCCGTTCGAGGTGAAGCCGTTGTAGCGGTAAGTCACCCAGCTTCCCGCCGGCGGCGGGTCGGCGCGCTCGGCATCCGTGAAACCCGTGCCGATTCGAAAGCGCAGGCCGTCCGGCCGCTCGACGATCAGCGCGCCCAGCATGCCCTCGTACTTGCCCTGGCCGGGCACGTGGCCGATGACCCGCGCCTCGGCGTCTTCATACGGCTTGTACTTGAGAAGCCGGTCGCTGCGGCCCGCACGGTAGCGCGCGTCGCGATGATGCAGCATCAGTCCTTCACCGCCTGCGGCGACAACCTTGCGGAACGCCGCATCGAGCGCGCCGGCGTCCTCGACGCGGAACTGCGCGACCGGGCGCAGCCAGGGAATCGCGGGATCGTCGAGCAGCTCGCGCATGTGCATGACGCGCGCTTCGAAAGGCCCGCCGTCGCCCGGCAGGTCGAAAACCATGAAGCGCACTTTCCGCCAGCTCGCGTCGACGGGCTCGCCGGTGCGGACGATCGCGCTGACGTCTTCGAAGCGGCCGCGCGCAATCCACAGCTCGCCGTCCATCGGCACACGCGGCCAGCCCGCCGTGAACCACGCCGGCGCGGGAACGGCGTGACCGCCGCGCGTGCGCAGGCGCTCGCCGTCCCAGTGCCCGCGCACGCCGTCGAGCTTTTCGCTTATCCAGTATTCGGAAACGTCGATGCCGGGTTCGTAGACCGTGGCCAGCATCAGGCGCGGCGGCAGCGGCTCGCCCGCGAAGAGCGTTGACGCCAGCAGGCACGACAGCAGAAGGAAGCCTGTCTTCATGTCCTCATCCCTGAGTTGTTGAAAAACCCCGAGTCTGGCGCAGGCTCCGCGGGATGCAAGCCCGGCTACATCGTTCCCCCTACTGCGGTTCACGCCCGCGCTGCAGCGTTCACCCGAGGCCATGATCGCAATTTCCCCGAATCACGGAGTGCCAAGCCGCAGTCCCGAAGCGTATTGAGAACCAAAAGAAAAACATTTTTTCCCACGACAACCGGGTGACCGCCGTGACCTTGACGCTTCGCTCCTTCTTCCCTGTTCTCATGGTGCTGGCCGCGGGTCCGCTCGTGCTGGCGGGCTGCAATTCCGGCGCCGCGGGCGGCGGCGAAACCGCGGCCGCCGACGAACGGAACACGGCCGTGCCGGAACCGGGCGACGCCGCCGCCGATGACAACGGGACCGCGGGCAATGACGACTCCGCCGCGGATTGTCCCGTCACCGGGAAATCCTCCGGCGCGTGCAACGAGGATGCGGACGGCGATCGCATTCCGAACTCGGCCGACAACTGTCCCGCCACCGCCAACGAACTGCAGACCGACCAGGACGACGATGGCGTCGGCAACGCCTGCGACGGCGATCTCGACGGCGACGGGATCAGCAACACCATCGACAACTGCGAACACGTCGCGAACACCGGCCAGGAAGACGCGGACAGCGACGGCATCGGCGATGCCTGCGACAGCGCGACCGACGGCGACCGCGACGGCATCGACGACAGCGTCGACAACTGTCCGCGCATGCCGAACCCCGAACAGGTGGACGCGGACGGCGACGGCGCTGGCGACTGTTGCGATGAGGACACCGACGGCGACGGCTTCATGAACGGCATCGACAACTGCCCGCTCGACATCAATCCACGCCAGGACGACAGCGACGGCGACGGCATCGGCAATGGGTGTGACGGCCTCGATGACGGTGACGGCGACGGCATCGGCGACGGCGCGGACAACTGTCCCGCCGTTTCGAATACCGGCCAGGCCGACGGCGACGGTGATGGCATCGGCGATCTCTGCGATCCCGACGCCGGCGATTTCGACACCGACGACGACGGCGTGCGCGACAGCGAGGACAACTGCCCGTCGAACGCCAACCCCGGGCAGCTCGACAGCGACGGCGACGGCAAGGGCGATGCCTGCGACTTCTTCCCCGACCGCGACGCGGACCGCGTCGAAGACGCTATCGACAACTGTCCCGACGACCGCAACCCCGACCAGCGCGACACCGATGCCGATGGCGCGGGCAACGCCTGTGACGCGGACGACGATGCCGACACTGTGCCCGATACCGCCGACAACTGCCCCGCAATCTCCAACACCGGCCAGGGCGACCGTGACGGCGATGGCATCGGCGACGCCTGCGAAAGCGCGCTGCCGGATGACCTCGACAGGGACGGCGTTCCCGACGGCGTCGACAACTGCCCGGCGATCGTCAATCCCGACCAGGCCGATCATGCCGCGTGGCCGGACGGCGGGCGGGGCAACGCCTGCAGCGGCGACGTCGACAACGACGGCCACCTGCCGCCGCACGACAGCTGCCCCATTGATGCCAATCCACAGCAGGAGGATGTCGACGGCGACGGCCGCGACATGGCGTGCGACGCCAACTGGGTCGATCACGACGACGACGGCCATGGCGCGCCCGGCGACAACTGCCGCGCCCTGCCGAACGCCGGACAGGAAGACGCCGATGGCGACGGCGCCGGCGATGCCTGCGAAGGTGACGACGACAATGACGGCATCGCCGATGCGGACGACAACTGCGCGTACACGCCGAACGCGGGCCAGGACGATGCGGACGGCGACGGTTTCGGCGACGCGTGCGAGATTGACGCCGACAACGACGGCGTCATCGGCGCCATGGACAACTGCCTTGTCATCCACAACCCCGGCCAGTCCGACACGGACAAGGACGGCATCGGCGACGTCTGCGATGCGGTGACCGACCGGGATGGCGACGCGGTCCCGGACTGGGACGACAACTGTCCCGCAATCCCGAACCCGGTTCCCCGCAACCGGCTCAAGCAGCGGGATTTCGACGGCGACGAGCAGGGCGACACCTGCGACGCGGACAACGACGGCGACGGTTTCGAGAACACCGTCGACAACTGCCCCTGGATACCGAACGCCGGGCAGGACGACAGCGACCGCGACGGCCGGGGCGACGTCTGCGATACGGAGGGCACGCTGAGCTGCGGACCCGGCGGCGATCTCATGGCGCTTGAATCGGAACCCGGCGAAATCACCGGCGAGCTTGTCCACGCGTGCACCGGTTGCCGTTACGCCGCGCTCTACAACCTCTGGGACGAAAGCCTGGGCAACAGCGCGTTTGTCGTGGTGCCGGACGCGCAGGGACGGGAAAACCAGTCGGGTTACGGCCATGTTCGCCTGACCGCGCAAACGCCGTTGACCGCCGGCGGCCGCGCGGCGTTCATGGTTGCGCTGCCCCGCCAGGCGCTGACCTACGGCATCAACTTCGGCTTGAGGATCGAAGCGCTGCGCGACGGCACGCCGGTCGCCAGCCGCACATTGCCGCTGCATGACGCCGGCGACGGCGTGCGCAGGATGATCGGCCTTCGGACCGACCAGCCCTTCGACGCGCTGCGGCTCGTGATCGGCGGCGGCTGGCCGCGCGGCGAACGCGTGGAAGTGTACGCGGTCTGCATCGAGCGGCCGTAACGGGAGCGGCGGAATGCTTCAGCGCCGCCTGCGGCATGCGCTCGATGGCCTGTTCGCCCTGCCGGCAACCCTCGGCGTGCACCGCCTGCAGGCGATACTGCTGCTGGCCGTGTTCTGCGGCGGCGCATGGGCGTTCGCGGAACTTGCCGACGACGTGACGGAAGGCGAGACGCGCGAGATCGACGAAATGCTGCTGCTCGCGCTGCGGAATCCGGCGGACCGCACCGACATGCTCGGTCCCGGATGGATCGAGGAAACGGGCCGCGACTTCACCGCGCTCGGCGGGATCGGCGTACTGACATTCATCGTGCTCGCGACGCTCGGCTACCTGTGCATTTCACGCCGCTTCCGCACCGCGCTTTTCATCGCCATCGCCGTGACCGGCGGCCAGTTGCTCACCACCCTGCTGAAGCACGGCTTCGACAGGCCACGGCCCGATCTCGTCCCGCATGAAGTCATCGTTCAGACCGCGAGCTTTCCGAGCGGTCATTCCATGATGGCGGCCGTCACCTACTTCACCCTCGCCGCGCTGCTGGTCCGCCTCGATCTCCCGCGCCGCGTGAAGCTCTACCTGCTGCTGGTCGCGGTGCTCGTCACCGTGCTTGTCGGCGCGAGCCGCGTCTACCTCGGCGTGCACTGGCCGACCGACGTGATCGCCGGCTGGCTGGCCGGCGCCGCCTGGGCCGCGTTCTGCTGGCTGGCGGCCCAATGGCTGGAGCGGCGCCGCGCCGCGCGCTCCTGAGCAAGCGATCAGGCAACGCCGCCTTGCTTCGCGATCGATTGCGCTTCTACGAAGACGTAGCGGATTTCCGCGTGCGCCGCGCGGATGCGGCGATCCATGCGGTCGATCGTCGCGGCGACATCGGCGGCGGAAAGCTCGGGCTTGAACTCGATCTCCATCGTCAGCAGCACCTCGTTCGGGCCGAGGTGCATGGACAGCCCGCGCTTGAGCGTCACGACGGCAGGGTCGGAATCGACGATGGCGCGAATGCTTTCCGACATCGCCCGGCTGATGCCCTCGCCGATCAGCAGGCCCTTGCATTCGTGCGCGAGGAAGATCGCGACGCCCGCGAGCAACGCGCCGATGACCAGCGATGCGACGCCGTCCAGCGCGGGAATGCCGAGCGTGTGCCCGAAGTAAATGCCGGCGAACGCGGCGATCAGGCCGAGCATTGCCGCGCTGTCTTCGAGCAGGACCACGTACTTTGTCGGATCCTTGCTGCGGCGGATTGTCGAAAGGTAGCCGGCGTCGCCCTTGATTCGCCGGAACTCGCGCAGCGCGATCGTCCAGGCGATGCCTTCCGCGATCATCGCGAATCCCAGCACCGCGTAGTTCCATGCGGGGTCGGTCAGCGGCTCCGGGTGTTGCAGATGCCTGATGCCTTCATACACGGAAATTCCGCCGCCGACGGCGAAGATCAGTATCGCGACAATAAGCGCCCAGAAATAAAGCTCCTTGCCGCGGCCGAACGGGTGCTCGCGATCCGGCGGCAGCCGGCTGCGGCGTATTCCGAGCAGCAGCAGCAGGCCGTTGCCCGTATCGACAAGGGAATGGACGCCTTCGGAAACCATGGCGGAACTGCCCGTCACGCCTGCGGCCGTGAACTTCGCGGCCGCAATCGCAAGATTGCCGAGGATGGCGGCGTAGATGACGGTTCTTGAACTGCCTGCGGCCATCCATGGAGCCTATCGCAGGGACAGGCGGTCATCGAACCGGAGAAAACACTGGCATTCGCGGCGCGGTATCAGCCCAGGAAACTCGCGTAGATGCTCTCTGTCGCCGCATAGCAATCGCAGGCGGCGGCCTCCAGGCCCTTGCGGTCCGTGACGGTCACCTTGCCGCGCGTGTAGCGAATCAGCTCGCGCGCCTGCAATGAAGCCGCGGCCATGCTGATGCCGGCGCGGCGTACGCCGAGAATGTCGGCGAGCTGTTCATGGGTGACATGAAACGTGTCGGCAACCGCGCGGTCGTGGCTCATCAGCATCCAGCGGGCGAGGCGCTCCTCGACAAGGTGATAGCAGGCGCAGATGGCGACCTGGGCAATCTGCGAAACCAGGACGTGCACATAGCGCTGCAGGATTCGCCGCAAACCCGGGTTGACGTTCAGCACCGTGCGGAAATCCTCCGCCGACATGCGCATCGCGCTGCCGCTTCCCTGGACCTTCGCGCGCCACGCCGAGACGCCGACGCCCATCGCCAGCGACACGCCGAACGCGCCTTCCCGGCCGACCAGCGAAACCTCGAGGCTGCTCTGCCCGTTGACGGTGGCAATCGATGAAATGAACGCCGTGAGGGGAAAGTAGACGTGCCGTATCGGCATGCCGGATTCGGCGATGACCTCGCCCGCCGAAAGGTCCACTATCGTGCAGCGGCGACAGACGTCCGTCCGTTCGGCCATGGCCAGCGCTGCGATGATCCGGTTTGACGTTGCGAATTCTTTTTCCGGTGTTCGCACTGTTCGCGTTCCCTTTCTTCTGCTTCAGGCCCGTGTCCGGCGGCGGCGTTTCCTGCCGGACGTTACGCAAACGCGTGTTTCCTGAGATGACGACGGGATTTCGGGCGGGCGCAATCGGCTTTTTTTTACTTTACCGTCCGAACAATGTCCGGTCTGTACGTTGCCGTACTTTCACGGCGCGTGTGGACATTGTTGCGGCAAAGGATGCCGCGCGGCGAAGGCGGTCGCCGTTCGGACATCGGCGTTGAAAGGGAATCAGAAGCGGCAGTCGGCCTGCACCCTGTCGGTTGCGCGCTTGACGACGGCGTAGCAGGGACAGGCAAGTTTCTCGAGCAGGGGGCGATCGAGCACTTCGATGCGGCCGCGCGTGTTTCGTATCGCGCCGAGTTTCTGCAGTCTTCCCGAGGCTTCGCTCACGCTTTCACGGCGGACGCCGAGCATGTCGGAAATGAGACCGTGCGTCATCAGCAGGCGGTTGGTCGGCAGGCGGTCAATCGATATCAGCAGCCAACGGCACAGCTGCTGCTCAACGGAGTGATAGCGATTGCAGACGGCGGTCTGCGCCATCTGCATCATCAGGCACTGCGTGTAGCACAACAGCACTTCCTGCAGGCGGCCGCCGCGCCGGAACTCTTCCTTCAGCGCATCCGCCGGCAGGCGCCACGCGCTCCCGGCCGCCTGGACGACCGCCTGGCCCGGCGACGCGCCGCCGCCCATGAACAGGCCGACGCCGAGCATGCCGTCGTTGCCCGTGATCGACACCTCGGCGGAGGCGCCGTTCTCCATGACGCACAACAGCGATATCAGGCCGTCGACGGGAAACCACGCGTACTCGGGCGCTTCATCGAAACGGTGAATGATCTCGTCAAGCTTCATCTCCATGAATTCGAGGTGCGGCATCAGCCGTGCGCGCTCGTCTTCGCCAAGCGCGGCGAGGATGCGGTTTTCCAGCGGATCGGTGTGATGCTCCAGGACTTCTGCCCGCTCGTGTGACCTTTTCATCGCTCAACACTTGCACAGCGACGCCGTCGCCGCAGTCGGGTATGCGACGTATTCCACCGATGCGACATAAGCGCGCCCTTGAATTCCCCGTCACTGCTTGCATACCTCATGAAAAGGCCACGCGGAATTCGCGATGCAGGAACCGTCCGCCCGGGATATCGACAAACGGCTGAAGGAATACCGCCGCAAGCGCGACTTCACGCGCACGCTGGAGCCGTCCGGCGCGGATGCCGCCGTCGAGGAAGGCTGCCTGTACGTGATGCACCAGCACGCGGCAAGCCACGATCACTTCGACCTGCGCCTGGAACAGAACGGCGTGCTCAGGAGCTGGGCGCTGCCGAAGGGCGCGAGCCTCGAGCCCGGCGAGAAGCGCCTGGCGGTGGAAGTCGAAGACCATCCGCTGGAGTACGGCGGCTTCGAGGGCGTGATTCCGCAGGAAGAATACGGCGGCGGCACCGTGATGCTCTGGGACGCGGGACGCTGGCGCCTGAACGGCAAGAACAAGGAAGGCCACCTGGATTTCATTCTCGAAGGACAGAAGCTCAAGGGCGCGTGGACGCTGGTGCGCACTCGCATGAAGGGACGCGGCAAGGAGGGGAAGAACTGGCTGCTGATCAAGCGCAGCGATCCGGGAAAAGGAAAACTCGAACCGGACGACAGAAGCGTCGCCAGCGGCCGCAGCATGGACGAGATCGCGCGCGACCGCGACAACGCGTGGATCAAGGGTGAAATCGTCGAACGGATACGGCCGCCGGCGGCATCGGATATCGCAGGCGCGCGCAAGGCGCCGTTTCCGAAAACCTTCAGGCCGCAACTTGCCGGCACGTCGGATGCCCCGCCCGGCGGCGACGGCTGGATTCATGAAATCAAGTTCGACGGCTATCGCGTCATCGCGAGCCTGCGCGACGGCAAGGTGAAACTCACGACACGGAACGGCCACGACTGGACGCACCGCTTTGCAACGCTCGCCGAAACGCTCGAAGCGCTGCCCGTGAAGAATGCGGTCCTCGACGGTGAAATCGTCGCGATGCTGCCGGGCGGATTCACGAGCTTCCGTCACCTGCAGGAAGCGATCAGCAATGGCAGGACGGCGAATCTCGCCTACCAGGTTTTCGATCTCGTTCATCTCGACGGTCACGATCTTTCCGGCGCGACGCTGCTCGACCGCAAGCAGGCGCTCGCGCAATTGCTGGAGTCCGCCGCCTTTCCGGACAAAAGGACCGTGCGTTACTCGGATCACCTCCAGGGGCAGGGCGCGGCGTTTTTCGAGCAGGCGTGCCGGCTCGGCCTCGAGGGCATTCTCTCCAAGCGCGCGAACAGTCATTACCGCGCCGGCCGCGGCAAGCAATGGCGGAAAGTGAAATGCACGCAGCACGAGGAATTCGTGGTCGGCGGCTTCACGGAACCCGGCGGCAGCCGCGAAGGTTTCGGCTCTCTCCTGCTCGGCGCCTACGCGAACGGCGAATTCGCGTATGCCGGCCGCACCGGAACGGGCTTCAGCAACCGGCAGATCGAGCAGCTTCACGAAATGCTGGCGGCGCGGGAAACCGACGCGCGCCCTTTCCGTGACGACGTGCCGGATTCGCGCGGCGCGCACTGGGTGAAACCGGAAATCGTGGTGGAAGTCGAGTTCACCGAACGCACCCGCGACGGCCGGCTGCGACACCCGGTGTTCCGCGGATTGCGCGAGGACCGCGATGCGCGCGAAATCGTCCTGAACGAGGCCGTCGACATGCAGGAACAAGCTTCAACACGCGAAACCGAAACCGCGCCGCGCCGCCGCAAGGCCGGCGCGACGGTGGCGGGCGTGCGCATCACCCATCCCGAGCGCGTCATGTATCCCGAACTCGGCGTCACCAAGCTCGATCTTGCGCGGTATTACGAGGAGATCCAGGACTACATCCTGCCGCTGCTCGCCGAACGTCCGCTGTCATTGCTGCGTTGCCCGGAAGGCTGGCGCGAAGAATGCTTCTTCCAGAAGCATCCGCGCCAGGCGATGGCGAAAGGCCTGCCGCGGATTTCCGTGCAGGAGAAGAAGGGCCTCAAGGAATACGTCTATGTCCGCACCATCGCCGACATCGTCGCGCTGGTCCAGGCGGGAACGCTTGAATTCCACCCATGGGGCAGCAAGGTCAGTGACGTGGAGCGTCCGGACATGATGATCTTCGACCTCGATCCGTCGGAAGGCGTGGCGTGGTCGCGCGTGCTGCACACGGCGACCGGCCTGCGCGACCGTCTCGACGCGCTGGGTCTTGCGAGTTTTCCGCGCACCACCGGCGGCAAGGGCTTTCATCTCGTGGTGCCGTTGAAGCCGGAAGCGGACTGGAACGAAGTGAAGGATTTCGCGAAAGCGGTTTCCGAACGGCACGCGCAGGACGATCCGAAACGCCTGACGACGAATCTTTCCAAAACGAAACGGCGCGGCAGGATATTCATCGATTACCTGCGCAACGGCCGCGGCCAGACCGCGATCGCGTCGTACTCGCTGCGCGCGCGCGAGGGCGCAACGGCAGCCGTTCCCCTGCGCTGGGATGAAGTCGGCGAAGCGCTGCGTTCGGACCGTTACAACATAGGCAACCTGCGCCGCCGGCTCGGCGCGCTGAACGAGGATCCCTGGGAAGGCTTCGCGGCGGCGGGCAGAAGCATCACCGCGAAGATGCGCAGGGCGGTCGGCCTTGAAGGAGGCGAATGATGGCGGCACGGGCGATGTGGAAAGGCGTCATACGTTTCGGCGACGTGAATGTGCCGGTGAAACTCTTTTCGGGTATCGAGGATCGCGACGTGCACTTTCGGCTGCTGCACCGGAAGGACAGGTTCCCGGTGAAACAGGCGATGGTGAATCCCGAAACGGATGCGATCGTCCCGTGGGCGGAAACGAAGCGCGCCTTCGTCACGGACGAGGGCGATCTCGTCATGCTCGACAAGGAAGAGCTCGACGCGCTGGAGCCGGAGAAGTCGCGCGACATCGAGATCCTGCATTTCCTGCCGAAGCACGAGATCGATCACCGCTGGTACGACCGTCCCTACTACCTCGGTCCCGACGGACCGGGCGACGATTACTTCGCGATGGCCGAAGGACTCGAAAGCGCGAACATGGAAGGTCTCGCCCACTGGGTGATGCGCAACAAGGAATACATCGGCGCGCTGCGCGTGCACGAAGGCTATCCCATGCTGATGTCGCTGCGGCATGCCGAGGAAGTCATCCCGGTGGAATCGCTGGAAGCGCCGCGCGGCAAACCGCTGGACGAACGGGAACTGTCCATGGCGCGCCAGTTGATCGGGATGCTCGAGTCGAAGTTCGAGCCGGAGAACTACCGCGACGAATACCGCGAACGCGTGCTCGAGCTGCTCGCCGCCAAACAGGAAGGGCGCAGCGTGAAGGTCGTGCCGTTCCGCCGGCCGCCGCCGTCGGAAGATCTCGCGAAAGCGCTGGAAGCCAGCCTGAAACAGGAGCGGCGCCATGCCTGAGGATCGTGACGACGAGGAACGCGTTCGCCCGCGGCCGTTCTGGTCGGGCGTGATCGCGTTCGGGCTGGTGAGCCTGCCGGTCAGCCTGTTTCCCGCCAATCGCAGCAGGCGCGTGTCGCTGAAGATGGTCGACGACAGCGGCACGCCGCTGAGCCGGCGCTATTTCTGCGAGCACGAGCAGAAGGCGCTTTCCGCGGACGACATCGTGCGCGGCTACAAGGCCGGCGAACACCATTACGTTGTCGTCGAGGACAAGGAACTCGAGGATCTCGCGCCGGAGAAGTCCCAGGAGATCGATCTCAAGCGCTTCGTGCCGCTGGACGACATCGATCCCATCTGGTTCGAGCGCGCGTATTTCCTCGTGCCCGACGAAGGCGCCACCAAGGCGTATCGTTTATTGGCGAAAAGCATGGAGGATGAACGGCGCGCGGGCATCGCGACCTTCGTCATGCGCGGCAAGGAATACCTCGTCGCGATCATGGCGGAACGCGGCATCCTGCGCGCGGAGACGCTGCCCTTTCACGACGAAGTGCGCACGCCCGAGGACGTCGGCCTGCCCGCATTGAAAAAGGCCGCTAAGGAACAGGTCGCGCGAATGCAGAAGGCGATGAAGGCGCTGGCGGCGAAGGAACTCGATCGCGACGAACTGAACGATCGCCACACGCGGCTGGTGCTGGAAACCGTGCAGAAGAAGATCAAGGCCGGCAAGGACGTGGTCAAGGCGCCGGAAGAAGAAGCCGCGGAAGCGGAAGAGGACAACGTCATCGATCTCATGCAGGTGCTGAAGGAGCGGCTGCAGGGCGGCACGCCCGCGGAACCGAAGCCGGCGAAGCGCGAGGAATCGCGCGGCAGGCGCGAGGAAAAAAGCCGCCGCCATCCCGTCGGCGCAAGCGCGAAGCCGCTCGAAGACAGCACGAAGGAAGAACTCTACGAACTCGCGAAGGAACTGCACATCCCGGGGCGCAGCGGCATGTCGAAGCGGCAATTGGTGGATGCGATACGCGAACGCCGGTAGGCGTGCGGTTGCGTGACGCCGCTTCTCTTTCCTATTCTCCCGCCAGTCCATTCACGCTGAAGGATTGCCGGTGAACCCACGGATTCCTCCTCTCGTTGTCGTGTTCGCTGTCGCGCTGCTGATGTGGCTGCTCGACCGCTTCGTCCCCGCGCTGTCGTTCTCCTTTCCCGGCATCCGGGTTGTCGCGCTATTGCCTGCGCTTGCCGGGATTGCGGTGTGCGCCGCCGGCGTGCTGTCGTTTCAGCGCGCGGGCACGACGACCAACCCGCTCGATCCGGGACGCGCGTCGAAACTCGTGGTCGCGGGCATCTACCGGTATTCGCGCAATCCGATGTATCTCGGTTTCGCGCTGCTGCTTGCGGCGTGGGGAGTTTTCCTGGGCAACCTGGCGGCGCTGCTGGCGGTGGCGGCATTCATTATTTACATGAACCGCTTCCAGGTCGCACCCGAGGAGCGCGCGCTGGAAGCGCTGTTCGGCGAGGAATACCGCGCGTACCGGCGATCCGTGCGCCGCTGGATCTGAGCCGCTTTGACGCTGCCCCGGCGTCGGCATAGCCTCTCCCGCCAAAACAACCCGGAACAAGGAGTCACCCCATGCAAATCATCCGCAGAAAATCCGCGCGCCCGCTCGCGCAATTTCTTTGCCTCGCGCTGCTGGCCGGCGCCGCCTGGCCGGGCCTCGCCCGGGACGACGAGAACGCGGCAAAGTTCAAGGCGATTTCCGAAGCGGAAACCATGGTCATGGTGCCGATGCGTGACGGCGTCGAGCTCGCGACGGACGTGTACCTGCCGAAGGAAGGCGAAGGCCCCTTCCCCGTGATCCTCGTGAAGACACCCTACAACTTCAACAGGATTGCCGGCGCGCAGCTCGAGTGGGCCATCGAGGCGCTCGAACGCGGTTATGCCTTTGTCGTGCAGAACGAGCGCGGCCGGTACTACTCGGAAGGCGAATGGGAAATTCTCGGGCATCCGCGCACGGACGGATACGACACGCTCACCTGGATCGCCGAGCAGGAGTGGTCGAACGGCAACGTCGGAACGATCGGCTGTTCGTCCAGCGCCGAGTGGCAGCTCGCGCTGGCGGCGAAGGATCATCCGGCGCACAAGGCGATGGTGCCGATGTCGGCCGGCGCCGGCATCGGAACGGTCGGCGAATTCCACGAGCAGGGCAACTGGTACAAGGGCGGCGTTCACCAGACGCTGTTCAGCGTCTGGCTTTACAGCGTGCAGCAGAACATTCGCCCGCAATTCCCCGGCGACCTGAGCCAGGCCCAGCTCCAGCGCCTGCGCAAGCTCTACGACCTCGCGCCCGACATGCCCGAGGTCGACTGGAAAAAGCACCTGGAGAGCCTGCCGGCGATCGACTGGCTGAAAAGCGCGGGCGCCAACGCGGGGCCCGGCGCGGAACTGCTGGCGAGAAAACCCGGCGATCCGGCCTGGTACGAAGGCGGCCTGTATCACGAAAACGAGGACTTCGGCGTGCCCGCCTTCTGGTTCAATACCTGGTTCGACGTGAGCCAGGGGCCGAATCTTGCGATGTTCAACCACGTGCGCGAGAACGCCTCCGACCCTGCGGTTCGCGAAGGCCAGTACATGCTCGTCGCACCGACCCTCCACTGCGGGTTCTATCGCATTCCCGAGTACCAGGATCTCATCGTCGGCGAGTTGAACGTCGGCCGGCCGTCGTTCCCGCTGTACGAGCAGGTGTTCGGATTCTTCGATCATTACCTGAAGGAAGCGTCGAACGGTTTCGAGGAATCGACGCCGCGCGTGCAGTACTACACGATGGGCCGCAACGCGTGGGCGTCATCGGACACCTGGCCGCCCGCCGCCGCAAAACCGGTATCGTGGTACGTGACAAGCGGCGGACATGCCAACAGCGTGTTCGGCGACGGCCGGCTCGGCCCCGAGCCGCCCGATGGCGCGCCCGCCGACACCTTCACCTACGATCCCATGAATCCCGTGCCGGCGCTCGGCGGCGGCGTCTGCTGCAACCGCGGCGCCGCGCCCGGCGGCAGCTACGACCAGCGCGCCATCGAAGCCCGCGCCGACGTGCTCGTCTACACCAGCGAGCCGCTCGCGGAGGACACCGAGGTGACCGGCAGCGTGCGTGCGACGCTGTATGTCTCCTCCGACGCGAAGGACACGGATTTCACGGTCAAGCTGGTGGACGTCTGGCCGGACGGCAGGGCATACAACATCGACGACACGATCTTCCGCGCGCGCTATCGCGAAGGCTACGACCGCGAAGTCTTCATGGAGCCGGGCGAAGTCTATGAAATCAATCCGACGCCGATGTCCACGAGCTACGTGTTCAAAAAGGGACATCGCATCCGCGTGGAGATTTCGTCGAGCAAGTTCCCGCAGTACATGCGCAACCTGAATACCGGCGGCAACAACTACGACGAAACCGAAGGCGTCGTCGCGCACAACACCATCCATCATTCGGACGCGTATCCGACGCGGATCGTGCTGCCCATCGTGCGCGAGTGAACGGGATTTACCGGCATTTTCCCGGGGAAGGATTCGCGCCTGGCGCGAATCCTTCCCGGGTTCCTGAAGCGATCAGCCCTGCTGTTGCTTTCGCAGTATCGCGATGCCCCGCCAGCCCAGCCCCATGCCGCATATCAGCATCGCGCCGCCCGGCTGGACCACGTCCCGGCCGTCGGCAAACAGCATCAGCACGCAGGCGCCGAGCTGGAGCGCGAAGCCGGCCGCGATGAGGCTGTAGGCAAGTGGTTTTCTGTTTCCGGTTTCAGTGGTCATTCCAGGTTCTCCCCCCAGGAGCGTTTCGATCGCCAGGGTCCGGCATGGACAAGCGAACGTTCGGCGCAGGTTTCCAGGCAGGCGCCTGGAACGGCGCAATCATCCTTGCTGTTGCTTCTGCAGCAGCCGGATGCCATTGAAGAGCAGTCCCATGCCGGCGATCAGCATCAGCACGCCCGGTGGGACGCTGTCGGGACCGTCGATCAGCAGCATGAGCACGCAGGCCGCGATTTCGAGGACGAATCCAGCCACGATGAAACTGTATGCGAACAGCTTTTCGTTTCTTGCGTCGGTAGTCATTCGGCTCCCCCCCAGGAGTGTTTTGACCGCGCGAGTCTAGCACGCGAACAATCAGCGCAGGATTTCCGCAAGGCGGCCCGCGAATTCCCGCATGGCGGTTGCATCCAGCCGTCGCCGGCCAGACGCTGATCGTGCTTGTCGTTGTCAGCGGCGCCGTGGAGTATCTTGCGCCCGGCGGCGAAGTGGCCGCGCGCTACACGGCGGACACGCCGCTGGCCTTGTACCACCGATACTGCGAGGAACACGGCGTCGCGCCGCTGGACCTCCTGGACTGAAAGGAAAAGGCACGATGATCGACCTGTATTTTTCGCCGACGCCCAACGGCCTCAAGGTGCGGCTGTTCCTTGAGGAAGCCGGACTGCCCTTTCGGGTCATTCCCGTGAAGCTCGGCGAAGGCGAACAGTTCAAGCCGGAATTTCTCGCCATTTCGCCGAACAGCAAGATTCCCGCCAT
Organism: Gammaproteobacteria bacterium; assembly: GCA_036381715.1. Lineage (GTDB taxonomy): Bacteria > Pseudomonadota > Gammaproteobacteria > Natronospirales > JAJUFS01 > JAJUFS01. The sequence continues at coordinate 22,396 of DASVCH010000130.1, read as the reverse complement.
TGTCGATCACGAACCGGACTGCGATGACGCGCCGCTTTCGCTGTTCGAGTCCGGCGCGATACTTCTTTATCTCGCCGAGAAAACCGGCCGCTTCATTCCCGCGGGCAAACGCCAGGACGTCCTGCAATGGCTGTTCTGGCAGATGGCGGGACTGGGTCCGATGGCGGGACAGGCCGGCTACTTCAGGGTGTTTGCGCCGGAGAAACTGCCGTTCGCGATCGAACGTTATACAAAGGAAACGCGGCGTCTTTACGGCGTGCTCGACCGGCGGCTTGCCGGACGCGAGTTCATCGCGGACGAGTATTCCATCGCCGACATGGCGTGTTACCCGTGGATCGTGCCGCACGGACCGCACGGCCAGCGCCTGGAGGATTTTCCGCATCTCGCGCGCTGGTTCGAAACGATGGGGACGCGGCCCGCCGTGCTGAAAACGTACGACGGCGTCGAGGATGTCTACGCGCGCGGCGGCGCGCCCGTGCCTTCCGGCCCCGGCGCGTGACGCGGCTCAGCCGTTCAGCTTCGTCAGCGCGAAGGCGGCGAGAAAACCGGTGACGGCGGCAAGTCCGGTGAATTCGTGCACTTCCTCGAACGCTTCGGGAATCATGGTGTCCGCGAGCATGGCGAGTATCGCGCCCGCCGCGACCGCCATGGTGGCCGCGACGATGTGCGGCGGCACCTGCCGGAAACACAGGTAGCCAAGCAGCGCCGCCAGGCCCGAGATGACGGCAATGCCGCCCCAGACGCCGAAAATATAGCCGGGCGTGCGTCCGGCCTTTTTCATGCCAGCCGCGCTGGAAAGTCCCTCGGGCACGTTGGAAAGAAAAAATGCCGTCACGGCGACGACGCTCACGCCACCGCCCGCCACCATGCCGAGCCCGACGACGATCGATTCCGGTATGCCGTCCAGCAGGGCGCCGGCCGCGATCGCAAGCCCGCTGCCCTCGCGCTCCTTTTCGGAAATCTGCTGTTGTTGCGAACGCTTGCGGTGCCGCGCGCCGCGCGTTGCCAGCCACCAGTTGATGAGCGTGTAGATCACCGCGCCACCGAGAAACCCGATCGCCGTCGCGGCAAAGCCGCCGTGCCGGTAAGCCTCGTTCATCAGGTCGAAGGACAGGGCCGAAATCAGCACGCCGCTGCCGAAAGCCATCACCGATCCGATGAGCCGTTGCGGCACGTCGACGAAATACGCGATGGCCGCACCGGCAACCAGCGCCGATCCCGCCACCAGTCCCCAGAATCCCGCTTCCAGCCATACCGGAAACATCAGTCGCCAACCTTTGGCTTGCGCGCGACCACGAAAACGTAATCGCCCGCGCCGGATGACGATGCGGCTTGCGCGACCTGCGCGAACCGTCCGGAATCCAGGTCCGCGCGCAGCGCGCGGAGCCCGTCATGCAACTCCGCGTCGGTGCAGAGCGAGGCGAAGGATGAAATGTTCGCGCGCACCGCGGGATCGAAATACAACTCCGGGCGCGCCTTGCCGGAATAGAGAAACAGGTCCTGGAGCCGCGCAGTGACGTGGAACGGTACGATGCTTTCGACGTCGAACTTCGCGGCAAGCAGCGCGGAAACGACCGCTTCCCGCGCCGGCATTTTTTCCGCGGAACGCCGCATCATTTCCGGAAAGTAATGACACAGCCAGTACGCGTGCATCTGTTCGGGAAAGGCGGTGAAGATCACGAACCGCCCTTCATCAAGCACGCGCCACACTTCACGGAACGGCGCTTCCAGTTCCGGAAAGTGATGGATCGCAAGCGAACAGATCGCGCCGTCGAAAAGCCCGGCTTCATAGGGCAGTGCGGTCGCGCTTCCGATCTTCCATTCCACGTCCGCCGCCTTCCGCATTGCCTGCCCGAGCATGACCTCGGAGATGTCGACGCCGTGCCATTGACCGCCAAGCGCGGCCAGCGCGCTCGTGTAATTCCCCGCGCCGCAGGCCACGTCGAGGTAGCGCAAACCTCCGCTGGCGCCCACGAGCCGCGCGAGTTCGCTGGCGATTTCGGGATCCGCCCGCCGCGTGGCGCAGTACGTGGAGCCGATGGCGTCGTAAAGTGGCTGCATGGAAACGGCCTCCTTGTCCTGTGGCTTGCCGGCGTTCAAGCGGCGAAATGAAATCCGCATTCCCCCCTTGCATGCGCCGCATCAGATCATAGATACAACAGTGCCCGGATCAAAACCTGTCATTTGACGTAAAACGGAGCCTCGCATGGCGCGTTACAGAGAAACGTCGTTGTTCGTCTGTTCACTGTGGATGATCGGCATCAGCCTGCTGCTGTTCTTCCTGCCCGCGCTCAACGGACTGATCGGCGGCGGCGTTGGCGGCTACAAGGCAGGATCGATCGGGCGCGGACTCGGCGCCGCGGTGCTGCCCGCCATCGTCGTGGGCCTGGGTATCTGGATATTGCTGGCGATTCTCGATGCGCCGGTGCTGGGTTTCATTTCCGGACTCGCCGTCGGCCTGTGGGCGCTGTTCTCGAGCGTCGCGCTCCTGATCGGCGCGTTCATCGGCGGCGCGATCTCGCCGGCGCGCGACGACATCATTCAGCCGCCACGGCGCTGACCGCCGCCGTAATCTCCACGGCCACTTCCGGTTCCAGGAAGATATTGTGCCGGCGTCCCGCGAGTTCGATGTAAATCACGTCGTTGCCGGCCGCCTTCACGGCGTCGCGATATTGCCGGCTGAAGCGCGGCGGCGCGACGCGATCCTCGCTGCCGACGATCAGCGTGATGCGCGCATCGCGCACGGCGGCGGCCCGTGACAAGGGCGACAGCGATTCGATCCCGCCTTCGAATACCGGGATGCCGGTGAGTTCCAGCATGTTCGCGCGCCAGGCGTCGATGTCGCCGCAGGGACAGGACACCAGTACCGCCGCGTCGATCGCTTCCGCCTGACGACCGAGAATATTCGCGGTGATCGCCGCGCCGCCGGAATGCGCGGCGACGACAACGGCACGGGCGTTGTAGCGTTTTTCCAGTTCACGAATGGCGGCCGCAATCGCGTCGGTATTGTCCGCGTTCCAGTTGTCGCCGCTGCGCATGCCGCTGTCGCCCTCCGAGGCATTGCCCTGCGGGTCGCTGTAACCCGGACGCAACAGCCCGACCGCAATCACGTTGTCGTTCGCGGCAGCGATGCGTTCCGCAAGCAGATAGTGGTAGTCGGGATGCTCGTAGGGCGGCGGCCCGTCGCCGTGCAGCACCACGACGAGCACGGGCCGCGTTCCCGCGTCTTCCGACGCAAAGGCCCGCGCATGCAACTGCCATGGCCCGCCCTGCACCGCGATGTCGTCGCGCCCCGGTGCTGCGCCGGCCGTCGCGATCGACGCAACGCTCATGGCAAGCGCGATGGCGGCGCGCAGGAAAACGTTTCCGTACATCATGTGCGTCCCCTTTTTGCGGTGTGTCTTTTCCCCGTCGGGCCGCAGTATACGACGCAGCCGCGGGTCATTTGCGATGCGTCGTCCGCGCGGCATACGATCACCGCATGAAGTACGTCGAATACCGGCCGGCGCCGCCGTTGCTGACATTCATCAACTGTTTCTGGTCCATCGAACCGGACGCCGATGAAGTGCAGCCGTCATCCTGGGACAGGACCGTTCCCGACGGCTCGCTCGAGTTCGTGGTGCATCTTGACGAACCGATGCTGCGAAAATCGCTGGATGGCTTTGCCGCACAGGAAAGCCGCGCCGTTCTCATCGGCCAGACGACGCGGCCTTACCTGATCGCGCCGGCTGGCCGCACGCGCATGCTGGGCGTGCGTTTCTTTCCGCACACCGGTTTCCTTTTCCTGGACGGCCCCGTCGCGCCCTTCAACGACATTTCCGTGGACCTCGACGCGATCTTCCCGCGGCGGATGCGCCTGCCGGTCGAACGGGCCGGCAATGCCGGCAGCATCACCTGCGCCGTCAGAGTTCTCGAACACTGGTGCCTGCAACGGCTGAAGGCGATTTCAACCGGACGCCGCGACGGTCATTTTGCGCAGGCGTGCAGGACAATCCTGCACAAACGGGGCGGCCTCTCCATCACCGGCCTCGCCGGAGACCTTGGAATCGGCAGCCGCCACCTGGAACGCGTCTTTCTCGAACGCAGCGGAATCCCGCCGAAACTGTTCGCGCGCATCATCCGTTTCCAGCACGCGCTCGGAAAGCTGACCGGCGAAGCTGCGGCGCTGGCGGCCGTCGCGCAGGAGACCGGCCATGCCGACCAGTCGCATTTCGTGCGCGAGTTCCGCCGCTTCACCGGACTCGCACCGCGCGAGTTCATGCGCGAGCGGCACCCGTTCACGCAGCATTTCGCGGAACCTTCCAACAGTTCGCATTTGTACAATTTTCGCTGACGTTTCGGCGCTAAGGTGGCGCAAACCCGTTACGGATGCCGCGCCATGAGAACCGCCCTTCTTTTCACGATTGCCGTCTTCCTGCTTTCCCCCGCCGTTGCCGCGGATGACAACGCGGCGTTCCTGTTCGCCTATTGGCCGAATGAAGGCCAGCGCGAGCAGTTCGACGCGGGCTACCGCAAGCACCTGGACTGGCACCGGAAGAATAACGACCCGCTCCCTTGGTACGGCTGGTACGTCGCCACCGGCGAACGCACCGGCATGTTCGTGGACGGCAGTTTCGGCATCACGTTCGAGGCCTTCGACAACCGCATCAAGCCAAAGGAAGACGCCGCGAATTTCAGGGAGACGACGGCGCCTTACGGCAAGACCGCCTACCGCAGGATACTGCGCCATCTGCCGCGGCTCGGCACCGCGGCGCGCCTGGAAGAGCGGCAACCGTCCGCCGGAATCGAAGTCGTGACTTTCTTCGTGAAACCGGGCAGGGCCGGGACATTCGAGGCCTGTCTCGAACAGCTCGTCGCGGCGCTCGGGAGCGCGAAGGACAGGCCGGCCTTCACCGTTTACCGGCAGCTTTCCGGCGGCGCGCAGCCGGCATATCTCGTCATGTTCCCGCGCGAGGGATATGCCTATTTCGAGAACCGCGCCGCGTCGCTCGATGCGCTGATCAAGGCGCACACCGGTGCGGAGACCGAAAGGGAACTGCTGGCGCTGCTTTCCGGAAGCGTGCAAAGGACGCACAGCGAGACCTGGCGGTATCGAACGGACTTGAGCCGCATCCCCGTGGAATGAGCGTCATGTTTGCCGCGTTTTGAGCACCCGTCGTCGCGATGCCGGATACTTTTCAAGCAGTCGCGAGGGGCGTATCGGCCGCGGTACGAAGTTTCCACCGCAGTTCGGGCACGTGCCGTTGAATTCGTTTTCCACGCACTGCCGACAGAACGTGCACTCGAAGGTGCAGATCATCGCCTCGGTCGAATCGGGCGGAAGGTCCTTGTCGCAGCGCTCGCAGTTGGGCCTGAGTTCAAGCATTCCTTTTCAGCTCCTGTTCGAGTGGCGCGTTGTCCGATCAAGCAAACCCGCAGTGCTGCCGAAACCACGAACGCGACGGCAGGTAGAGCCAGCCGCCGGGCACACGCGCATCGCCTGCCGCGCGTCGAACGAATCGTCTGACCGGCTTACCGCAACGGCAGTGGTTCGGCATCTCCGAAGAGTAATCGCAACGCGAAAACCGTCAGCCACGATCCGCCGCTGCCATAGACCGCAAACATCAGCCAGTACGCGATCGGCCGATCGTCACGCCTGAATTCCAGCCGCCCCTTCAATCCGTTCGGCCCGCACGGCAGCCAGCCTTTCGCCAGCGACTGGTAGTCGACGACAAGCAGGCCGATGCCGAAGAACAGAAACAGCAGTCCCTGGAAAAGCGCCATCACGTTGCACGCCGTCGTCGTGCCAGCCACGCGGCAAATTGCGCCGCGCCGATGGCGGGCAGGGACAGGATGCCGAACAGGACCAGGCCGATGGGCAACAGGCCAAATCCCGCCGCCGTCACGGCGAGGACAAGAAGCTGCGCGAACATCGCCGCCAGCGCCCAGCGCCACGGACGCACGGGGAATACGTAGCCGAGCGCGCCGGCAAGCGCGACGGTCAGGGGATAGGCAATGCTCCAGTAAAGGCCGGAGTCCCAGGCTTCGGTCCTGCCGCCGGCAACGGCCGCGACGATCCACAGAATCGCGCCACCGAGTGTCGCGGCCGTGTACGCCGGAGCCGAAGCGGGTTGGTTCATCGACACCCCCGAATGCCTTTCCAAACGAATCAGGTCTTGAGCTTGTACCCCGTCCTGAACATCCAGCCGATCACGGCAAGGCACAGCGTCATGAACACCACGATCATGCCCAGGCTGAATGCCACGCTGACGTCGGAAACGCCGTAGAAGCTCCAGCGGAAACCGTTGATGAGATACACGACGGGATTCAGCAGCGTGATCTTCTGCCAGACCTCCGGCAGCATGTCGATGGAATAGAAGCTGCCGCCGAGGAAGGTCAGCGGCGTCACGACCATCAGCGGCACGATCTGGAGTTTCTCGAAACCGTCCGCCCAGATGCCGATGATGAAGCCGAACAGGCTGAAGGTGACCGCGGTCAGCACGAGAAAGCCGATCATCCACAGCGGATGCAGGATTTCGTAGTCCACGAACAGTCTCGACGTAAGCAGGATCAGGATGCCGAGAATGACGGACTTGCTTGCCGCGGCGCCGACGTAGCCGATGACGATTTCCACCGCCGAGATCGGCGCCGAAAGGATTTCGTAGATCGTACCCGTGAACTTCGGAAAGTAGATGCCGAAGGAGGCATTGGAAATGCTCTCGCTCAGCAGCGACAGCATCAAAAGGCCCGGGATGATGAACGCGCCGTAGCTGACGCCGTCGATCGCGCCCATGCGCGAACCGATCGCGGAGCCGAAGACGACGAAGTACAGCGACGTGGACAGCACCGGCGAGAAGATGCTCTGCATCAGCGTGCGTCCCGCGCGCGCCATTTCGAAATAGTAGATGGCCTTGATGGCATGGAAATTCATTTGCCCTCCCTCACCAGGCTGACGAAGATTTCCTCCAGCGAACTCTGGCTGGAATGCAGGTCCTTGTAGTCGATGCCGTGCGTCTCCAGCTGGCGCAACAGTTGCGGGATTCCCGTGTGCTCCTGCTGCGCGTCGAAGGTGTAGACCAGTGCGTTGCCGTCCTGCGCGAGTTCCAGGGCGGAATTCGCGAGTGCGTCGGGGATGCGCTCGAGCGGCTGCTGCAATTGCAACGTCAGCTGCTTGCGGCCGAGCTTCTGCATGAGCGCGTTCTTCTCCTCGACGAGAATGAGTTCGCCCTTGCTGATGACGCCGATGCGGTCGGCCATCTCCTCGGCTTCCTCGATGTAATGCGTGGTGAGGATGATGGTGACGCCGCTCTCGCGCAGGCCCCGCACCATCTCCCACATGTCGCGGCGAAGCTCGACGTCCACGCCTGCCGTCGGCTCGTCGAGAAAGAGAATCTGCGGCTCGTGCGACAGGGCCTTTGCGATCATCACGCGCCGCTTCATGCCGCCGGACAGTTCCATGATGCGCGCGTCCTTCTTCTCCCAGAGCGAAAGCTTGCGCAGCAGTTGTTCGATGTAGGCGGGATTGGCGGCCTTGCCGAACAGTCCGCGGCTGAAATTCACCGTCGCCCAGACGCTTTCGAAGGCATTGGTGGTCAGCTCCTGCGGCACCAGCCCGATCTTCGCGCGCACGGCGCGGAAGTCGGCGACGATGTCGTGCCCGTCCGCGGTGATGCTGCCGCCGCCCGGGTTCACGATGCCGCAGATGATGCTGATGAGCGTGGTCTTGCCCGCGCCGTTCGGCCCGAGCAGCGCGAAGATCTCGCCCCTGCGGATGTCGAGGTTGATGTCCTTCAGCGCGTGCAGGCCGGACGCGTAGGTCTTGTCGAGATGCCTTACGGAAATGATCGGTTGCACGTGTTCTCCTTGTTCATGCCCGAACGAATTGTAGCCCGGATTACGGCGCGCTACCGCGCGCCCTCATCCGGACCGTTGTCCATCGCGTAGCGCTCCGCCACGTCGAGAAACGTCAGCATCAACGCGGGATGCTCGCGCAGATAGTCGGCCAGCGGTTCGGCCGGCGCGCGGTCTTCCCGCGAAACCTTCATCATCGGTTCCGACAGTTCCATTTCGCCCCCTTGTCTTCTCACCTGCAAAACGAATCATTCCCGGACGGCCAGGTCCTCCGCCGCGGCGCCCGTCCAGCCGCCGCCCAGCGCACGGCAGAGATCGACGGTCGCGTGCAGCAGCGCAAGCCTTGCGCCGACCTGCTGCTGTTCGACCGCGCGCAACTGGCGCTCGACGTCGAGCAATTCGAGGTAGCCGATACGGCCGGCGTCATACCGCGCTTCGGCGGCGCGATAGGCGTTCATCAATGCCGCGACACGCTCGTCCTGTGCCTGCATGACCGCGCGCGCGGCGGAAACGCTCCCGAGTGCATTCAACGTTTCCTGGAACGCCAGCTGAACGGTTTTCGAATACGCCGCCATGGCCGCCGAATGGCGTGCAACCGCGGCATCGGCATTCGCGCCGGCGCGATTGATGTCCGTCAGCGGCTGTGCCAGCGCGACCGCGGCTTCCCAGGTTTGCGCCGGCGCTTCGAACAAGGTCGAAAACGCCGTTGAAATGCCGCCGGCAAATCCCGTCAACGAAAGGCGCGGAAAATACGCCGCCTTCGCCACGCCGATGCGCGCGTTCGCGGCGATGAGCCGTTGCTCGGCGGCGCGAATATCCGGACGCCGTTCCAGCAGGGCGCTGGGAAGACCCATGGGCACGGCGGGTGCCGCCGGGAGAACGTCCGCGTCAGCCGGCGCCTCGTTCGATCGCCACTCCGCGAACATCGTTCGCGGCGACGCGCCCCGCAGCACGGCGAGCGCGGTCAATGCCTGCGAACGCGCGTTCTGAAGCGCCGGCAATTGCGCGGCAACCGCGAAGGTTTCGCTGCGCGCCTGCTCGTAGTCGTACGGCGAAATCAGCCCGGCGTCGAGACGCACCTTCTGCAGGCGCAGGTTTTCCACGCGCGTCTCGTGCAGGCGTTCGAGCAACGCGATCTGCCGGTCCAGCGCGCGGGTTTCGAAATACGCGCGCGCCACTGAAGCCGCGATCGCCGCGCGCACGCCGTCGCGCACGGCAACGTCGGCGCGCAACCCCGCCAGCGCCGCCTCGTTCGCACGCCGGATGCGGCCCCACAGGTCGAGTTCGTAACCGATGACCAGGCCCGCGCTGTACTCGGTGTACGGATCGGGCGACAAGGGAGCGGCGCCGGCCTCGCTCGCGCTCGCACGCGTTGCGCCGATTGTTGCGTTGATCGTCGGCAGGTAGTCCGCGCGCGCAAGATCCAGCGCGGCCGCCGCGGCTTCGACATTCGCCGCCGCGGCTTTCAGGTCGTTGTTGTGCGCGAGGCTTTCCTCGATCAACGCGTCGAGTTTCGGATCGTCGAAATGCTTCCACCACTGCGAGAGATCGACACCGCCTTCGCTCGCATCGCCCCACGCCTCCGGCAGTTCGCTCGCCGGCCGTTCGTAATCCGGCCCGGCGGCGCAGGCACTGGCGAGCAGCGTCAGCAGAATCAGCAAGGACTTATTCATGTACGGCCTCCGGCTCCACGGCGATGCGCTTCGTCGAGCGTTTCATTCTGAAATCCACGATCAGGCGGAAGAACAGCGGCACGAAGAAGATCGCGAGGAAGGTCGCCGCGAGCATGCCGCCCATCACGCCGGTGCCGACGGACTGGCGCGCGGCCGCGCCCGCGCCGGACGAAAACGCCAGCGGCGTCACACCGAGAATGAACGCGAGCGAGGTCATCAGGATGGGACGGAAACGCAGCCTTGCTGCTTCGAGCGCGGCGTCCAGCGTGCCCATGCCTTCCTGTTTCTTCAGCATCGCGAATTCCACGATCAGGATCGCGTTCTTCGCCGCCAGCCCGAGCAGGGTGACAAGACCGATCTGGAAATAGACATCGTTGGTCATGCCGCGCACCCACACCGCGACCAGCGCGCCGAAGGTGCCGAACGGCAGCGCGAGCAGCACCGACAGCGGCAGCGACCAGCGTTCGTACTGCGCGGCGAGAATCAGGAACACCATCACCGCCGCGAGCACCAGCGCGAACGCGCCCGCGCCGCTGGATTGTTTCTCCTGGTACGACGCGCCCGACCAGTCGTACGTGAAGCCGGCCGGCAGGGTTTCATCGAGAATCTGCTCGACCCTCGCGATCGCCTGTCCCGAGCTCACGCCCGGTGCGCCGCTGCCGAAGATCTTCACCGCCGGCAGGTTGTTGAAACGATCCAGCGTTTCGGGACCGGACGAGTATTCGACGGTGGCGAGCGCGGACAGCGGAATCTGCTCGCCGCTGGCGGAGCGCACGTAGATCTCGCCGATGTCGTCCGGCTGCCGGCGATACTCCGGCGCCGCCGCCATCAGCACCTGCCAGGTGCGGCCGTACTTGTTGAAGTCGTTCACGTAGTACGTGCCGAGCGTCGCGGACAACGTGCTGAACACCGCATCGACGGGCACGCCGAGCACCTTCGCCTTTTCGCGATCGACATCCACGTGCAGCTGCGGCGCGTTCGCGCGCCACAGCGTCGCGACATTCATCAGCAGCGGATCCTGGTTCGCTCGCGCGATGAACTGCTGCGTGACCTCGTTCAGGCGGTCAGAGCCGTTGCCGCCGCGATCCTGGATGTACAGCTCGAAGCCGCCGGCGGTGCCGAGACCGAAAATCGGCGGCGGATTGAATGCGAGCACCAGGCCTTCGCGAATATGCGCGGTCTTCATGAACAGCTCGCCGACGAGCTGCTGCGCCATGACCTCGCGTTCGTCCCAGTGAACCTGCGGCACGAAAATCGTCGCCGCCGAGTTGCGGTAGCCGCCGCCGAGGAAATCGAAGCCGGTGAACGCGATGCTGTAGGCGTTCGCGGGGTTGGAATGAATCTGCTTCACGACTTCCTGCACCACTTCATCCGTGCGATCCAGCGTCGCGCCGTCGGGCAGCATTACGGACGCAATGTAGAAGCCCTGGTCTTCCTCCGGCACCAGCGAGCCCGGCGTGAATTTCCACAGGCCCGCGGTGATGGCCACCATGACGCCGAACAGCAGGACGCCGAGCGCGGAACGCTTCAGCATCCAGGCAACACCGGCCGTGTAGCGGTGCGTGACTTTCTCGAAGAACGCGTTGAACCAGCGGAAGAACGCGTTCACCTGCTTGTGCTCGTTGCGGAGAATCATCACGCACAGCGCCGGCGTCAGCGTGAGCGCCACAAGGCCGGAAATGCCGACCGCAATGGAAATCGACACCGCGAACTGCCGGTACAGCTCGCCGGCCAGTCCGCCGATGAACGCGATCGGCACGAACACGGCGATCAGCACCAGCACGATCGCGATCACGGGTCCCGTGACTTCACGCATCGCCTTGACGGCGGCGTCGCGAACGTTGCCGCCTTCTTCGTGCAGAATGCGCTCCACGTTCTCGAGCACGACAATGGCGTCGTCGACGACGATGCCGATCGCGAGCACCATGCCGAACAGCGTCAGCGTGTTGATGGAATAGCCGAGCAGGAACAGTCCCGCGAACGTGCCGATCAGCGAGACGGGCACCGCCAGCGTCGGAATCAGGGTCGCGCGCCAGTTCTGCAGGAACAGGAACACCACCAGGAAGACCAGCACCATTGCCTCGGCGAGCGTTTTCAGCACCTCGCGGATCGAAACCTCGACGAAGCGCGTGGTGTCGTAGACGACGTCGTATTCCAGGCCCTCGGGAAAGCGCGCGGCAAGTTCGCCCATGACGCGGTTCACTTCGCCCGCGACTTCCAGCGCATTCGTGCCGGGCTGCAGGAAAACGCCCACCAGCGTTGCGGCTTCGCCGTTCACGCGGCCACGGAACTCGTAGTCGCGCGAACCGAGTTCCACGTCGGCGACATCCTTCAGGCGAAGAATGGAACCGTCGTCATCGGCGCGCACCACGATGTTCTCGAATTCCTCGACGGTCGAAAGGCGTCCCTTGCTGGTGATGGTGTAAACCAGCTGCTGGCCGTTCGAGACCGGCGGCTGGCCGATCTTGCCGGGCGCGAACTGCGCGTTCTGCCCCTGGATGGCGCGCGCCACGTCGCCCGTGGTGAGATCGAGCTGCGTGAGGCGATCCGGCTTCAGCCAGATGCGCATGGCGTAATCCTTCGCGCCGAAGATCTGCACGCCGGTCGTGCCCGGCACGCGCTTCAGGCGGTCCAGCACGTTCATGGTGACGTAGTTGCTGGTGTAGATGTCGTCGAAGCGGCCGTCCGGCGAACGGAACGCGAGCACCTGCAGGAAGGACGACGAACTCTTTTCCACCGTCACGCCCTGGCGGCGCACTTCGAGCGGCAGCCGCGCTTCAGCCTGCTTGACGCGATTGGTGACGTCGATCGTCGCCTTGTCCGGGTCCGCGCCGATCGCAAACGTCACGCTGATCTGCACCACGCCGTTCGAGGTCGAGGTCGAGCTCATGTAGAGCATGTCCTCGACGCCGTTGATCTGGTTTTCCAGCGGCGCCGCGACGGTCTTTTCCAGCACCTCGGCGGACGCGCCGGGATACACCGCCGTGACCATCACGACGGGCGGCGCGATTTCCGGGTACTGCGCAATGGGCAGCGCGCGAATCGCGGCAAGGCCGGCGATGATGATGAAGGCCGAGATCACCATGGCGAAGATCGGCCGGTCGATGAAGAAACGGGAGAACATTCGTATTCCTTGTTATTGATTCTTGCGGTTGATCACTTCGCCGCGACAAGACCCGCTTCGGGCGTCGCGATGACCGCGACCGGCGCGCCGGGACGCAGCTTCACGAAGTTGTCCAGGATCACGCGGTCGCCGGCGGCAAGGCCCGAGCGCACGATCCACATTTCATCGTTCGCATCGCTCACCCATTCGCCGACTTCGACCGGACGGAACTCCGCCACCGTCGCGCCGTTCTCGCCCGTGCCGACGACGAACACGAACTTGCCCTGCGGGCCCTGCAGCACCGCCTTCTGCGGCACGGCGACGGCGTTCGGCCGCGTGGCGCCGCTGACGTGCACGCGCACGAACTGGCCCGCCTTCAGCGCGCCGTCCGCGTTCGGGAAACGCGCACGAACGTTGTACGTGCCCGTCGCGGTGTCGATGCGCGCGGCGGAATAATTGATGTGCCCGATGCGTTCCAGCACCGTGCCGTCGGCAAGCTCGATGCGAACTTCCAGTTCGCTTTCCGCGGGCACCGTCAGCTTGCCGGTCGCGGCCTGGCTTTGCCGGGCAAGCCATTCGTTCTCGGAGATCGAGAAATGCACATCGATCGGATCGGTCTGCACCAGCGTTGTCAGCAGGCTGTCGGCGCCCGCCTTCACCAGCGCGCCCTCGAACTTGTGCGCGATGCCGGTGACGCCGCCGATGGGCGCGTTCACGGTCGTGTAGCCGAGCTGGATGCGCGCATCGCGCAGCGCCGCTTCGGCCAGCTTCACCGCCGCGGCGGCAAGGTCGACGTCGGAGCGGGCGTCGTCGATTTCCTTCCGGCTGACGGCGTTTGCCTTGGCCAGCGGTTCGAGCCGCGCCTTTTCGCGCTCGGCGCGGGCGAGTTGCGCACTCGCGCGGGCGAGTTCCGCCTCGGCCGCGGCGACCTGCACCTCGAACGGCTTCGGGTCGATCCGGAACAGCGGCGCGCCCGCTTCCACCACCGCGCCTTCCTCGTACAGTCGCTTCTCGATGATCCCGGTCACGCGGGCGTGGATTTCGACCTCGCGCGAACCCATGGTCTGGCCGACGTATTCGCGCACCACGGGAACGGCATGGGGCTCGACTTCCATGACCTGGACGGCGGGCGGCGCGAAGGCGTGACCGGCGGCTTCCTCGGCCTGGCCGGTGCAGGCGGCGATGCCGAGGACGGGCAGGAGAAACAGCAGTGAATACCGGTTCTTGTTCTTTCTGGCTGGCATGGAATGGGCTCCAAACACTGTTGAGATGGTGATTCCTGGGGGGAAACCCCCTCATTTTTCGAGTGGCGGACTATACATACATACATGTTTGTTTGTAAAGAGTGGTGTAAACTTCACCTCCGACGGGCAAAATGCCGTCGGCTTATGTCGCATTCTCCGGGACCCCCGGTCGTCGAGTGGGCCAACTTACACAGGCACTCCTGACAACCTGGTGTCAGCAGTGTGAAACCCGATCAGAGGCAGCCGTGGCCAGAAGAACGAAAGAGGAAGCGCAGGAAACCCGTGACCGCTTGCTGGACGCGGCGGCGGCCGTGTTCTGCGACAAGGGCGTCACCAACACCTCCCTCTGCGATATTTCCAAGGCCGCCGGCGTGACCCGCGGCGCGTTCTACTGGCATTTCCGCAACAAGACCGCCCTGCTCGGCGCGCTCTGGGAGCGCACGAAGCTGCCGCTGGACGAGTACTGGGCGGTGGATTGCTGTGCGGCGGCGGAAAAGGATCCGCTCGGGCGGATCCGTCGCAACGCCATCGACATGCTGCGCCGGGCGGTGACCGACGCACGCACGCGGCAGGTCTATGAAATCCTCTTTCACAAGTGCGAGAACGTGAGCGACGCCGAGCCGATCCTCGCGAAGCGCCTTGAATCGCGCAGGGAATGCGCGCCGAAGATCCAGAGCTTCTTCCATGCGGCCATCGAAGCCGGCCAGCTGCCGCGGACGCTCGACCCGCAGACCGCGATGATCGGTTTTTTCAGCTACCTCGACGGCCTGATCTACAACTGGTTCATTCATCCGGACGTCATCCATCTCGATTCGCTCGCCGAACATTTCGTCGACACCTACATTGCCGGCATGAAGCACGCCGCACCCGTCGCGAACTCCGCGTAAGCCCGCGTCACGCACGCCGCGGCAACGGCGAACCTTCCACCGCCCGCTCTTCCTGCTGCAGCTTCCACATCTGCGCGTAATGCCCGTTCGCGGCAAGCAACGCGGCGTGACTGCCGCGCTCGACAATCCGGCCGTGTTCCAGTACGAGAATCTGTTGCGCGTCCATCACCGTCGACAGGCGGTGCGCGATCACGAGCGTGGTCCGGCCGACCTGGATGCGGTCGAGTTCCGCCTGTATGGCCTTTTCCGATTTCGAATCCAGCGCCGAGGTGGCCTCGTCAAAAATGAGAATGGCGGGATTCTTCAGCAGGGCGCGCGCGATCGCGACGCGCTGCTTCTCGCCGCCGGAAAGCTTCAGGCCGCGCTCGCCGACTTCGGTTTCGTAGCCGTCCGGCAGGCTCGCGATGAATTCGTGAATGTGCGCGGCGCGCGCCGCGGCTTCGACTTCCTCGCGGCCTGCTTCCGGCCGGCCGTACTGGATGTTGTAGAAAATCGTGTCGTTGAACAGCACGGTGTCCTGCGGAACGATCGCGATCGCCGATCGCAACGACGCCTGCTCCAGTTCACGGAGATCATGGCCGTCGATGCGAATGTGCCCGTCGTCGACGTCGTAGAAGCGATACAACAGTCTCGCCAGCGTCGACTTGCCGGAACCGGAATGGCCGACGACGGCAACCGTCCCGCCGGCAGGAATCTCGAAATCGACGCCGTGCAGGATCTCGCGGCGCGCGTCGTAACCGAAGCGCACGCTCTCGAACGTCACGCGCGGCTGTTTCGCATGCAGCGGCTTCGCGCCGGGTGCGTCCTGCACGTCCCGGCGTTCGTCCAGCAAGCCGAACAGCCGCTCCATGTTCGTCAGCGCCTGCTTCACCTGCCGGTAGACCATGCCGAGCAGGAACAGCGGCGCGGACAGCTGCAGCAGGTACGCGTTCACCAGCACGAGATCGCCGATGGTGAGTTCGCCCGCGACCACGCCGGCTGCCGCGCGCCACATCATCGCCGTGACGCCGATGGACACGATCACGGTCTGGCCGAGATCGAGCACCGCGAGCGTCTTCTGCGATTTCACGCGCGCGTTCTCGAGATGGTGCAGGTTGGCGTCGTAACGGTCGGCCTCGTGTTTCTCGTTGTTGAAGTACTTGACCGTTTCGTAATTCAGCAGCGAATCGACCGCGCGCTCGTTCGCCCGCGTGTCGGCCTCGACGGCGGCGCGATAGAAGCGCGTGCGCCATTCGGTGACGACGAATGTCCATGCAACGTAAGCCGCAAGCGTGCCGAGCGTGATCAGCGCGAAGGTCCAGTCGTACGCCCACACCAGCACGATCGTGACCAGCAGCACCTCGATCGCCGTCGGCAGGATGCTGTAGATCGTCCAGTCGAGCAGGTCGCCGATGGCGCTGCCGCCGCGCTCGACGTCGCGCGCCACGCCGCCGGTGCGGCGGCCGAGATGAAACTTCAGGCTGAGCGCGTGCAGGTGCCGGAACACCTTCAGGGTGATCTGCCGTGACGCACGCGCCATCACGCGCACGAACACCACCTGGCGCAGCACCGTGAACGTCGTGACGCCGATGCGCGCGGCGCCGTAGGCCAGCAGCAATGCAACGGGCAGCGCCAGCAGGCTCGGCTCGACGTTCAGCCCGTCGACGATGTGCTTCAGCACCAGCGGCACCAGCAGGTTGGCGAGCTTTGCGGCGAGAATCAGGCCCAGCGCGAGCAGGATGCGCCCAACGTACGGACGCAAATACGGCAGCAACGATCGCACCACCGCAAAGTCGCCGCGTGCGCCGGCGGCGCGCGCAACCGGCGTCGAGCCCGCTTCATCGCTCATGATTTCCTTCCTTTCTGTTGCTTGCGGCGCGCATCATGAAACTTCAAGTACGCTTGAAGTCAAGGGAAAATTCCTGTCCAATCGAACGATGAACGAGGAAATCACCATCGGCGAACTCTCTGCCCGCAGCGGCGTGGCCGCATCGGCCTTGCGTTATTACGAGGAACGCGGCCTGATCCGTTCCCTGCGCACCTCTTCCGGGCACCGGCGCTACCCGCGCCATGTCCTCCGCCGGATCGCGTTCGTGGTGTTCGCGCAGAAGGTCGGCCTGACACTCGACGAGATCGGCGCGGAACTCGACAAGCTGCCGGAAAACCGCGCGCCGCGACGCGATGACTGGGCGAAACTTTCACGCAGCTGGCGAGCGCACATCGATGCGCGCATCACCGAACTCGAAAGACTGAAGGAAGGACTTACCGAATGCATCGGCTGCGGCTGCCTGTCGATGCAGCGCTGCCGGCTGGCAAACCCCGGCGACCGTGCCGCGCGTTTCGGGCCGGGACCGCGGTTGCTGGCGGGCAAGCCGGGATAGAACGCTTCATGCGCTGACTGACGGGTCCGAATCCGGCGAGCGCCAAACCGGGCGGGACGTTAGTTTTCACGTCATGAAAATCCCGCACGCCTTCAGAATCGTTTCCCTGCCGCGCGAAATCGCTGCCGCTGCGCGTACAAGCCGCCTTGACGCGTTCGGCAACGAACCCGTCAGGGTGCTGGACGGCGGACGTCATCAATGCCGGCAGTGCCTGCGCCTTTCGCAGCCCGGCGAACCGGTGCTGCTCATCGCGCATCGTCCGTTCTCGTCGCGGCAACCCTACGCGGAAACGGGACCCGTGTTCGTTCACGAGCGCGACTGCGAAAGCTATCCGCACATTCACGCCTGGCCGTCCGGGTTTCCGCGCGACAAGGTCGTGTTGCGCGCCTACGATGAGCGCGAACGGATTGCCGGCGCGCAGGCGGTTGGCGGACGACGCGTTGAAGACGTGATCGATGAAATGTTGAACGACGAGAAGATCGCTTTTCTTCACGCGCGCAACCTGGGATACGGCTGTTACATGTTCCGCATCGAGCGGAACTGGTGAATCAGGAAACTTCCTGTCCATTGCTCTTCTGCAATCCCGTCCCGCGCGCGTGAAGAGAACAAAAAAAAACCCGCTTGCCGCCTGTGGCGGCAAGCGGGCGTGCGTCAACCGTTACTGGGTACGGTTGCGGTTTTCGCGTTGCCCCGCCTGCTGCTGGCGGCCGCTGCCCTGGCGCGGTTTCGCCTGCTGCGTCTGGCGTTGCGACTGGCTCTTGCGTTCGTCTTTCTGTGGCATGATCGAAATTCCTCTTGCGAGTGGAAGATGATTCCGAACGTGATGTCCGGCGTCACGCGCAGACACGTTCGCCTGCACGGTCGAAAAACTACGCGGACCGCGCGGAGCACGTCTGTTCGCAAGCGCATACAGGCATTGTCAAGAAAGAAGCCGGTCGGTTTCGCGCCGCACGACGGCATAACACTCGCAGCCGAGCGCTTCCAGCCGCCTGCGGTCCAGCACGGTGATGTGGCCGCGGCTGTAATCGATCACGCCGGACTGCTGCAGCGCGCGTGCCGCGGTGGTGATCGCTTCGCGGCGCACGCCGAGATTGACGGCGATCAGCTCCTGCGTCATGTGAAGATTGCGCGGCGTCGCGCGGTCCGCCGCCTGCAGCAGCCAGCGGCACAACTGCTGCCCCACGTTGTGATAGCGGTTGCAGACCGCGATCTGCGCGGACTGCGTCATCAGCACCTGCGTGTAACGCAACAACAGGTCGTGCAGCGATTCGCACTTCGCGAATTCCTCGGCGAGGTGTTTTCCTCTCAACCGCATGGCCCGCCCTTCGCCCTGCACGACGGCGCGAAACGGTGTTGCGCCGTCGCGCATCACCCGCGCAAGACCGGTCATGCCCTCGTTGCCGATCACGGCGATGCCCGCCGACGCGCCATCTTCGAGAACGGCGAAAAGCGAAACGATCGCATCAAGCGGGAAGTAGACGTCCATGACCGGATCGCCCGGCTCGTACAGCACGTCGTTGAGCACGAGTTCGACGCGCTCCAGCCGCGGACGCAGGCGCTCGAGCACGGCGGGGTCGAGCGCCGCCAGCAGGCGGTTTTCCGGAGAGAGGGAATCGGCGGGCATGGGCGGACATGACAGGATGCCGGCGTTCGGCGATCAATCGGGATGATCGCCTAGGCAGTCATTGCAAACTGTTCAGCGCGACACATCCGGCAAGCGCCAGCAGTGGATCGCCGCAAGCAGGCCGATGACGGCAAGCAGGACAAGGACGCTCGCCGCGCCCGCAGCGTGATCGAGCCAGCCGAGCAGGATGCCGGCCAGCAGCACGAAACCCATGACCGTGTTGCTGACCGCAACGTATTGCGCGCGTTTGCCGTCGCCCGCCATGTCCACGACATAAGTCTGACGGCCGACTCGCGCGCCCTGGTGCGCGACCGACGCAACGAACAGCAGGATCGCGCCCGTCCAGCTCGCCGCGAGCCATTCGCGCTGAAGAAAATGCAACAGCAGGGCCGCGGTAACCACGAGCACCGACAGCGCGGCGGCGGCCGCCATCACGCGATGCGCGCTCCGGTCCGCGAACTTTCCCCACGTCGCGCCTGCCAGCAGGCCGGCAAGTCCGCTCGCGAGCAACATCGCGCCCAGTGTCGCGGCGCCGCCGCCGGCACCCTGGAGATTGCCCTCGCCAGCGCGCTGCACGAGCACGACGATGTACGGAATCGCGAACGCGCTCGCGGTCAGCAGGGCGCGCGCCAGCACGAACGCCGCGAACTGCCGGTCGCGCGCGAGCAGGCCGACCGACCGCCAGGCTTCGGCAAGCGCATTGCCGCCGCCGGATGTCGCGCCCGGCACTTCGGGAATGCCGGCGTAGAGCGCGCCGGCAAGAATCCACAGCAAGGCGGAACCGCCGAGCAGCGCCGCGAACAGCAGCCGCGAACCTTCGACGTCCGGCAGGAAGATGATCGCGGCCGCGACAAGCAGCGTGACGCCGCCCGCCGCCGAGGCCGCCTGCCCCGTCAGCCGGCCGCGCCGCGTTTTCGAAACCGTCTTGCCAAGCACGTCTTTCGCGGTGACGGAACACACGCCGCGCGCGAGCGAGAAACTCGCGAGCGCGGCGACAACCGTCCAGCCAAGCGTCGCGCCTTCAAGACGCAGCACGGCAGCCACCATCGCGAACAACGCCAGCGCCTGGCCGAGCGCGCCCGCCACCCAGAAGAATTTTCGGACGGGCCGCTCGCGCAGGAACTGCGCGACCAGCAATTGCGGCAACAGCGCGAACGATTCGCGCAAGGGCACCAGCAGTCCGATGAAGATCGCGGGCGCTCCCAGCGCCGAAAGCATCCATGCGAGCACCAGCCGCGGGCTGACGAGCGTATCGCCGAGCTTGGTGAGCGTCAGTGCGAGAAGTTGCAGCAGAAAGCTGCGCGGCTGTTCGTCGCAGGCGTCGGCGGGAATCTCCTTGCAGACGCGCGCGTCCTCGTCTTCGGCGAGAAAGCCGTAGATGTCATCGGCGAGGGAGCGTTGCGGCATCCGTCATTCCCGTGGGATTTGCAGACACCTTCACGATTTGAAAAGCGAAAAGCAATGGACAGGATTGACAGGATTGCTCGTGAATTGTTCTTGAATCCTGTAAACCGCTTTTCGGGAATCCCGTTGATCCTGTCCGGTCTTCATTCCGCCAGCAGCCGGCGCACCTTGCCCAGCGTGGCGAGCACCTGCTCGCGTTCGGTTTCCGAAAGCGCGCCGAGCCGTTCCTTCAGCCGCTCGACGTGATCCGGGAAGACTTCGCGAAACAGCGCGTCGCCCTTTTCCGTCAGCACCGCGCGCACGCAGCGGCGGTCTTCGGGGCAGGCGCGCCGCTCGACCAGGCCCTTCTGTTCGAGCCGGTCGACAACGCCGGTCAGCGTTGTCTTCGTGATGAGCGTGTTCTCGCCGATGTCCTTGAACGTCATGCCGGGCTGGTTGCCCAGCGTCGCGAGCACGTCGAACTCGGGACCGGACAGTCCGAAACGCTTGATGTCGCGGAGGCTGAAATCACCGAAGGCCTGGTAGGCGCGCACGATTTCGCGAATGACGGCCAGGGCGGGCTCGCGGGCGCATTGTTGCGTACGGTCCATTGGCGGGAAATTCTCTGAAGGATTGTCCGGCATTGATAAGTCCATGTGCGTTGCGAGTCAAGCGGCGGCGCGGTCAATAGGCGAAACCGACGCCGAGATGAAAGCCGATGTCGGGCGTATTGTTGAAGTTCACGACATTTTCCGTCAATGCGAAGGTGTAGTGCAGGTTTCCCGCCTGGTGCCGGACCCCGGCGCTCAACTGGTACGGATTCGCCGCCAGCTCGGGATCGGTTTCCCCCTTGAACAGGCTGCGCGACAGGGTCGCCTGCAAAATCACGCTGGTGCGCGGCGCGACACGCGTTTCCCAGGCGGCGGTGAACCCCGGAATGTGCTCCCGAACGGCGTCGCCGAAACTGTCCGAGCCGCCGAAATTCACGTAACCGAGACTGAAATACAGGCCGTTTTCCGCCCACTGGCGCTGCACCGAAACCTGCGCGCCGATATCCGCATGGCCGGATGAAAACAGCGGATCGTCCGCACCGACGGGCAGCTTGGCCGCAAACTCCAGCACCACGTCCCAGTCGCCCCAGCGCAGCCCGCGCTGGCGAACGCCGATGACCGGATCTGCAATTCCCACGCTGCGCGGCGCCTGGGCGAGCACCGTCTGCCGGTCGCCGACCTTGAAGAAACCCTGGAACTGATCCTGCGCCACCAGGTCGCGGCCGAAATCGCTGAAACCCGCTTTCCGATGGAAGCTTTCGATGGTCGCGTCAAAGGAACCGCCGTGGTAGCGGTGCACGGGCAGGATGCCGTACACGGCCAGCGAGTCCGACACGCCATAGTGAAACGCGAGGCTGAGCACGGAAACCGAGCCGTCGAAATAAAAGGCGTCGCCTTCCAGCGCGCGCAGGGCCGCGAAGTCCGCCTCGCCCAGCGCGTCCCGCCGGCCGCGCGCCTCCAGGTAATCCATGACGTTCCCGCTCATGATGAACGTGTTCGTGTAGGAGAGATTGGCCTCGATCGCCCAGCCCTTCGGGTAATGGGCCGCCGCGCTCGCGGGACGCAGATCGAGCCGCTGCAGCGCGAACGGGGTCAGGTCGCGCAGGCGCAGCGGTCCGAGCATGTCCGTTTCCGCGTCCGCCTGGGCCGGGACGGATGCCGCGCCGGTCAGCACCAGAAACGCAAGGATTTTCAGCAGCTTGTAAACGCTCGAAAGCATATTTGTTCGTTCTTATTTAATCCATTTACGGACTATTTCACGAAAAGAAGGTCCGGGAGATTCCGCAGGGAGGGGCAGCCAGGGACGGAGGTCAGGGGAGAACCGGGAAGTGTCCCGGGCACCTGCGGATCTGCCGGACGAGAAGCATTATAGTTCCATTTCGGACTAAATCAAGTCGGACTTAATATTTTCGGACTTCGCTACCCGGGACAGCATTCATTCCTCTGATTTACTAGGCGCTTCAGGTGGACGCACAATGTGCGTACAAACCATCAGGGACATCGAGCATGCAAGACAGGACATCGAAAACGGAGCGGATGCATTTGCGCGTGGATCCCGCGCTGAAGGCGCAGGCAATGGAGATTTTCGACGCCATGGGCCTCACGCCCAGCGAAGGCGTGCGACTGTTCCTGCTGGAGGTTGTTCGCCGCGGCGAGCTTCCGATGAAGATCAAGGTACCGAATGCGGGCACCCGTGCAGCGATAAAGGCGGCGCGTGACGGCGACATCCAACCGGTACGCG
>DASVCH010000129.1:0-5411 GCA_036381715.1 Gammaproteobacteria bacterium | reverse complement strand
GCCTTCGGTTTTCTTCAGGAACTCCTCTTCACTCCAGTCGAACAGTTCCACGAGTTCGGCGGCGTCGAGATTTTCGCGCGGCGTGAAATCGGCTTCGCGCGTGAACTGCGCGAACTTGTTCCACGGGCAGAACAGCTGGCAGTCGTCGCAGCCGTAGATGCGGTTACCCATCGCTTCGCGAAACTCTTCCGGAATCGTGCCGGCGTGCTCGATGGTGAGATACGAGATGCAGCGTCGCGCGTCGAGCTGGTACGGGCCGGTGATGGCTTTCGTCGGACAGACGTCGATGCAGCGGGTGCACGAGCCGCAGTGTTCCGTTTCCGGTTCGTCTTCCGGCAGTTCGATGTCGACGTAGAGTTCGCCGAGAAAGAAATATGAGCCGGCGCTACGGTTGATGAGGTTCGTGTGCTTGCCGATCCAGCCAAGGCCAGCGTTCTGCGCGAGCGGTTTTTCCATGACCGGTGCGCTATCCACGAAGGCGCGGTAACCGAAGGGGCCCACGGCAGCGGCGATCCGGTCCGCCAGTTTCTGCAGGCGGTTGCGCATCAGCTTGTGGTAATCGCGGCCGAGCGCGTAGCGCGACAGGTACGCGCGGCTTTCATGGTCGAGCAGCTCGCGCGGATCGTTCCCTTCTTCCGGCAGGTAGTCCATGCGTACGGAAATCACGGTGACGGTGCCGGGCACAAGCGCTGCCGGCCGCGTGCGTTTCCTGCCGTGGCGTTCCATCCATTCCATGCCGCCCTGTTTGCCGGCGCCCAGCCATTCATCCAGGCGTCGCTCGGCATCGTTCAGGGCGCGGCGCGTGAATCCGGCCTGCTGGAAGCCGAGTTCGCGCGCCCACTCGCGGATGCCGGCCGCAAGTGCGGCGGCGTCGATGCGTTCCGTTTTCCTGGCGTGTTCGGCCATGCAGCAAGAGCTCGGTTAGAATGCAGGCATGTCATTTCCGCACGCATTGTATCGCGCCGCCGATGTCCGCGAGCTGGATCGCCGCGCGATCGGGAACGGCATTCCGGCGAACGAACTCATGCGCCGCGCGGGCGTCGCGCTGTTTGATGCCTTGCGCGAACGCTTCCCGGCGGCGGGCCGCATGCTGGTGCTGTGCGGCGGCGGCAACAATGGCGGCGACGGCTACGTGCTCGCGCGTCTTGCGCGCGACTTCGGCCTTGATGTCACGCTTTGCGCGCTGACCGATCCCGCCGCGCTGAAAGGCGCGGCGCGCGAGGCGCACGCCGCCTGGATCGGCGCCGGCGGAGCGTGCACGGCATTCACCGCGGACGCCTTGCGCGACACCGATGTCGTCATCGACGCCTTGCTCGGCACCGGCCTGGACCGCGCTGTCGAAGGCGACATGGCTGCCGTCATTCGCGCCGTCAATGCGGCCGTCAAGCCCGTGATCGCCGCGGACATTCCCTCCGGCCTGCATGCCGATACCGGCGCCGTTCCGGGGCTTGCGATCCGCGCGACGCTGACGGTCTCCTTCATCGGTCTCAAGGCCGGGCTTTTCACTGGCCGCGGTCCGGCGTTCGCGGGCGAGGTTCGCTTCGCGGGTCTCGACGTGCCCGCGGATGTTTATCGCGATGTTCCGCCGCTGGCCGAACGGCTCGATGCCGGCCTTCTCCAGGGCTGGCTGCCGCCGCGCGAACGTGACGCGCACAAGGGCAGCTTCGGGCATGTCGTCATTCTCGGCGGCGGCGCCGGCATGCCGGGCGCGGCGCGGATGGCAGGCGAGGCCGCGCTGCGCGCGGGCGCCGGAAAGGCGAGCGTGCTGGCGTGGCCGGGAAATGTCGCGGCGATTGCAGGCGGCCGGCCGGAGTTGATGTGTCGTGGCGTGGATTCCGGCGAGGATTGCGAATCAACGCTGCGGCGGGCGAGCGTGCTGGCCGCCGGTCCGGGTCTTGGACAGGATGCCTGGTCGGAGAATCTCTGGAATCACCTTCGCCATCGTGACAACGCGAACCTGCCGCGCGTGATCGACGCGGACGGCCTCAACTGGCTGGCACGGCACCCATTGCCGCTGACCGCAAATGACGTGATCACGCCGCATCCCGGCGAGGCGGCAAGGCTGCTGGACTGCCCCGTCAATCGCGTCGAGGCGAACCGGTTCGCGGCGGCAAGGCGGCTCGCGGAGAAGTTCGGCTGCGTTGCGGTGCTGAAGGGCGCGGGCACGCTCATCGCGGCGCCGGACGGGCGGCTTCGCGTGTGCGACGCGGGCAATCCCGGCATGGCGTCCGGCGGCATGGGGGATGTGCTGACCGGCGTGATCGCGGCGCTGCGCGCGCAGGGACTTGCCGCGTTCGATGCGGCGTGCGCGGGCGTGCAGGTCCACGCCATCGCCGGAGACCGCGCGGCACGGCGGGGCGAACGCGGCCTGCTGGCGAGCGAGGTGCTTGCCGAAATTCGCGGCGTGGTGAATCCGGGGGCGCGCGGCGCATGAGCGAATTCACCGTTGCCGTTCCCGATGAAGCCGCCATGCTCGCGCTGGGGCGCCGTCTCGGCGCTGCCGCGCGTGCGGCTTCCGGTCTCGTCGTCTGGCTGGAAGGCGGACTCGGCGCCGGCAAGACCACGCTGACGCGCGGCTGGCTCGCCGGCATGGGCTACGCGGGCCGCGTGAAAAGCCCGACCTACACGCTGCTGGAACCCTACACCTTGCCGGGCGGCGCGGAACTCGCCCACCTCGACCTGTACCGGCTCGCCGATCCGGAAGAACTCGAGTTCCTCGGCCTGCGGGAACTCAGCGATTCGGAGCACTGGCTGCTGATCGAGTGGCCGGAAAAGGGCATGGGGCACTTGCCTGCGCCGGACGCCGTCCTGCATATCGCCTTCGCGCCGGGCGGCGGCAGGGAGGTGAAAATAACCACAAACACCGATGCCGCGGCGCACGCCTTCGCGCTAATTTGACCTTCGCACCTGAATTATCTACTCGAAAAATCGCGGCTTTCTCACTGAATTAACTGGAAAAATTCCTTGATTTCCGCTCCTCGTGAAGTAGTATTTGGAGCAACAGGGGAAACTGCCTACGAAAAGATGCGCAAGTTATTGATTTCATTGGCGCTGCTTTCCTTCACCGAGGTCGCGATTGCAGGCTCGGTGCGCGTGGAGGGCGTGCGCGTCTGGGAAGGCCCGGACGAGACGCGGGTGGTCTTCGACCTGTCCGCGCCGGTGGATCACACCGTCTTTTCCCTCGAAAACCCCGACCGCATCGTGGTCGATCTCGGCAACGCCGAGCTGGCGGCGTCCGTGGACATACCATCGGTTGGCGGGCGCATTGCGCGGATTCGCCATGCGCCGCGCGATCACACGGATCTCCGGGTGGTTTTCGATCTCACCGAAAAGCTCAAGCCGAAAAGCTTCATGGTGAAGCCGAACGGCGAATATGGCCACCGGCTGGTGCTGGACCTGCAGACCGCGGCCCCGCGCGCCGAGCCGCAGCCGGTCAAACGCGTCGGGCCCGAAGGGCGCGATCTCCTGATCGCCATCGACGCCGGTCACGGCGGCGAGGATCCGGGCGCGCTGGGCTATGACGGCACGCGCGAGAAGGACGTCGTCCTGCGGATCGCCCGCGAACTCGAGAAAAAGATCAACGCCGAGCCCGGCATGCGCGCGGTGATGATCCGCGACGGCGACTACTACGTCGAGAATGCCGAGCGCCGCCGCAAGGCCCGCGAGGCCGGGGCCGACATGTTCATTTCCATTCACGCCGACGCCTTCCGCTCGCCGCAGCCGAGCGGCGCCTCGGTTTACGCGGTCTCCGAGCGCGGCGCCTCCAGCCAGGCCGCAAGGCTCCTCGCGGAGCGCGAGAACGCCTCGGACCTGGTCGGCGGCGTGTCGCTGTCGGACAAGAGCGACCTGCTCGCCTCGGTGCTGATGGATCTCAGCAAGACGGCGACGCTGTCGGCCAGCCTCAATGTCGGCCGGCACGTGCTGAACGCGCTGGATCGCATTACCGAGGTGCACCAGGAAACCGTGCAGCAGGCGGGCTTCATCGTGCTGAAGGCGCCGGACGTGCCGTCGATTCTCGTCGAGACCGGCTTCATCTCGAACCGCGCCGAGGAACGCAAGCTGCGCGACCGCGGCTACCAGCGCAAGCTGGCTGACGCGATCGTGAAAGGCGTGCGCGACTACTTCTACACCAACCCGCCGCCGGGAACGCTGATCGCGGCGTGGCAGGGACGCGGCAACGCGACGCCGCGCCAGCACGCGGTGCGCCGCGGTGAAACGCTTTCGGGCATCGCGCGGGATTACAAGGTCAGCCTGCAGACGCTGCGGCGCGTGAACGGCAAGTCCGACGACACGCTGATGGTGGGCGAGAAGCTGGTCATTCCGATCGGGTCATGAAGAAATAGACAGGATCAACAGGATTTTTCAGGATTAACAGGATCGGAAGAACACATAAAAAAATCCTGTAAATTGCTTTTCGAATCCTGTAAATCCTGTCCATTGCCCTGCTGTTCTTGGCGCAGCCCGGGCAAGCCGGTACGCTTGCAGCCTTTCCGAAAGCGACTGCTGCCATGCCCATCCGCGAACTACCCGCCCAGCTCGTCAACCAGATCGCCGCCGGCGAAGTGGTCGAACGGCCCGCCTCCGTCGTCAAGGAACTGCTCGAAAACGCGCTCGATGCCGGCGCGACGCGCATCCGGATCGACATCGAGGACGGCGGCCTGCGCCTGATCCGCATCCGCGACAACGGCCAGGGCATTCCGCAGGACGAACTCGCCCTCGCCGTCGCGCGGCACGCGACCAGCAAGATCGCGTCGCTCGACGACCTCGAACACGTCGCGTCGCTGGGTTTTCGCGGCGAAGCGCTGCCGAGCATCGGCTCCGTGGCGCGAATCGCGATCACCTCGCGCACCGCCGGTGCCGCCGAGGCCACGCGCATCGAAGGCGATGGCAACGGCAATTATTCGAAACCCGCCCCCGCGCCGCATCCGCAGGGCACGACGGTCGAAGTGCGCGAGCTTTTCTTCAACACGCCGGCAAGGCGCAAGTTCATGCGCACGGAGAAGACCGAGTTCGGTCACGTGCAGCAGGTGGTCGAGCGCATCGCGCTCAGCCGCTTCGGGCTTGACGTGCAGCTCACGCACAACGGCAAGGCGACGTTGAATCTCGCGATCGCGCGCGATGCCGCGGGCGAGGACCGGCGCATCGCCGGCGTCTGCGGCCAGGGTTTCATCGAGAACTGCCTGCGCATCGAGCATGAGGCTGCGGGGCTGAAACTGTTCGGCTGGGTCGGCTTGCCGGCGTTTTCGCGCAGCCAGCCGGATATCCAGCATTTTTTCGTGAATGGCCGGATGGTGCGCGACAAGGTGATCGCGCATGCGGTTCGCCAGGCTTTCCAGGACGTGCTGTTCCATGGCCGGCATCCGGCCTTCGTGCTGTTTCTCGAAATGGATCCGGCAGGCGTTGACGTGAAC
>DASVCH010000128.1:0-6439 GCA_036381715.1 Gammaproteobacteria bacterium | reverse complement strand
CGCCCGTGACGAGCACGCGGGTTCCGGCCCCGAGGTTCGCGCGCAATTCCGCCGCCACATGCTGCATGAACGCGACAGCCGCATACAGGCTCCCGCCGCTGACGGCGGATCGCGTGTCGCGCGCAAGCAGGCCGACGTCGCCGGCATCGCCCTCGTCCGGGATCCCCGCCGTGCTGCCGTAAAGCGCACGACGCATGAGCCCGATGCCGGGCACGATCAGGCCGCCAAGGTGCTCGCCGGACGCCGTGACGGCATCAACCGTTA
This sequence comes from Gammaproteobacteria bacterium, assembly GCA_036381715.1. GTDB lineage: Bacteria > Pseudomonadota > Gammaproteobacteria > Natronospirales > JAJUFS01 > JAJUFS01. The sequence continues at coordinate 6,175 of DASVCH010000128.1, read as the reverse complement.
TCGCGGTACCGCAATCGAAAACAATGGCCGGGCCGCCGGTGTCGAGAAACGCCGCAACCACCGCGAGCCAGCGATCCACGCCAAGGCGCGCCGGTTCCGCGTAGGCGCAGCGCACGCCGCGGGTTTCCGCCGCGGTCGCAAGGCGAACGGGTGCAACGCCGAAAGCCTTCGCGCAGGCATCGGCCACGCGCGCAACGGATTCCTCGGCGCTGACGCTCGCGATCCAGATGCCATCCGGACGCTGCAATGACTCGATCCAGTCGGTCAGCATTCCGGTGCCGGCCGCGACACTGCCTTCCGCCTGCCAGTCGGCGCCATCCCAGGCGCCCCATTTCAGGCGGCTGTTGCCGATATCGATGAACAGTTTCACGATTCCGCCCGCCTGAGGCTTGCATCACCCGCCACCACACGCTGCAGGCCGGTGGCGGTTTCAAGCTCCAGCGCGCCATCGGCGGCAACGCCGCGCGCGCGTCCTGACAGGCATTGCCTGCCGTCCGCCACCTCCACCTCGCAACCCGCGAGCAGATCGGCGTCCCGCCATTCCGCGCGAAAACCGGCAAAGCCGTCGCGCTCGAAGGCGTCGAACGCGGCAATCCACCGGTCCAGGAGGCGCGCGGCGAGCGCGTTGCGCGACGGCGCTTCGATCAGGCGGGAAAGATCCGTCCATGGCTGGTCGACATCACGCGCCGCCGCCTCCGGCATGGCCACGTTGATGCCGATACCCGCGATCACGCGGCATGGTCCCGGCGGCTCGCCGCGCATCTCGAGCAGGATGCCGCCCAGCTTCGCGCCATTCGCGTAAATGTCGTTCGGCCATTTGAGCTGGATGTTGCCGCATCCGATGTCGACAAGCGCACGCCTCGCCGCGACGCCGGCGGCAAGGCCGAGGGCCGCAAAATCCGGCGGCAGGCTCGCAAACGGCCAATCCAGGGACAGGTACAGGTTGGCGCCGAACGGCGAAATCCAGTCGCGCCCGCGGCGACCGCGGCCCGCCTGCTGATGCTCCGCGATGCACGCTGCGACGCCATCGTGATCGCGCTCCCGGAGAAAGGTGTTGGTGGAGTTCACGCTGTCCAGCAGGAAAAGTTCAGCGAGCCGCTTGCGCGCAGGGTTGCCGAGACCTGCGAGGATGCGGTCGCGGTCAAGTAGTTCCAACGGCCGCGCCAGGCGGTAACCGCGGCCCGGCACGCGAAAGACATCCACACCAAGCGCGCCGAGGGCCGAAACCTGCTTCCAGATCGCGCCGCGTGAAACGCCGAGCGCCGCCCCGAGCGCCTGGCCGGAATGAAAATGCCCGTCGGCCAGCAGGCCGAGCAGGCGCTGGCGCGTTGCGCGCACGGCTTCAGTCTCCCAGCACGCGCTTGAACAGCATGGCTTTCTCGAAGCGGTATTCCGTGCCGTCGCGAAGCCGGCTCACGTTGCCGCGATGCGTGAAGACCATGAACAGCGCCATCGCCAGCCCGAAAACGAACAATGGGCCGATGCCCGTGATCAGCAGGCTGTAAACCGCAACGGCTGCAGCCGCGATCATGGTCGCAAGACTCACGTAACCGGTGAGGATGAGCACGATCACCCAGACCATGAGGGCCATCACCAGTACCGGCCAGGCCAGCACGCCGAGCACGCCAAGGTAGGTGGCCATGCCCTTGCCGCCGCGAAAGCGGTACCAGGCCGGCCAGACATGACCGATGACCGCCGCGGCCCCGCAGGCCACGGCAATCCACTCCGGCCGGAACAGGGCCTCGGGAATCCAGGGCAGGGGCAGGCGCGCCACGACGAGCACGGCAAGAATGCCCTTGCCGGCATCGATCACGATGACCGGCAGCGCGAATTTCCACCCCTGGGTACGAAAGGCGTTGGTGCCGCCGGCGTTGCCGCTGCCCTCGCTGCGAATATCCACGCCGCCCGAGAGGCGGCCGACCAGGAGGCTCCCGATAACGGAACCCAGCAGATAGGAAAGAATCGCCTTGATGAGCAGTTCCAGCATGGATTTCCCCGCGCAAATGGCTTCGGATGGCCCGGAATTACGGGCATTCATTGATCGACGGCGATTGTAGCACCGCGATGCACCCGCCCTTTGCGCGAGGCCGTACACCGTTGCACCGAGCCCGTGGAATTGTTAAGGTTACAAAATATTTGAACGCAAAATATTTGCTTCCGAAATTTCATGAACCAGAACATTGCTGAACTGCCACGGGACGACGACACGAGCTACGACGACCGCATTCTCGGATCGTTGCGGCGCATCATCCGTGCCGTCGATCTCTACAGCCGCTATCTCGCCCTGCGCTACAGCCTGACGGGCCCCCAGCTCGTCTGCGTCCGGCATCTCCTGCGCTTCGGGCCCACGGCGCCGGGCACCCTGGCGCGCCGCATTTCCCTCTCGCCCGCTACCGTCACCGGTATTGTCGATCGCCTGGAGAAGCGCGGCCTGGTGACGCGCGCCCGCAGCATCGATGACAAGCGCAAGGTCGAAATCGCGCTGACAGAGGAAGGCCGCCAGCTCGTCGGACAGATGCCGCGGCCGCTGCACGAGACCTTCTCGCGCCGCCTCGGCGAACTTCCCGTGGAACAGCAGGAAGAAATCGACCGGGTGCTGGCGAAGATCGTCGAGATGATGGAACCCCAGGATTTTGGCGATGCCCCGCTCTACCCCGGCGACGCGCCCTTGCCGGCGACCACCCTGTCGCCCTTCCTGAACAGCGGCATCGATACTGGTGAGCCGCGCGAGTTGCCCCCATCTGGAAAGGATCACGCGGAATGAACGCCGGGCCCGGCAATGTCCGTGCTGCCGCCGATCCCTCCCGGCCGCCGCCCGGTCACTGAATCCACCGGCGCCATCCGCCGCCTGCGCCCGCGCGGGCCCGATGTGCTTTCTCTTGAATTCGCAAAACGGAAATTGACAAAAAACAGGAGTCACCGATGAACATCATCGTCCAGAAATACGGGGGCAGTTCGGTCGCATCCGAGGAACGGCTGCGACTGGTTGCACGCAAGGTCGTTGCCGCGCGCAAAGCAGGGCACGACGTCGTCGTGGTCGTCTCGGCCATGGGCGACACCACCAGCGAACTGCTTGACCTGGCCACCAATCTCGCACCGCAACCGGCGCGCCGCGAACTCGACATGCTGCTTTCCGCGGGCGAGCGCATTTCCATGTCGCTGCTGTCGATGACCATCCAGCAGATGGGCGTGGGCGCCATTTCGCTGACCGGCCCGCAGGCCGGCATCCGCACGACCGACACGCATTTCAATGCGCGCATCACCGACGTGCGGCCGGACCGCGTGCGCCGCGAACTCGCCGCCGGCAAGGTGGTGGTGGTCGCCGGCTACCAGGGCGTGAACGCGAAAGGCGAAGTCACCACGCTCGGCCGCGGCGGCTCGGACACGACCGCCGTTGCGATTGCCGCGGCGCTCGACGCCGAGCATTGCGAAATCTGCTCGGACGTCGACGGCATCTACAGCGCCGATCCGCGCGTCGTGAAAAGCGCGCTTCGCCTCGATGAAATGAACCACGAGGAAATGCTCGAAATGGCGCGTCACGGCGCCTCGGTGCTGAACGCGCGCTCGGTGGAATACGCCTGGAAGCGCAACCTCGACATGCGCGCGAAAAGCACGTTCGAGGACGGCGAAGGCACGCTGATCACGCGCGACGCGAACAGGCAAGGTGCCGCGGAAGTCACCGGCGTCGCGGGCCACAAGGAACTCATTCGCATCAACACCGCGAACGACGAGGAATCCTGCGAGACCGTTTCCGAGATTCTCGGCGACGCCGACCCGTTCCTTTCCGTCGAATGCGGCAACGGCCGCCGCGACATGTATGTGCCCGCCGAGGACATTGCCGACATCAAGGCGCTGGGCAAGCAGCTCGATCGCGATGTCGAAGGCGCGGTGCATGTCGAGACCGGCCTCGCCTCCGCATCCGCGGTGGGCCTTAATGTCGGCGGCTGCCGTGATACGCGCAGCGAAATCGAAGACGTGCTCAAGGATGCCGGCATCGAGACGCACCACCTGTTTCGCGCGCACCATTCGCTGGCCGCGATCATCGGCAAGCGCGACCGCATCGTCGCGATGGAAGCGCTGCACGACCATTTCGTCGGCCGGGGCAAGCCAAGCGCGAAGGCGGTCGCATGAGCGACGCGGAATACATCGACAAGCCGGAAGTCTTTTTCCGTTCGGCCGTGACGCGTGACGGTTCGCGCATGTGGGCCTTCGTGAAGGAACACGGCGTACTCGAACTGAACAGCGCGTACTGCTACATGCTGATGGCCACGCATTTCGGGCAGCACTGCATCGTCGCCGAAAGCGCGCTGCAGGCGGACACGAACGTCGCGAAGGACATGGCCGGTTTCGTGCTCTCCTACCGGCCGCCGGCGAAGGCCGAAGAGCTGTTCGTCTGGCAGATCGGCGTGCATCCGAAAATGCGCGGCCGCGGCCTCGCGAAACACATGCTGCACCAGCTGCTGACGCTGCCCGCGAACCGCGGCGTGCAGTACATCACCGCGACCGTCGCAACCGGCAACGAGCCCTCGCGCGCGCTGTTCCGCGGTTTCGCACGCGATACCAACCTCGAATGCGAGGAAACCGGATTCTTCACGCCGGACATGTTCCCGGAAAGCCTGGGCGGCCATGAAGCGGAAGACCTGTTCCGCATCGGCCCCATGGATTCCGCCGGCGCAACCTCACACGTATGAAATGAAATGGTGAAAGCAATGAACGTCATCGAGAAATACGAATCCGAAGTGCGCGGCTACTGCCGCGGCTTTCCCTGCGAGTTCGCGACCGCGAAAGGCGCCTGGCTGACGGACAAGGACGGCAAGAGGTATCTCGACTTCTTCGCCGGCGCGGGCGCGCTCAACTACGGTCACAACGACGACGGCATGAAACAGGCTCTGCTGGATTACATCGCGAGCGACGGCGTCACGCACAGTCTCGACATGTTCTCGACCGCGAAGCGCGAATTCCTGGAGCGCTTCTTCAAGGTAATCCTCGAGCCGCGCGGCATGGGCGAGTACAAGGCGCAGCTGCCGGGACCGACCGGCACGAACGCCGTCGAGGCCGCGCTGAAACTTGCGCGCAAGGTCACCGGCCGCGAGCGCGTGCTGTCGTTCACCAACGGCTTTCACGGCATGACGCTCGGTTCGCTCGCCGTGACCGGCAATGCCTTCAAGCGCCAGGGCGCGGGCGTGCCGCTGAACAATGCCACGCCGATGCCGTTCGACGGCTATCTCGGCGACAGCGTCGACACGATCGAGTACATCGACGCCATGCTGAACGATGCGGGCTCCGGCGTGGACAAGCCGGCCGCAGCGATCATCGAAACCGTGCAGGGCGAAGGCGGCGTGAATGTCGCCAGCACGGACTGGCTGAAACGCCTCGCCGACGTGCTGAAGAAACACGACGTGCTGCTGATCGTCGATGACATCCAGATCGGTTGCGGCCGTTCGGGACGTTTCTTCAGCTTCGAGGAAGCCGGCATCAAGCCCGACATCGTCACACTGTCGAAATCGCTGTCCGGCTACGGGATGCCGTTCGCGATGCTGGTCTTCAAGCCGGAACTCGACGTCTGGGAACCGGGCGAACACAACGGCACCTTCCGCGGCTTCAATCCCGCGTTCGTGACCGCAACAAAGGCGCTCGACTTCTGGACGGACGACGATTTCGAGAAATCCGTTCGCCGCAAGAGCGAACTCGCCATTCGCTCGCTCGAAGAGACCGCGAAGCTCGCGAAAGGCCTTGGCGCTTCGGTGCGCGGCCGCGGTCTCATGCTCGGTATCGCCTTCGAAGCCGAAGGCGTGGCGAGCGAGATGGCGGCGGATTGCTTCGAGAACGGTCTCATCATCGAAACGGCCGGCGTGAACGACGAAGTGCTGAAGCTCCTGCCCAGCCTGACCATCAGCGAGGAAGACCTGGAGAAGGGCCTTGGCATCGTTCGCGACGCGGTGAGGAAGATCGCGGCGAAACACGGGAAGGGCAAGGCGGCAGCGTGATCAAGAGTGAGAGGTGAGAAGATGGTTGAAGCCAGTCCTCTTACCTCTCACTTCTCACCTCTCACAATTCAGAACCACCAAACGGAGAAACAAAAGCGAATGATTGTCAGGAAACTTGAAGATCTCATCGGCACCGACAAGGAAGTCGGCGGCAAGCATCTTGGCTGGACCAGCCGCCGCCTTCTGCT
>DASVCH010000127.1:0-29138 GCA_036381715.1 Gammaproteobacteria bacterium | reverse complement strand
CATGGAAGCAATCCTGTCCCCCTGTCTCACCTCCTCGCCCTCGCGAACGTATATTGTGTCGTTATGTCCGTAGGCGCTCAGGTATTCTTCGGAGTGCTTCACGATAATAATCTTGCCGTATCCGATAAGTCCACTTCCCGCATACACCACCTTGCCGTCGGCCGCGGCGCGGATCGGATCGCCGACGCTGCCGCCGATGTTGATGCCTTTTCCGATCGCGTTCGGCGCACCGAACTTCGCGGTGACGGGACCGGCCGCCGGCCAGCGCCAGGCGACCGGCGACGGCGGTTTCGACGGCGATGACGGCGACGGCGAAACGTTGACCGGCGCCGACGTGGCGTCCGCCGGCCCGCCGACGAGGTTCAGCTTCTGGCCCGGATAGATGGTGAAGTCGCTGCCGATGCCGTTTTGCGCCGCAAGCGCGCGGTAATCCAGGCCATAGCGCCAGGCGATGGAATACAGCGTGTCGCCGCGGCGCACTTCGTAAACCCGGTCGGCTTCCGGGTCGGCGGCGGCGCGTCCCGCGGCGTCCCAGCGATACGCGCCCGCGCAGCCGCAGGCCAGGAGCATCGCCAGCGCGAGCGCTGCGGCGCGAATCAGTAACGCCAGGTCAGGAACCCGATAACGCATAGCAGCACCGTGGCCCAGCCGATGATGTCGACGTATTCCCGCAGCTTGCGTTCCATCGCCTCGCCGCCGAAACGGATCAGCCCGGCGACGAGATAGAAGCGGCCGCCGCGGCCGATGAACGAGGCAAGCGCGAACAGCGGCAGGTTCATCGCCAGCGCGCCCGCGCTGATGGTGAACAGCTTGTAGGGAATCGGCGAAAAACCCGCGACGAAGATCGCGAGAAAGCCCCACTCGTCGAACCACGCGCGCACTTGCAGGTAGTTCTCCCAGTAACCCCAGCCGTGCAGCAGACCTTCGACCGCTTCCAGCGCGAAATAGCCGATGGCGTAGCCGAACAAGCCGCCCGCGACGCTGGCGAGCGTCGTCAGCAGCGCGTAGCGCCAGGCGAGCTGCGGCCTTGCGAGCGACATCGGCGCGAGCATGACGTCGGGCGGAATCGGAAAGAACGAGGATTCCGCGAAGCTCAGGATGCCGAGATACCACGGCGCGTGGCGGTGCGCTGCCCAGGCGAGCACCTTGTTATAGAGGGGCGAGAAGATCCGCATCAGGACACGCCGCCGAGCAACGGAACGAAGGAAACGACGTCGATCACGGAGCGTTCGCACACCATTCCCTTGCGCTCGACGAGCGTGAGTTCCTGCGATCCGGACGGTCCGACGGGAATCACCATGCGCCCGCCGTCGGCGAGCTGTTCCAGCAATCCGGCGGGAATTTCCTCGGGCGCCGCGGTGACGAGAATGCCGTCGTACGGTCCGTGCTCGGGCCAGCCCCAGCTGCCGTCGGAATGCTTCGCGCGGACGTTGCGGTAGCCCAGCTCGCGGAAGCGCTGCCGGGCGCGGATGAGCAGCGCGTTGATGCGCTCGACCGTGAACACCTTGCCAACCAGCGGCGCGAGCACGGCCGTCTGGTAGCCGCAGCCGGTGCCGACTTCGAGGACCTTCTCCAGCGTGCCGCCCGCGAGCAGCGCCTCGGTCATGCGCGCGACCACCCAGGGCTGCGAAATCGTCTGGCCGTGACCGATCGGCAGCGCCGTGTCCTCGTAGGCGCGCGACTCCAGCGCCTCGTCCATGAACAGGTGCCGCGGGGTTTCGCGAATGCGGTCCAGCACGCGCTGATCGCGAATGCCGTTGTCCTTCAGGCGCTGCACCAGCCGCTCGCGCGTGCGCGCCGAGGTCATGCCGATGCCGCTGCGGCGCAGGTCCGCGTTCATCGCGCCATCCCCCGGAGCCAGCCGGACACCTGTTCCAGCGCCTGGTAGCGGGTGAGATCGACGGTCAGCGGGGTCACGGAAACGAAACCGTTCGCGATGGCGTGAAAGTCCGTGCCGGGACCGGCGTCCTGCTCCGCGCCCGGCGGACCGATCCAGTACACGCGCCGGCCTTTCGGGTCCTCGCTCGGCACGACGGGCTCGGCCTTGTGCCGGTGGCCGAGGCGCGTCGATTCGAAACCGCGCAGTTCGTTCCACGGCAGGTCCGGTACGTTCACGTTGAGAATGGTGTCGGCGGGCAGCGGATCGCGCGCCAGGTGTTCCATGATTTCGCGCGCGACGCGCGCGGCCGTGACGAAATGCGTCGCGCGCGGCGAGCACAGCGAGACGGCGACCGCCGGCAGGCCGAGGAAACGGCCTTCCATCGCCGCCGCGACGGTGCCGGAATACAGCACGTCGTCGCCGAGGTTGGCGCCGGCGTTGATGCCGGAAAAAACCATGTCGGGTTCGTCGTCGAGAAAACCGGTGATGGCGAGGTGCACGCAGTCCGTCGGCGTGCCATCGATGCTGTAGACGTTGTCCGCCTCGCGGCGCGGATGCAGCGGGTATTCCAGGGTCAGCGAATTGCTCGCGCCGCTGCGGTTGCGGTCGGGTGCCACGACAGTGACCCGTTCGGTGCGGGCGATTTCCTCGGCGAGGCAGCGGATCCCCTCCTCGCGGAATCCGTCGTCGTTACTGACAAGCACGTGCAAGCGGCAAGTCCCCGGTGAATGACGCGTTGTTTCGTGTTTTGCGGCGCGGGCTGCCCGCGCCAGGATTGGGCGTTACTATACCGGAACCTTCCAGCCGGCACAGGCGCGGGCCATGAACGACGAACATGACGACGAGGACATCGCCGCGTTTCGCGACGCCATGCGCGACGTGCGTCCGCTGGCTCGCGCCGAGCGTGTCGAACGCCGTTCGCGTCCCCGGCCCGTGCCGCGTTTCAGCCAGGCGGACGAGGCACGCGTGCTCGGCGAAAGCCTCGCCAACGATCCCTGCGCCGCCGAACTCGAAACCGGCGAGGAGCTGCTCTACCTGCGCGAAGGCGCGAATCCGAAAATGTTGCGCCGGCTGCGCCGCGGCGAATTCCGAATTGCCGCCGAGGCGGACCTGCACGGCCTGAACGAACGCAAGGCCGCGGAGGCGATCCGCGAATTCCTTGCCGAAGCGCGCGCCGAACGCTGGCAGTGCGTCAGGATCATTCACGGCAAGGGGCTGCGCTCGGGACCGGGCGGACCGGTGCTGAAGGCGAAGACGGCGAGCGTGCTGCGAAAGCGCGACGACGTGCTCGCCTTCGCCAGCGCGCGGCCGGCGGATGGCGGGACGGGCGCGGTGATTGTGCTGCTGAAGAAGTGAGAAGTGAGAAGTGAGAAGTGAGAAGGGAGCAGGGAGAAGGGAGAAGGGAGAAGGGAGAAGGGAGAAGGGAGAACGTGACCTTCTACCTTCTTCCTTCTACCCTCTTCTGCAATATTCGGGAAACACAATTTCCACCATCAGACATACACGGGGATAATCGCCATGGACATCCACTTCACGCTCGACATCGCCGCGCTGATCGCACTCGTCGCCGGCATTCTCATTCTCATCAAGCCGCGGCTTTTGAATTACGTCGTCGCGATCTATTTGATCGTGGTTGGCGTGCTGGGCTTGCTGGGGTATTGAACGAAGCCTGTAGGAGCGCGCTCCCGCGCGCGATTCACGATATCGGCCGCGGGAGCGGCCTCCTGCACGGCTTCGCCAACCATCCTTTCGACTTTCAGCAGACGTTATTTTTTCTTCAGGCGTTCAACCAGCGCCTTCAGCGTCGCCTGCGTCTCCGCGCCAAACCACGCCTCGGTCATGCGCCGGTAATCGCCTTCGCCAAGACGATCGAACAGATCGACGAGATCCGCGCGCGCGAGATCGCGCGTGCTCGACATCGCGCCCGGCGGCAGCTTCAGCAACTGCGCGCACCAGTCGCGGGCCTTCGCGGCGACGCCATCCACCGGGACCAGCTCGTCCACGAGCCCGATTTGCCGCGCTTCGCGCGGATCGATCAGCAGGCCGGGAACGGAAAGGCGTTCGGCCTGCCGTGGACCGAGTTGCCGGACCAGCGTGGCGTGAATGATGGCGGGCAGCGGCAGTCCGACCTGCACTTCATTGAGTCCGATGCGGAACTCGCCGTCCGCCATGACGCGATAATCACAATACAGCGCCAGCACGGCGCCGCCGGCAGGACTGTGGCCGGTGATCGCGGCCGCGACCGGGATCGGCGAACACGCGATCGCGCCGATCAGGCCGAAGAAATGCTTCCAGAATTCGCGCATGCCGGTCTCGTCCAGCGCGAGCAGCGCCGGCACGTCGAGTCCCGCGGAGTACATGCCGGGCTGTCCGGACAGGACGATGGCGCGCGCGCCATCGACGGGCGCCTGCGTGATCGCGCCGAGCAGCGCGTGCACGAAATCCGGCGACAACGCGTTCACCGGCGGCCGGGCCATGCGAAGTTCAAGTACGTCGTCGTGTTCAATCCGCTCAAGCATCGCTTTCTCCCCGGTCGGTCACGTTGATCATTTCGCGCAGCACGCTGGTCGCGAACGCGCCCGGCGGCAACGCGAAACGCAGGATGACAGTGTTCACGTCCGCGCGCTCGACGTCCAGCTCGCGCACCGGCAAGCGCAGCGCGCGGCGTTCCTGGCGCATGCCGGTCTTCTCGAGCAGGTCGCGCAACTCCGGCATCGCATTGGCAATACCGGTTTCAAGCGCCGCCGCGTCATCACGCGACGGCAACTCGCCCTTGCCCCACAACGGCCCGCTCGGATGAATGTCGAATTCATCCAGGCGGCGCTGCAGATCCGCGTCATTCTCTTCCGCGACGAAGAAGCTGCCACTGCCGTCCAGCTGCACGGCCTCGCCCGGCAGCAGGACGTTCCAGTCGCCGCGCCGCACGCGTTCGGCCAGCACGGCGTTGAAAAGAAAACTGCGCGCGGCCGAAAGATAGACGCCGCCGCGCGCGCCATCGACGGCGCGTGCAACATTGTCACCCTCGCGGCCGAAACGCTGCGGTCCGAAATAATTCGGCACGCCGCGCATCCGAACCTGTTCCGCCCGTTCGTCGAGATCGTCTTCACCGCTGACGTCGCGCAAGGTCAGCACGAAGCGATTGGCGCGATGCGCGCCGCGGCGCAGCTTTCTGCGGTGCGCGTGCGCTTCCAGTACCTGCACGCCCTCGATGTCGATTGCCTGCCAGTCGATGTCCGCCTTCGGCGCCGGGACGCTGAACCACTGCCGCGTGACCGCGTGGCGATCCTTCATGCCGGAGAAGCCGACGTCCATCGGCCGGCAGCGGACGCGCTTCGCAAGTTGCCTTGCAACCCATTCGGTGTTCGCGCCGGTCTTCTCGATCCACAGCATCACGTGCGGGCCGTCGCCATCCGGCGCGAAACCCAGCTGTTCCTCGACGAAGAAATCGGCTGGTGCCGAACGCAGCACCCCATGCAACGACGGCGTACCGAACGCAAAGGGATAGTCCGCGAAGCGGACGAAAAAACGCGAATCATTCATCGGGCGGGATTTCTTCCGGCTGCGCGGCCTGCGGTGGCGGGTCGGGATCGTCGGGAACCTGGTAGAACGTTTCGCCTTCGCGAATCATGCCGAGCTCGGAGCGGGCACGCTCCTCGATGGCCTCGAGCCCGCTTTTCAGGTCCTTCACTTCCGCCGCCAGCGCGGCGTTGCGTTCCTCGAGCCGGCGGTTCTCGTCCTGCTGCGCCTCGACCGCGTCCTGCAGGCGCCACAGGTCAGGCAGGCTGCCCTGGCCGAGCCACAGCTGTCCCTGCAGGAAAAGCAGCAACAGCAGCAGGACACCGGCCAGGATTCTCATCGCCTACTGCCCGACTCCTTCTGGAAAGGCATCGCGGCCCGGATATGTCGCGCGCTCGCCGAGCATTTCCTCGATGCGAAGCAACTGGTTGTACTTCGCGATGCGGTCGGAACGCGACATGGAGCCGGTCTTGATCTGCGTTGCCGTCGTTGCAACGGCAAGGTCCGCGATCGTCGCGTCCTCGGTTTCGCCGGAGCGATGCGAGACGACAGCCGTGTAACCGTTGTCCGTGGCAAGTTTGATCGCTTCCAGCGTCTCGGTGAGCGTGCCGATCTGGTTCACCTTGATGAGAATGGAATTCGCGATTCCCTTGTCGATGCCTTCCCTGAGAATCTTCGGGTTGGTGACGAACAGGTCATCGCCCACCAGCTGCACCTTGCCGCCGAGCGTTTCGGTGAGATGCTTCCAGCCGTCCCAGTCGTTTTCGGCCATGCCGTCTTCGATGGTGACGATGGGATAGCGTGCGACGAGGTCGGCGAGGTACGCGGCGAATTCCTTCGCGTCGAACTTCTTGCCTTCGGATTCGAGGTGATAGACGCCGTCCCCGTTCGAGGACGAATAGAACTCGGTGCTGGCGACATCGAGACCGAGAAGAACGTCCTTGCCTGCGGCGTAGCCCGCCTTGTCGATCGCTTCGATGATGACTTCAAGCGCCGCCTCGTTCGACGGCAGATCCGGCGCGAAGCCGCCTTCGTCGCCGACCGCGGTGTTCAGCTTGCGCGCGTTCAGCACTTTCTTCAGCGAGTGGAACACTTCCGCGCCGATGCGAAGCGCTTCCGACAGCGACGCGGCGCCGACGGGAAGAATCATGAATTCCTGGATATCGACGTTGTTGTCCGCGTGCGCGCCGCCGTTGATGATGTTCATCATCGGTACCGGCATGCCGGTCGCGCCGCTGCCGCCAAGGTATTCGAACAGCGGCTTGCCGGCGGCTTTCGCGCTCGCCTGCGCGACGGCGAGCGACACCGCGAGGATGGCGTTGGCGCCGAGACGGCCCTTGTTCTCGGTGCCGTCGAGTTCGATCATCTTCCGGTCGATCGCGGCCTGGTCGCCTGCATCCATGCCTTTCAACGCGGCAAGAATCTCCCCGTTCACGTTCGCAACGGCATTCTTCACACCCTTGCCGAGCCAACGCGCCTTGTCGCCGTCGCGCAACTCCACGGCTTCGCGTGAGCCGGTCGATGCACCGGACGGCACCGCGGCGCGGCCCATGACGCCGCCTTCGAGATGAACGTCCGCTTCCACGGTCGGATTGCCGCGCGAGTCGATGATTTCACGGGCACGAATGTCGGTGATCCTGGTCATTGCTTCTCCAGTGTGGGAAGAAGTGAGAAGGGAGAAGGTAGAAGAAACGCGTTCTCTGGCTCGCGTCTTCTTCCTTCTCCCTTCTTCCTTCTTACGTCTTCTTGATCTTCTCTTCCACAAACCCGCGCGCCTTCACGGCATTATCCAGCGCCTTCAGCATCGCGAGCAGTTCCTCGGCGAGCGCAAGCGGCCAGGAGTTCGGACCGTCGCAGAGTGCGTTGTCGGGATCGGGATGCGTTTCCATGAACACGCCCGCAACACCGGATGCGACCGCCGCGCGCGCCAGCACGGGGATGTGTTCGCGCGCACCGCCGGAGCTTGCGCCCTGCCCGCCCGGCATCTGCACGGAGTGCGTGGCGTCGAACACGACCGGGCAACCGGTGTTGCGCATGATGGCAAGGCCGCGCATGTCGGAAACGAGGTTGTTGTAGCCGAAGGAAAAGCCGCGCTCGCAGACCATGATCTGTTCGTTGCCGGTTTCGCGCGCCTTGTCGACGACGTTCTTCATCTCGCCGGGCGAAAGAAACTGGCCTTTCTTGATGTTCACCGGCTTGCCGTGCCGCGCGGCCTCGTGGATGAAATCCGTCTGGCGGCAGAGAAACGCCGGCGTCTGGATCACGTCGACGACCGAGGCGACCTCGGCGATCGGCGTGTACTCATGCACGTCGGTCAGCACGGGCACGCCGATGTCGTCCTTCACCTTCTGCAGGATGCGCAGGCCTTCCTCCATCCCCGGACCGCGGTAGCTCTTGCCCGAGGTGCGGTTCGCCTTGTCGAACGAGCCCTTGAAGATGTACGGAATCCCGAGCCGGTCCGTGACTTCCTTGAGATGGCCGGACACGTCCAGCGCGAGCTGCTCGGATTCCAGCGTGTCGGGGCCGGCGATGACGAACAGCGGCCGGTCGATGCCGGCTTCGAAATGACAGAGTTTCATTTGCGTTCCCGCTCCAGGTCGATCTTCAGGCACGTGCCTGTTGTTTCGATTCGCCGCCAGCGGCCGCGTGCTCGCGCGCCGCCTTGATGAAGCCGGAAAACAGCGGATGTCCGTCGCGCGGCGTCGAGGTGAATTCCGGGTGGAACTGCGATGCGACGAACCACGGGTGGTCCGGAATCTCCGCCATCTCGACGAGGTCATCGACGGACTTGCCGGAGAACTTCATGCCCTTCGCTTCCAGTTGTTCGCGGTAGTTGTTGTTGAACTCGAAGCGGTGCCGGTGGCGTTCGACGATCACGTCCCTGCCGTAGACCTTGTGTGCCAGCGTGCCTTTTTCAAGAAAGCATTCCTGCGCGCCGAGGCGCATGGTGCCGCCGAGATCCGAACGTTCCGAACGCGTCTCGACGCTGCCGGTGCGATCCTTCCATTCCGTGATCAGCGCGATCACCGGATCCGGCGAATGCGGCGCGAACTCGGTGCTGTGCGCGTTCTTCAGTCCGCAGACGTTGCGCGCGAAATCGATCACCGCCACCTGCATGCCGAGACAGATGCCGAGATACGGGATGCGGTTCTCTCGCGCGTAGCGCGCGGCCGCGATCTTGCCTTCGATGCCGCGCTCGCCGAAACCCGGGCCGACCAGGATCGCATCCATGCCGTCGAGCGCGCTGGTGTCGCCGTCCGCCATGTCCTCGGAATCGATGTAGCGGATGTTCACTTTCGTGCGGGCGTGAATGCCGGCGTGAATCAATGCTTCGTTGATGGACATGTACGCGTCGGCGAGATCGACGTACTTGCCGACGAAGGCGACGTCCACGCTCGCTTCCGGGTTCGCCTTCGCGTCGACCACGCGCTGCCATTCGGAAAGATCGGCGGGCTTCGCTTCCAGCCCAAGCTTCTCCAGCACGATGCCGTCGAGGTTCTGTGCGTGCAGCAGCATCGGGATTTTATAGATATCGTCCGCGTCCGCGGCGGAAATCACCGCGCGCTCTTCCACGTTGGTGAACAGCGCGATCTTGCGGCGTGCATCGTCGGGCAAGGCTTCGGACGCGCGGCACAGCAGGATGTCCGGCTGGATGCCGATGGAACGCAGTTCCTTCACGGAGTGCTGCGTCGGCTTGGTCTTGGTTTCGCCGGAGGTCGGGATGTACGGCACCAGCGTAAGGTGCATGAACAGCGTGCGGCTGCGGCCGAGCTCGACCGCGAGCTGGCGGATGGCTTCAAGGAACGGCAGCGATTCGATGTCGCCCACGGTGCCGCCGATTTCCACCAGGCAGATGTCGGCGTCGCCGGCGGCGGCCAGCACGCAGCGCTTGATCTCGTCGGTGATATGCGGAATGACCTGCACGGTCGCGCCGAGGTAATCGCCGCGGCGCTCCTTCTGGATCACGTTCGAGTAGATGCGCCCGGTGGTGAAATTGTTGGCCTGGCCCGCGCGCATGCGCACGTAGCGCTCGTAGTGGCCAAGATCGAGGTCGGTTTCGGCGCCGTCGTGCGTGACGAAGACTTCGCCGTGCTGGAAGGGGCTCATGGTGCCCGGATCGACATTGATGTACGGATCCAG
This sequence comes from Gammaproteobacteria bacterium, assembly GCA_036381715.1. Classification (GTDB taxonomy): domain Bacteria; phylum Pseudomonadota; class Gammaproteobacteria; order Natronospirales; family JAJUFS01; genus JAJUFS01. The sequence continues at coordinate 19,603 of DASVCH010000127.1, read as the reverse complement.
CTTCACCATGCCGACCTTGAGGCCGCGCGATTCCAGGATGGCGCCAAGCGAGGCGGCGGAGATGCCTTTCCCGAGTGAGGAAACGACACCACCGGTAACAAAAATGAACTTCGTCATGCGGATTTCCGATTCGAGGGACGCGGCCCGGCTGGCCGCGAATCGGAAGGACATTTTACGGGAAGCCGCCAGACCCCTCAATCAAAAAAGGCCCCCTCAACGCAAAAGGCGACGCATCATTCATTGAAAAATTGCCGGACGGCCCTCCCAGGCCACGCGCCATCCCGGCGTTACGACAATATCCGCGTTCAGCCAGAGATCGCCGACCGCCGCCAGGGTGTCACCGACAAATACCAGCGGCACCGCATGGCGCCGCCACGGCAGCACGCCGGCCTGCTGGAAAAGTTTTTTCAGATCATGGTGATGGGCGCGACCCGGCGGACGGATCTTCTCGCCGCCTTCGCGAAAGCGGATTTCGACTTCGGCGCCGTCCGGCAGGCCCGCGTCGGCGCTTTGCACGCGCCGGAGCCTGCCCCAGCCCTCGCCGAGTTCGAACACGTCGCCCTGCCAGCGCCCTCCCCGCGGCGACGGCCGCTCGCGTTCGGCATACAGGCCGTCGCGATAACGCCGCAGCGCGACATCCGTCCATGCGACGCACGGTTCGGCGTCGGGCCCCGCCTCGAGCACGTCGGAAAGCACGTGCTCGAGCTTTTTCTCCGACGGCGGTGGAAAACCGAGCCAGTCCAGCCAGTGGCGCAACACGTTGCGGCGGCGCGGAGGATCGAGGCGCAGGAGCGCGCTCACGTGCAGAACGCCGTCGCCGCCGCATTCGGCAAGGTCGGCCGCCGCGAGTTCGTCGGCGAGTTCGGCGGCTTCCGCGCAATGCCGCGCGCTGCGCGACACGGTCTGTGCCGTCGACGGCCAGCGGGCTTTCAACAGCGGCAGAACCTGCCGGCGAAGGTAGTTGCGGTCGAAGCGTTCGTCGGCGTTGCTCGGATCGTCCAGCCACTCCAGGCCCTGCGCTTTCGCCCAGGCTTCCAGCGCGTCCCGGGACCAGTCGAGCAGCGGTCGCAGCAGCCAGCCCGGACCGAGCCGGGACAGGCGCGGCATCGCCGCGAGACCGTGCGGCCCGGCGCCGCGCAGGGCCTGCAGAAGAAAGGTTTCGAGCTGGTCGTCCTGGTGCTGCGCGGTGAGCAGGACCTCGTCCGCCTCGAGCAGTTCACGGAACACCTCGTAGCGCGCATCGCGTGCGGCGGCTTCGACACTGGCGCCCGGGACGGCATCGACAATCACGGCGAACCGCTCCAGCGGCACGTCCAGCGCGTCGCAGACCGCCTGGCAGCGCGCAGCCCAGCGGGCGGAATCCGGATTGAGGCCGTGATCGACGTGCACGGCGTTGAGCGGCGCGGGCAAGGACCCGCGCCGGGCGTTCAATGCCTGCAGGAGAACGGTGGAATCGAGGCCGCCGGACAAGGCGACCCAGAGACGTTTTGCCGCCGGCGGCAGTTCAAGTTTCGTGAGCAGCGCGTCCGGCGTGAATTCCAAGGCTAAGCGCTTTCCTCGAACCGCCCATAACTCATCAAACGCTGGTAGCGCTTTTCGAGGAGTTCGTCGGTCGAGAATTTTTCGAGTTGCAGCAGGGTGTCGCCGAGCGCGCGCTTGATGGTTGCCGCCATGGCGTCCGGATCGCGGTGCGCGCCGCCCAGCGGTTCGGCGTGGATGTGATCGATCAGTCCGAGTTTTTTCAGCTTGTCGGCGGTGATGCCCATGGCTTCGGCGGCATCCGGCGCCTTCTCGGCGCTTTTCCAGAGAATGGACGCGCAGCCTTCCGGGGAAATGACGGAATAGATGCTGTACTGAAGCATGCTGACCTTGTCGCCCACGCCGACGGCCAGCGCGCCGCCCGAACCGCCCTCGCCAATGACGGTGCAGACGATGGGCACGCGAAGCGCGGACATTTCGAAAAGATTCCGCGCGATGGCTTCCGACTGGCCGCGCTCCTCGGCGCCGACGCCGGGATACGCGCCCGGCGTGTCGATGAAGGTCAGCACCGGCAGGCGGAAGCGTTCGGCCATTTTCATCAGGCGAAGCGCCTTGCGGTAACCCTCGGGCCGCGGCATGCCGAAGTTGCGGCGCAGCTTTTCCCTGGTGTCGCGCCCTTTCTGATGGCCGATGACCATGACCGGGCGGCCATCGAGGCGGGCGAGCCCGCCGACCAGCGCGGGATCGTCCGCGAAGGCGCGGTCGCCGTGCAGTTCCTGGAAATCCGTGAACAGGCGCTCGATGTAATCCAGCGTGTAGGGCCGCTGCGGATGCCGCGCGAGCTGCGCCATCTGCCAGGACGAAAGGTTGGCGAAAATCGATTCGGTCAGGTTGCGGCTCTTGGCCTGCAGGCGGGAAATTTCCTCGGTGATGTTCACCGCCGAGTCGTCGCCGACAAAGCGAAGCTCCTCGATCTTGGCTTCGAGTTCGGCGATGGGCTGTTCAAAATCGAGGAAATTGAGGTTCATCTGAGATCCGGTTCTTGAAAAGCGGGATAACGTACTGAGCGGCCACAGTATATACAAGTCCGCCCTTCAACCCGAGCATGACGCCTTACGCGACTTCCGAATGGCGCGCATCCGCGCGTGCCGGGCCGTAGACGAGCGTCACGGCATCGCGGCCGAACAGTTCCTGCAGGGCCCGGACCAGCGCATCCGTCGGTGCGACCCGCGCGCCGTCGCCGAACTTGAGCGGCGCGGTGCTCGTGCCATTCGCATACTGCATCCGTATCGCGCATCCACCGGGATGGGCGGCGATCAGGCGCTGCAGTTCCGCCAGCCGCTCGCCGTCGTATGCGCTCGCGGTCCAGCGAATCTCCACGCCACGGACTGCCCCGGCGCGGGCGTCCTCGATCGCCTTGACGTCGCGTGCCGTGACCTTCCAGCCGTTGATGAATTCGTCGAACGAGAGCTTGCCTTCGACCAGCACGACGGTGTCCTTGCTGAGCAGGTGTGCGAACCGGCTCCAGGCATCCTCGAAGAACGTCGCTTCCAGGCGGCCGGTGCGATCGTCCAGCGTCACCGACACGCGCCCGCCGCGGCGGCGGATGTCGAGCACCAGGCCCGCGACGGTGACCTGCTTCGCCGGTGCGTAGCGCCGCTCGCCGTCCTCGCTGACCGGCGCTTCCTGGCCGGCCAGATCGCCGAGCCGGCCGGTGACAAGGTGCTTGAGTTCGCCTTCGTAACGGTCGATGGGATGACCGGAAAGAAAGAGTCCGAGCGTCTCGCGCTCCCCGGCGAGCCGCTCCTCCTCGCTCCAGTCCGGCAGCTCGGGAACCGGCACCGGCGCCTGCGAGTCCGTGTCCGCGACGACGCCGAACATGTCGTCCTGGCCGGCCTCCGCGTCCTTGCTCGCCTTTTCGGCCGCCTGCAGCGCGGTCGGCAGGTACGCCATGAGACTGGCGCGGTTCGGGCCCAGCGAATCCAGCGCGCCGGCGCGGATCAGCGCTTCCATGGTGCGGCGGTTGAGCTTGCCGAGATCGACGCGGCGGCAGAAATCGTCAAGGTCCGTAAACGCGCCATCCGCCTCGCGCACCTCGACGATATTGTCGATCACGCCGCGGCCGACGCCCTTCACCGCGCCGAGCCCGTAGCGGATCGCGGCGTCGCTGTGCACGGTGAACGCGTACGCGGATTCGTTGACGTCCGGCGGCAGGATTTCCAGTTCCATGCGCTGGCATTCGTCGATGAACGACACGACCTTGTCGGTGTGGTCCATGTCCGACGACAGCACCGCCGCCATGAACGCCGCGGGGTAATGCGCCTTCAGCCACGCCGTCTGGTAGGAAAGGAGCGCATACGCGGCAGAGTGCGACTTGTTGAAACCGTAGCCGGCGAATTTCTCCATCAGGTCGAAGATGTACTCCGCGGTTCTCGCCTCGACGCCCTTCTTCGCCGCGCCTTCGAGGAAAATGCTGCGCTGCTTCGCCATCTCCTCGGGCTTTTTCTTGCCCATCGCGCGGCGCAGGAGATCCGCGCCGCCGAGCGTGTAGCCACCCAGCACCTGCGCGATCTGCATCACCTGTTCCTGGTAGAGAATCACGCCGTAGGTCGGTTTCAGGATCGCCTCGAGATCGGGGTGCGGGTATTCGACCTTCTGGCGGCCGTGCTTGCGGTTGATGAAGTCGTCCACCATGCCGGACTGCAGCGGACCGGGACGGAACAGCGCGACCAGCGCGACGATGTCCTCGAAGCTGTCCGGCTGCAGGCGGCGAATCAGGTCCTTCATGCCGCGCGATTCGAGCTGGAACACGGCGGTGGATTCGTAGCGCTTCAGGAGATCGAAGGTCGGCTTGTCGTCCATGGGAATGGACGTGATGTCGAGCGGCGGCTCGTTGCGCGCCTTTCGGATGGCGTCGATGTTGTCGATCGCCCAGTCGATGATGGTGAGCGTTCTGAGCCCGAGAAAGTCGAACTTCACCAGGCCGACGGATTCGACGTCATCCTTGTCGAGCTGCGTGACGGTGCTTTCCGAACCCTGTTCGCAGTACAGCGGCGTGAACCCGGACAGCGCCGTCGGCGCGATCACCACGCCGCCGGCGTGCTTGCCCGCGTTGCGCGCAAGACCTTCGAGCTGGCGCGCGCGATCGATGAGTTCCCTGACTTCCTCTTCGTTGTTGTAGACCTGCACGAGTTCGCCGTTGTCGTCTTCCAGCGCCTTTTCCAGCGTCATGCCGATCTCGAACGGAATCAGCTTGGCGATGCGGTCGACGAAACCGTAGGGATGTCCCAGCACGCGGCCGACATCGCGCACCACCGCGCGCGCCGCCATGGAGCCGTAGGTGATGATCTGCGAAACCTGGTCGCGGCCGTATTTTTCCGCGACGTAGTCGATGACGCGGTCGCGGCCTTCCATGCAGAAGTCCACGTCGAAGTCGGGCATGGACACGCGTTCGGGATTGAGAAAGCGCTCGAACAGCAGATCGTAGGCGAGCGGATCGAGATCGGTGATGCCGAGCGCGTAGGCAACGAGGGAACCGGCGCCCGACCCGCGGCCGGGACCGACCGGCACGTCGTTGTTCTTCGCCCACTCGATGAAGTCGGCGACGATGAGGAAGTAGCCCGGAAAGCCCATCTGGATGATGACGTCGAGTTCGATCGCGAGGCGTTCCTCGTACGCCTTGCGTCTTTCCGCGTAATCCGGCGCTTCGCGTTCAAGCAGTTTTTCCAGCCGCGCTTCAAGGCCTTCGCGCGATTTTTCGCGCAGCCAGCTTTCGATGTCGTGGCCTTCCGGAACGGGAAAGTCCGGCAGGAAGTATTCGCCGAGCCGCAGCTGCAGGCCGCAACGGCGAGCTATCGCCGCGGTGTTCTCGATGGCTTCGGGAACGTCCGAGAACAGTTCGCGCATTTCGTCCGCGGACTTCAGGTACTGCTCTTCGCTGTAGCGCCTCGGGCGGCGCGGATCGTTCAGCACGCGGCCATCATGGATGCACACGCGCGTTTCATGCGCTTCGAAATCCTGCTTGCGAATGAAACGGACGTCGTTGGTCGCGACCACCGGAACGCCGCGCCTTGCCGCGAGTTTCACCGTCGCCGCGTTGCAGGCTTCCTCGTTCTCGCGGCCCGTGCGCTGCAGCTCGAGATAGAAGCGGTCGCCGAACCACGCAAGCCACTGGTGCAGCAACTCGTCCGCAAGCGCTTCGCGGTTCGCGAGCAGCGCGCGCGATCTCGCCTTCCCGGCAGACGGCGATCGCGATCAGCCCGTCGGTGCGGCCATGCAGCCATTCGCGCCGCACGACCGGCACGCCGCGCTGCTGGCCTTCGCGGTAGCTCAACGTGATCAGTTCGGAGAGATTGCGGTAGCCGGCGTCGTTCTGGCAGATCAGCGTCAATGTCGACGGCGCGTCGTTCGGCTCGGTCGCGGAAACGAGCACGTCGCAGCCGAGCAGCGGCTGCACGCCCTTCGACATGGCGGCGCGATAGAACTTCACCATCGCGAACAGGTTGCCCTGGTCGGTGAGCGCGACGGCAGGCATGCGCGCGTCCGCGACGGCGTCGATCAAGGGCTTGACGCGCACGACGCTGTCGACGAGCGAGTACTCGGTGTGCACGCGCAGATGAACGAAGGGACTGCTCATGAAACTGCCTGGTCAGAACCGTTCTTCACCGGCGCGAAGCTGCGCCGGTGGATCGCGCAGGCGCCGTGTTCGGCGAGTGCGGCGAGATGTTCGGGCGTCGCGTAGCCCTTGTGGCGGCAGAATCCGTAAGCCGGGAATTTTTCGTGCAGGCGAACCATCTCCGCGTCGCGGTAAACCTTGGCGATGATGGAAGCCGCGCTGATGCAGGGCACGCGATCATCGCCGCCTATGATGGCTTCGGAGGGCACTTTCAATTCCGGGCAGCGATTGCCGTCAACCTGAACGAATCGTGGCGCGATGCGCAATCCTTCGACCGCACGCCGCATGGCGAGCAGCGAGGCCTGGAGAATGTTGATTTCGTCGATCTCGGCGGGCGTGCAGAAACCGATCGCCCAGGCCAGCGCGCGCTCCTTCACCAGCCCCGCCAGCTCCTCGCGGCGCGCTTCGGCAAGCTGCTTGGAGTCGCGCAGGCCATCGATCGGGCGCGCGGGATCGAGAATCACGGCCGCGGCGACGACCGGACCGGCAAGCGGTCCGCGGCCCACTTCGTCCACGCCCGCAACCGGCGTCAGCCCGTCAAAAAAACCGAGTTCGGACTGTGCCTTCACCCTGCCCCCGAATCCGTGTGTGATCGTTCTTTGTCCGGTCCCGATTGTATTGTGAAGCGGAGGTCTCAACCACCGGCCAGTTCAAGAACGGCGTCGGCAGCGCGCGCGCTGGCGTTGCAGCGCAGAGTGGCGTGAATTTCACCAAAAACGCGAACCTGTGCGGCACGCGCGCCCGCATCCTGCAGCAATTTCAGGACTTCCGGTCCGAGCACGTCCGCACGCGCGTCGCCTTGCAGGCATTCGGGCACGATCCTTTCTTTCGCCAGCACATTCGGCAGCGAGACGTAGGGCAATTTGAGCAGCCGCAGCAGGCGGACCAGGAAATACGTCATCGCGCTGAGGCGATAGGACACCACCATCGGCCGCTTCAGCAGCATGGCTTCGAGCGCCGCGGTGCCGGAGGCGAGCAGCACGGCATCGGCAGCCGCCATGACGTCGCGCGAACGGCCATCGACAATGCTCACGCTGCCGTCCAGCGCACGTGCCGCGAGGCGGCCTTCGAGAAACGCACGAATGCGCGGCGTGGCGGCCGGAATCACGAAACGGACTTCCGCATCGCGTTCGCGCAGCCAGCCCACGGTATCGAGAAACACGTCCGCCAGCCGGCTGACTTCGCTCATGCGGCTGCCCGGCAACAACGCCAGCAGTTTTCCGTCCGGCAGGTCCAGCGACGCGCGGGCGGCGGCGGCATCGACGGTTTCGGGAATCAGGTCGGCCAGCGGATGACCGACGAACACGGCATTGACGCCGTACTTCGCATAGATTTCCGGCTCGAAGGGAAACAGGCAAAGCACGAGATCGGTGCCACGGCCGATCTTCGCCGCCCGGCCCTGCCGCCAGGCCCAGACCGAGGGGCTGACGTACTGGACCGTCTTCACGCCGTTGCGCTTGAGACGGGCTTCAAGCCCGAGATTGAAATCCGGCGAGTCCACGCCGATGAAGACGTCGGGTTGCGCGGACGAAAAGTGCGCGACGACGTCGCGGCGCAGGCGCAGGAGCTCAGGCAGGTGCGCCAGCACCTCGATGAGACCCATCACGGAAAGTTTTTCCAGCGGCCACAGGTCGCGGCAGCCGGCGGCGATCATGTCCGGGCCGGCAACGCCTTCGGCGTGCATGTCCGGATGGCGTTCGCGCAACTCGCGCAGCAGGCCGGCGGCGAGAATGTCGCCGGACGCTTCGCCTGCAACGATGCCGAGTCTCATGATTGTGAGAGGCAAGAAGTGAGAGGTAAGAGGACTGAAGCAACGACAGGAACAATCATGGTCGCTTTTATCTTCTCACCTCTCACTTCTCACCTCTCACCGGATTATTCCGCGCTCGCTCTTCGACACGAACTCCACGAACGGCTTCACTTCCGCGTTGTCGCGCGCGAGTTCTTCGAGTTGCGCGCGCGCCTCATCGAGACGCAGTCCCGAGCGATAGAGAATCTTGTACGCGCGCTTCACGTTGCGGATCTGCTCCGAAGAGAAATTGCGGCGCTTGAGGCCTTCGCTGTTGATGCCGACGGGCCTTGCGGGCATGCCCGAACAGGTCACGTACGGCGGCAGGTCCTGGTTGAGCCCGCTGTCCATGCCGGAAAAACTGTGCGCGCCGATGCGGCAGAACTGGTGCACCTTGGTGAAACCGCCGAGAATCGCGAAGTCGCCGACGGAGACGTGACCCGCCAGCGTGGTGCCGTTCGCGAGGATGGTGTTGTCGCCGATCACGCAATCGTGCGCGATGTGCACGTATGCCATGATCCAGTTGTCGCTGCCGATGGTCGTCTCGCCGCGATCCTGCGTCGTACCGCGGTTGAAGGTGCAGAATTCGCGAATGGTGTTGCGGTCGCCGATGACGAGCCGCGTCGGCTCGTCCGCGTACTTCTTGTCCTGTGGCGCGGCGCCGATCGCGTTGAACTGGAAAATGCGATTGTCGCGGCCGATGACCGTCGGCCCCTCGACCGTCACGTGCGAGGCGATCTCGGTGCCCGCGCCGATTTCGACGTCCGGTCCGATGACGCTGAACGCGCCGACGCGGACGTCATCGGCAAGGCGCGCCTTCGGATCGACAATGGCGGTGGGATGGATGCGCTCGGCGCTCACTGGAATTCCTTCGCGGCACACATCAGCTCCGCGACGGTAACGGGCTTGCCGTCGACTTCGGCGACGCCCTTGAACTTCCACACGCCCTTGACGGTGCGCTCCAGTTCGACTTTCAGCACGAGCTGGTCGCCCGGCTCGACGGGCTTCTTGAAGCGCGCCTTGTCGATGCCCACGAAGTAATAAAGCGTGTTGTCGTCCGGCGCGCTGCCGAGCGTCGCGAACGCGAGCAGGCCGGTCGCCTGCGCGAGCGCCTCGAGGATCAGCACGCCCGGCATGACGGGACGGTGCGGGAAGTGGCCCGGAAAGAACGGTTCGTTGATGGTGACGTTCTTGAGCGCGGTCAGCCGTTCACCCGGAACGCATTCCGTGACCCGGTCCACCAGCAGGAACGGGTAACGGTGCGGCAGTTGCTTCATGACGGCGTGAATGTCGAGCGTGATCGCTTCCCCCGTCTTGCTGTCGTCACTCATTGTCTTCTTCGCCTTTCTTCAGTCGTTTTTCAAGTCGCTGAACGCGCCGTGCGAGTTCATCGAGCTGGCGGATGCGGGCGCTGTTCCTGCGCCAGGACTTCACGTCCTCCATCGGATGACTCCCGGAATACGTCCCCTTTTCGCGAATGGAATGCGTCACCAGCGTCATTGCGAGCACGGTGACGTCGTCGACGATTTCCAGGTGGCCGGCGATGCCGACGCCGCCCGCGATCATGCAGCGCTTGCCGATTGTCGTGCTGCCCGCAATTGCGGTGCATCCGGCAATGGCTGTGTTCGCGCCGATGCGCACGTTGTGCGCCACCTGGATCTGGTTGTCCAGCTTCACGCCGTCCCCGATCACGGTGTCTTCCAGCGCGCCGCGATCGATGGTGGTGTTGGCGCCGATTTCGACGTCGTCGCCGATCCTTGCCGAACCCAGTTGCGGCACCTTCTCCCAGCGCTCGCCGTCACGCGCCTGTCCGAATCCGTCGGCACCCACGACAACGCCCGGATGCAGCAGGCAGCGCCGCCCCACGGTGACGCCACGGCCGAGGACGACGTTCGCCGTCAGCCGCGTTTCTTCACCCACTTCGGCGTCCGCTTCCAGCGTGCAGTTCGGTCCGACAAACGCACCCTTGCCGATCTTCGCGTTGGGCCCGATCCACGCGCCGGCCGCAACGGTGGCGCTTTCGTGCACCCGCGCGCCGGCATCGACCACGGCAGCCGGATGAATGCCGGCGGCGACGCCGGCTGCCGGCGAGAAGCAGGCCGCGGCGCGCGCGAAAGCGAGATACGGATTCGCGGTCACGAGCGCGGGGCCGCTCCATTCGCCGGCATCTTCCCGTGCGAGGATGACGGCGCCCGCGCGCGAGCTCCTGAGCTGGTCGCGGTATTTCGGATTCGCGAGAAACGCGATGTCCTCCGCACCCGCGGCACTCAGCGTCGCGACCCCGCGTATGACGAGGCCCGCCGGACCCCGCCGTTCGGCGCCCGTCAGTTCCGCCAGGTCTGCAAGGGTCCGTCGCACCGGTGCTTATTGCTTCTTGATGTAAGCCAGCAACTCGTCGGTGACGTCCAGGGCCTCGCCGCGAAATGCGACGCCTTCCGACAGGATCAGGTCATAGCCTTCCGCGGCAGCGAATTCGTTGATGGCCTGTTGCAGCTGCTGCTGGAGCCTGGCGAGTTCTTCACGCTGGCGCCGCTGGAAGTCTTCGCCGACCGTGCGCTGACGGTACTGGAAGTCGCGGCCCAGGTCGCGAAGACGCTGTTCCATGCTGGCGCGCTCGGATTCGCTCATCACTTCCGCGTCACGCTGATACTTTTCCTGCAGTTCCTTGAGTTCGTTCTGCTGCGCCAGCAGTTCACGGCGCTCCGGAGCGAATTCCTCTTCGAGCTGCTTGCTCAATGTTTCCGCCTGCGGCGACTGCGCGACCAGCTGCTGGCCGTTGATGACGCCGATTTTCAGTTCGGCCGCCTGCGCCGACGCGGCAAACGCCAGGGCGAACGTGGCACCGATGACAAGAATTGACTTACGCATTGCTTCCTCCACTAGAAAACAGAACCGATTGTAAACTGCATGCGTTCAAGTTCATCACCATCCTCCATCACGACGGGATAGCCGTAGCTGAACCGGAGCGCGCCGATCGGGGTGAGAAACGTCGCCGCGACCCCCGCCGAAACGCGGAACGTGTCGACGTCGAAATCGCCCACTTCACGGAAAAGGTTGCCGGCGTCGACAAACAGGCTGAATTGCGAGTTTTCCGGCGGATCGGTGGGATCCTCGCTGGCGTAATTGGGCAGGAGCAATTCGGCCTGCACGAAGGTCTTCAGCCTGCCGCCGACGGGCAATCCGGTCCCCGCGTGCAGCAGGTTGCCGTCCTCGTCCAGGACGTCCTCGTCCTTCGGCCCAAGGTAGCTTTCCCGGAATGCGCGAATGGTCTCGAAACCGCCCGCATAAAAACGCTTGCCGGGAGGAAGTTCGACCGATCCTCCATAGGGCTCCGTGACGCCGATATTGACATTGGTCGTCACCGTGAAGCCACCGCCCAGCGGGAAGAAATTGCGCTGCTCGATTTGGGCCTGGTAGTACTCCACGTCGCCAGGATTTGCGGCCACCGAAAGCGAGACTTCCCGGCGCATGCCGCGGGTCGCGAAGATGGAGCGATTGCGGCTGTCGTAGATGTAGCGTCCGCCGAGCGTCATGTCGTTGTAGGAAAGCTTGACGAAATCCACGCTTTCCGAAATCGCCATGACGGTGACGTCGCCGTGCGCCGGATTCGTCAGGAATCCCAGCACCGGCAAGGATGCGCCCGGGCGGTAGGTCGTGATCTCGTTGCGGCTCGCCGAAACGCCCCAGCCGAGATAGGAATACTCGGAAATCGGATAGGAATAATCGAGGCTGCCGCCGTACGAAACGGTATTGAATCCCTCGAGCCCGCGTCCGAGCCGGGAAGAATCCCGGTAGAAAACGGAGGTCGAACGGCTGATGCCGTCGATCGTGGCGTAGGGATCGCGGTGACTGAATGTCAGGGTCTTGCCGAAACTGCTCGATTGCACGCCAAAACCCACGCTGTCGCCCGTGCCGAGAAAGTTCGCGTGCGAGATCGAGATGTTGCCGATGACACCGACCGCGCTGCCCGCATAGCCGACCCCGAACTGGAACTGCCCCGCGTTGCGCTCCTTGATGTTGAAAATCACGTCAACCGTGTCGGGCGAGCCGATCACGGCCGGCGTCTCCACTTCGACGCTTTCGACGTATGGCAGGCGCTCAAGCCGGACCTTGGAACGATCGAGGCGCGCGTTGTTCAGCCAGGCGCCCTCGAAGACGCGCATCTCGCGACGGAACACGTCGTCCCGGGTTCCCGGCGAACCCTTGAAGACGACGTCGCGCACATAGGCGCGCCGGCCGGGATTGACGACGTAGGTCATGGTGACCGTCTTGTTCTCGCGGTCGACTTCCGGCACGGGCTCGACCTCCGCAAACGCGTAGCCTTCCTGTTCCAGCCTGTAGACCATGAGTTCCGCGCTTGTCTCGGCAATCTGCATCGAGAAGGTTTCGCCTGGACGGAGGAGGATGCGTCTTTCCAGTTCCTCCCGGGGAACGACAAGATCGCCGCGGAACAGATTCTCCGAAACCGTATAGACGTCGCCTTCACGCATTCCGATGGTGACATAGACGTTCCGCTTGTCGGGTGACAGGCTTACCTGCACGTTTTCCGCTTCGAAATCCGCGTAGCCGCGATCGTAGTAATAGGACCGCAGCGTCTCGAGATCGCCGACCAGCTTCTCGCGCGAGTACTGGTCGTCACTGGAAATCCACGACCAGAAGTGGGTTTCCTTGAGTTCGAGCTGCTCTTCCAGGCGTTCCTCGGAAAAGACGTCGTTGCCGATGAAATTGATCGCGGCGATCGTGGACACCGCGCCTTCGCGGATCGAAATCGTAACTTCGACAAGGTTGTTCGGCAGTTCGTCCACGGAAGTATCGACGATGACGTTGTACTTGCCGCGGCTGTGATAGACGCGCTCAAGCTCGACTTCCATCATCTCCAGCGTCTGCGGATTGAAAATCCGTCCTTCCGCAAGCCCTTCGCCGCGCAGGATTTCCGCGAGCTGCTCGGTTTCAATGCCCTTGTTGCCGGTGATGGTGAATTCGGAGATCGTCGGCCGCTCCTCGAAAACGAAAATGACAGTGCCGCCGTCGCGGCGCACCGCGATATCGCGAAAGAACCCCGCGCGGAACAGCGACCGCACCGCGAGGCGGATGTCGTCGTCCGTCACGGCTTCGCCTTCGCGTATCGTCAGGTAGTTCAGCACCGTGCCTTCGGAAATGCGCTGCAGCCCGGTCATTTCGATGTCCGTCACGACAAACGCATCGGCGGCGGATGCCGGCAACGCGGCGCCCCCCAGCAAGGCACAGACCAGCAGGCGCTGGATCAATCCGTGAAATCGCAAGAGCTAACCTCCGTCACCAATCAGGCGCATGATGTCGTTGTAAAAGGCGAGACTCATGAGCACCACGAGCAACATGATCCCGATGCGCTGGCCGACGGCTTCCGCAACCGGCGATGGCGGCGCCCCGCGCAGGGCTTCCCAGCCAAGGAAAAGAATGTGGCCGCCATCGAGAATCGGCACCGGCAGCAGGTTCAGCACGCCCAGGCTGATGCTGACGATCGCGAGGAACACGAGGAACGAAACCGGACCGTAGCTCGCGGAGCGGCCGGCGTAATCCGCGATGTTGATCGGTCCGCTCAGGTTCTTCAGCGACACGTCGCCGAGCAGCATCCGTCCCAGCACTTCCAGCGTCAGCAGCGAGATGTCCGCCGTCTGCGCCATGCCGGCGCCGAGCGCGGCCAGCGGACCGTGACGCTCGACCGCGAAAAGCCTTTCCGCGACCTCGCGCGGATAACCCACTTCCGCGCCGATGCGCCCGATTCGCGACCCGTCGTCCAGGGCCACGGATTCCGGCGTGACCGCAAGTTCGATCTCCTGGCCGTCGCGCTGCACGACCAGCGCGATCCGCTGCCCCGCGCTTTGCTGAATGGTTTCGATCCACTCGAGGCTGCTTTCCACGGGCTTTCCGTCCGACAGCAGCACGCGATCGCCCGTCTCGAGTCCGGCGGCTTCGGCCGGCGAACCTTCCAGCACCGCGCCGATCTCGGGCGGCAAGGCCGGTATCCACTCCGCAAGGCCCAGCCCCGGCAGCAACGCGCCCGGTTCGGTCAGCGGGCGCGGCTCGCGGACCTCGAACGTCAATTCCTCTTCATGGCCTTCGGTATCGCGCACGCGGACGCGATCCGGACCCGGCTCCAGCACCGCTTCCAGCAACGCGATGTTCGCGGCGCCCCAGGTCGGTGTGGATTCGCCATTGATGGCGAGAATGCGGTCTTCCTTTTCGAACCCTGCGCGCGCGGCAATGCTGTCCGGCGCAACCTCGCCGACGATCGGCCGCACGCCGGGGACGCCGATCATGAACACGATCCAGTACGCCAGGATCGCGAACAGGAAATTGAACGCGGGACCCGCCGAGACGATCGCGAGGCGCCGCGGCACGGACTTGTTGTTGAACGCCAGCGCCCGTTCGGCGGACGGCACTTCGCCTTCGCGCTCGTCGAGCATTTTCACGTAACCGCCCAGCGGCAGCGCGGCCAGCACGTATTCCGTCCCGCCGTCGCGGCCGCCCCACTTCAGCAACGCCGGCCCGAAGCCGATGGAAAAGCGCAGCACTTTCACGCCGGCCAGGCGCGCCACCAGGAAATGCCCGAACTCGTGAACCGTCACGAGCAGGCCGATGGCGACGACAAACGCCAGTATGGAAGTCAGTATCGTCATGAGGCTCGGGAGTGTAATCCAGGGCGATATGCCATAAGTCGGCGGCTACAGGCCGCAGCAGGAAAGTTCACGGAAAATTCCAATTCTCGATCCGGCGAACAGGAACAGCGGCGCCACCGCGAGCAGCGAGTCGAGCCGGTCCAGCAATCCGCCGTGCCCCGGCAGCAGCCGACCGCTGTCCTTCACCCCCGCCTGCCGCTTGAGCAGGCTTTCGAGCAGGTCGCCGATGACCGAGAACACGGCGAGCGCGACCAGCAGGATTCCCCACGCCAGCCAGGCGCTTTCGTCAACGAAACGGAAGGCGGCAGCCGCGCCGGCCGCAAGCACGAGCACGACGCCGCCGCCGAATCCCTCCCAGGTCTTGCCCGGGCTGATGGACGGCGCGAGCTTGTGCCGGCCGAACGCGCGCCCGGCGGCATAGCCGCCGATGTCCGCCGCCCAGACGATGACGAAGGCAAACAATATCCATAGCCCCCCGCCGTCGATCCGCTTGAGGCCGTGCAGCGCAACGCCCGCGCCGGCCAGCATGACGATGCCGAGCAGGAGTTTCACCGCCGCCGGCAGGACGGGCCGCGTCGCCAGCCACAGCGGGGCCAGCAGCCAGAAAATCACCGCGCCCGCCAGCAGCGCGCGTCCGGTTTCATCGGCGTGCGTCCAGGGCACGGCCGCCATGGCGAATACCGCTACCACCGCCGCCGCGAACAACGCGCGTCCCGCAAACGCCAATCCGCACAACGCGGCGAATTCCAGCGCCAGCAACACGAGCGCCACGCCGACAACGGCGTCGAACAGCCATTGCGGCGCGAACAGCGTGACGCCGAGCACCAGCGGCACCAGCACGACCGCGGTAATGACACGCTGCCTAAGCACCCCTCCCGCTCCCCGTTTCCGTCCCGGGGACGCGGCCGAAGCGACGCTGGCGGCCCGCAAACCATTCCAGCGCGGCATCGAATTCTGCGGCATCGAAATCCGGCCACAGGCAATCCGAGAAGCACAGTTCCGTATAGGCGAGATTCCACAGCAGGAAATTGCTGATGCGCGACTCGCCGCCGGTTCGGATGAACAGGTCCGGATCGGGCAGACCGGCGAGCGCGAGGCGCGCGGTGAGCGCGTCCTCGTCGACGGCGTCGGGAGCCATCGCGCCGCGCTCGACATCCTCGGCGATGCGCCTTGCCGCCTGCGCGATGTCCCAGCGGCCGCCGTAGGAAACCGCGACATTCAGCAGCATGCCGCGGAAGTCCGCGGTGCGCGCCTCGGCCCGGCGCATCGATTCCAGCAGCGATGCGGAAAGGCCGCTGGTGTCGCCGATGAAACGCAGCCGGATTTCGCCTTCGATAAGGCGGTCGATCTGGCGTTCCAGCGCGCCGGCCAGCAGGCTGAACAGCTGCTTCACCTCATCCGCGGGCCGGTGCCAGTTCTCGCTGCTGAACGCGAACAGCGTCAGCACTTCCACGCCGCGTTCGCGCGCCGTGGTGATGATCTTCTCCGCCGCGTCCTGCCCGGCCTTGTGGCCGATGGCGCGCGGCCGGCGGCGGCGCTCGGCCCAACGCCCGTTGCCATCCATGATGATGGCGACGTGGCGGGGCAACAGGGATTGTGCGGGCGATGTCATGTCTTGCGGCAACGGTGATGGCGGAGGGCGCCCCCCGCGGGTTCAGATTTCACGGTCAGATTTCAAGGAGTTCCTGTTCCTTCTTCGCCAGCATCGCGTCGATTTCGGCGACGTGCCGGTCGGTCAGCTTCTGCACTTCGTCCTGCGCGCGGCGCTCGTCGTCTTCCGAGATTTCCTTTTCCTTGAGCAGGTCCTTGATGTCGCCAAGCACGTCACGGCGCACGTTGCGCACTGCCACCCGGGCATTCTCCGCTTCCGCGCGGACGACCTTGATGAGATCGCGGCGGCGCTCCTCGGTCAGCGGCGGCAGCGGCACGCGGATGATCTGGCCGGCGGTAGCGGGGTTGAGGCCGAGGTCCGAGGTCATGATCGCCTTCTCGATCACCGCCACCATCTGCTTTTCCCAGGGCTGCACCATCAGCGTGCGCGAATCTTCCGCGGAAACGTTCGCGACCTGGCTGAGCGGCACTTCGCTGCCGTAGTACTCGACCGTGATGTGATCGAGCAGGCTGGTGTGCGCGCGGCCGGTGCGAATCCGCCCGAGTTCCGTGCCGAAGCTTTGGACGGACTTGTCCATCCGCTTGTCGGCGTCTTTCTTCAGATCCTCGATCATGCAGCCTCTCCGTTGTCGACTCGCGTGCCGGCGGTCGCCGTGCCTTCGCAGATGATGCGCACCAGCTCGCCGGCATTGTTCATGTTGAAGACCCGCAGGGGAATGGCGTTGTCGCGGCACATGACGATCGCCGCGGCGTCCATCACGCCGAGCTTGTCCGTGAGCACCTGGTCGAAGGTGAGATGTTCGTACTTCTTCGCGTCCGGATGCTTGAGAGGATCGGCATCGTAAACGCCGTCGACCCTGGTCGCCTTGAGCAACAGGTCCGCGCTGATTTCGCTGGCGCGCAGCGCGGCCGCGGTGTCGGTCGTGAAGAAGGGATTGCCGGTGCCGGCGGCGAAAATCACGATGCGGCCCTTTTCCAGGTGACGCACCGCGCGGCGGCGAATGTAGTCTTCGCAGACTTCGTTGATGCGGATGGCCGACATGACGCGCGCATAGACGCCGAGGCGTTCCAGCGCGTCCTGCAGGGCGAGCGCGTTCATGACCGTCGCCAGCATGCCCATGTGATCGCCGGTGACGCGATCCATGCCGGAGCGGGCAAGCCCTTCGCCGCGGAAGATGTTGCCGCCGCCGATGACGACGCCGATTTCCGCGCCGCTGCGCGACACGTCGCGGATTTCCTCGGCAAGCCGGTTGATGACCTTCGGATCGATGCCGTAGTCGGCGTCGCCCATCAGGGCTTCGCCGCTCAGCTTGAGGAGCACGCGTTTGTAGGCAGGCGCTTTCTTTTCGCTCATGGACGGTCTCTGCTGTCGAAAATCCGGAACCGCTCGGCAAGAGCCCCGCAGTGCGGGGCTCAAGGCGATCTTTCGAAGTTTAACGTAAAGGCGGCGTCCATGCCGACGACCGTCAGCGGCCCTGGCTTTTTGCCTGCGCCATGACCTCTTCCGCGAAATTCTCTTCCTTCTTCTCGATGCCTTCGCCCACCTCGTAGCGCACAAAGGCATGCACCGTGGCGCCCTTCGCCTTCAGCAGCTTCTCGACCGCCTGGTCGGGGTCCTTGATGAAGGGCTGGCCCAGCAGCGTGATCTCGGCGAGGTGCTTGCGAAGCCGCCCTTCCACCATCTTCTCGATGATGTCCGCCGGCTTGCCGGAATCGGCGGCCTGCGCGACCAGGATTTCCTTTTCCTTGGCCATGACGTCGGCCGGCACTTCGTCCGAATTCACGAACTGCGGCTTCGACGCCGCGACGTGCATGGCGATGTCGCGCGCCAGCTCCTCGTCGCCGCCTTCGACGTCGACGACCACGCCGATGCGCGTGCCGTGCAGGTAGCTGGCCAGCTTGCCTTTCGCCTTGACGACGGCGAAGCGGCGCACGCCGATGTTCTCGCCGATCTTGGCGATCAGCTCGCGGCGCAGCTCGTCGTACTGCTTGCCGTCGACCGACACATTATTTAATGCATCCACGTCCGCCGGCTCGCCGGCCAGCACGGCCGCCGCGACCTTGCCGGCAAACGCGGTGAAATCGTCGCCGCCGGCGACGAAGTCGGTCTCGCAGTTCACTTCGACAATGGCGGCTTTCTGCGCGCCGGCGTCGTACGCGATCTCGATACGGCCTTCCGCGGCGACGCGGCCGGCCTTCTTGTCGGCCTTGGCAAGACCGGTCTTGCGCATGAGTTCGACGGCCGCTTCCATGTCGCCGTTGGTTTCGGTAAGGGCCTTCTTGCACTCCATCATGCCGGCGCCGGTGCGCTCGCGGAGTTCCTTGACCTGTTGAGCTGTGATTGCCATGTTCTGTTTCCTCGAATCGGTTTGAAGCCTTGCAAAAACGAAATCCGGACGGCGCCCGCCTGCACGGCAACGGCGCGCCGCCCGGAGAGCAGCGCCTTACTCGGCGTCCGCTTCTTTCTTTGCGGCGGTCTTCTTCCTGGCGGGAGCCTTCTTGGCCGCCGTCTTCTTCTTGCTGTCGCCGTCGTCGCTCGCCGCGGCTTCGGCCTTCGGCGCCGCCTTCTTCTTCGCAGGCGCCTTTTTCTTCGCCGCGGCCTTCTTGGCGGGCGCCTTCTTCTTCGGCGCTTCGGCGCTCACGATCGGGTTGCCTTCCGCGTCGAGCTCGACGAGGTCGTCGGACGAGCCCACGCCGACCGGCACGGACTCGCGGCCCGTGATCACGGCATCGGCGACGCCCTTGGCGTACAGGCGAATGGCGCGGATGGCGTCGTCATTGCCCGGAATCACGTAGTCCACTTCATCCGGGGAGTTGTTGGTATCGACGATTGCAACGATGGGAATACCCAGCTTGCGCGCTTCCTTGATGGCGATCTTCTCGTAGCCGACGTCGATGACGAACAGCGCGTCCGGCAGGCTGTTCATGTCCTTGATGCCGCCCAGCGAGCGCTCGAGCTTTTCCATCTCGCGGCGAAGCGTGATGACTTCCTTCTTGGTCAGGCGCTCGAAGGTGCCGTCGGCCGCCTGCTGTTCCAGCTCCATGAGACGCTTGATGGAACCGCGCACGGTCTTGAAGTTGGTGAGCATGCCGCCCAGCCAGCGGTGGCTGACGAAAGGCATGCCGGCGCGGCCGGCTTCCTCGCGGACCACGTCGCGCGCCGCGCGCTTGGTGCCGACGAACAGGATCTTGCCGCGGTTGGCGGCGAGACGGCTGATGAAGTTCGTCGCGTCGTCGAACAGCGGGACGGTCTTTTCGAGGTTGATGATGTGGATCCTGGAACGCTCGCCGAAGATGTACGGCGCCATCTTGGGGTTCCAGTAACGGGTCTGATGACCGAAATGCACGCCAGCTTCCAGCATCTGGCGCATGGATACGTTCGCCATGTGT
>DASVCH010000126.1:0-3576 GCA_036381715.1 Gammaproteobacteria bacterium | reverse complement strand
GTCGATCCCCGACGCGACACGCCGGAACATCTGCGCGAGATTGCATTGCGGCGCGGCGTCGAGAGCGAACGCTGGATACTGGCAAGAACGTCGGCCGAAGGAACGCGCCCGCTCGCCGCCGTGCTTGGCATCCAGTACAAGACGCTGCCGGACGGCGAGTTCAACCACACCTCCGTGCTCGTTCTGCTCGATGCAGACGGCCGCGAACTGGCGCGCAGCAGCAGGCTCGGTGCGCCGGACAAGGCCTTCGTGCAGCGCGTCGAAGCCGCATTGCGCTCGAGCGTTTCCTGAATCTTCGGGGGCTGAATGACCGCGCCGGCGCTGCTAGAATCGCGCGCCATGACCCAGGTAACACGACAACCCGACCGCCGCCTTTGCGTGGCGCCCATGATGGAGTGGACGGACCGTCACTGCCGGCGATTCCTGCGCGCCATCTCGAAACGTACGCTGCTGTACACGGAAATGGTGCACGCCAACGCCATCGTGAAGGGTGACGCGCGGCGGCATCTCGCGTTCGACGATGCCGAGCACCCGGTGGCGCTGCAGCTTGGCGGCTCCGAGCCGGACCTGCTGGCGAAGGCCGCGGCGATCGCGGAGGACTTCGGCTACGACGAGGTCAATCTCAACTGCGGCTGTCCGAGCGAGCGCGTGCAGTCGGGAAGTTTCGGCGCCTGCCTGATGGCCGAGCCGGAACTTGTCGCGGCGTGCGTCGCGGCGATGCGCGCGAGCGTGAAGATTCCGGTGACCGTGAAAACGCGCATCGGCATCGATCGTCACGACAGTTACGAATTCCTGCACCGTTTCGTGGAAACCGTCGCATCGGCGGGCTGCGAATCGTTCACGATT
The DNA here is from genome assembly GCA_036381715.1 of Gammaproteobacteria bacterium. Lineage (GTDB taxonomy): Bacteria > Pseudomonadota > Gammaproteobacteria > Natronospirales > JAJUFS01 > JAJUFS01. The sequence goes on along the minus strand of DASVCH010000126.1, from coordinate 2,730 downwards.
CACGCGCGCAAGGCCTGGCTGAAAGGTTTGAGCCCGAAAGAGAACCGCGAGATTCCGCCGCTGCGCTACGAGGTCGCGGCGCAGGTCAAGCGCGACTTTCCGCAGCTCGAAGTCGTCGTGAACGGCGGCGTGAAGACATTGGCGGATGCGAAAGCGCACCTTGGCGTGTTCGACGGCGTGATGATCGGGCGCGAGGCGTATCACAACCCGTGGATGCTCGCGGATGCGGATCATGAAATTTTTGCCGCACGCCGCGTAGCGCGCACGCGCGAGGACGTGCTGGAAGAATTCCTGCCGTACCTGCAAGCCGAGCTTGCGCGCGGCACGCCGCTGCGTTCGATGACGCGGCACATGCTCGGGCTTTACCAGGGCATGCCGGGTGCGCGGCAGTGGCGGCGGGCGTTGAGCGAAGGCGTGGCGAAAGGCGGCGGACTTGAATTGATCGATGCGGCGATGGCGAGGCGGAAAGCGGCGTAAAAAGGTCGAAGGTCGAAGGTCGAAGGTCGAAGGTCGAAGGTCGAAGGTCGAAGGTCGAAGGTCGAAGGTCGAAGGTCGAAGGTCGAAGGGGAAAAGCAAAAAAAGCCGTGCGAAGCACGGCTTTTTCACTTTCGACGTTCGACTTTTGACTTTCGACTTACTCCCCGGCGGGCAGTCTGCCGAAATCCCCATCCGCCATCGCCGCGATATACGCCACCGTGGCGTACACGGCGACGTTCTGGTTCAGCTGCACGGGGTCGATCTTGTCCAGCGTGTCGTTGTCGGTGTGATGCAGGTCGAAGTACAGCGTGCCATCCTGCGTCGGTTGCACGACCGGCACGCCGCGCCGCCGCAGCGGACCGATGTCCGCGCCGCCGTACGCTTCGTTGCCGCCCCATTCGATGCCGAGCGGCCGGATGAATTCCTGCATCGTCGCGACCAGCGGCAGCTTTTCCTCCGGCACGCGGCTGGAAAATTTCCACACGCGGCCCGCGCCGAAATCCGCTTCCATCGCAAGCACGTGATTGCCGAGCTCCTGCTCATGCGCGACCGGATAGGCGCGTCCGCCGGAAAGGCCGAATTCCTCGTTCGCGTAAAGCACGACGCGAATGGTGCGTTTCGGTTGCGTGCGCAGATCGCCGATCAGTTTCGCGGCCGCCGTCACGATGGCGACGCCGGCGCCGTCATCGTGCGCGCCCGTGCCGACGTCCCAGGAGTCGAGATGCGCGGCGAGCAGCACGATTTCCTCCGGCTTTTCGCTGCCCGGAATGTCGCCGATGACGTTGGCGGACATTTCGTTCGGCAGGTAACGCGCGGTCGAGCGCATGCGGAAGACGACTTCGCGCCCCGACGCGAGTTGCCGGTCGAGCATGTCCGCATCGGGATTCGACAGGGCGATCGCGGGAATGCGCTTGACGCCCTCGGCATAGCGCATCGCGCCGGTATGCGCGATGCGGTTGCTGTCGGTGCCGACGGAGCGAATCACGACGCCGACGGCGCCGAGCCTGGCGGCCTCGACGGCGCCGTTGCCGCGCTTGCCGACGGCCTTGCCGTAGCCGGAACCGTCGCGGGTGCGCTCGATCTTGCCGTTGATGTAGACGATGTGACCCTTGACGTCGGCGGGTTGCAGTTGCGCGAGTTCTTCCAGGCTTTCGACCGCGATCACCGGCGCGGCGATGCCTTCGGCCGGCGTGCCGATGCTGCCGCCCAGCGACACGGCCACGAGTTGCTGCGGAAAGGGCTCGAGAATTTCAGCAGCCAGCGCGCCGCGCTCCCAATGCGGCACTTCCACGGATTCGGCGTGCACGTTTTCGAAGCCGAGCTCGCGCAGTTTCGTCAGCGCCCAGGCGATGGCGGCGCGGTCGCCGCTGCTGCCGGCGGAGCGCGGGCCGACTTCGGTGGTCAGCGAAGCGACGATGTCATACGCGCGGGGGCTGTCCGCCGCGCGGCGCTGCAGGGCGGCGACGTTTTCACGCACCAGTTCGCTGACGGCGGCCGGCGCGGGCAGAGCGGCTGCGGTTTCCTCGGACGCGGCGCCGGCGGGCAGCGCCGCCACGATGCCGAACAGCAGGACGGGCAGGCTGACTTTCATTTTGCTCCTCCCGGGAGATTCGTCTTTTCTTGTTTTACGCGCTCGCGGTGCGCGACGAGCGCGCATTGTAAACGATGAGCGCGAGCGCCGCCGCGAGCACCGCGCACTGCACGCCCAGCGATTGCAGCGTGGGATAGATGCCGAGCAGCTCGATGCGCGGGAAGAAAGCGACCGGATCCAGCGGCAGCTTGCCGGCCTCCTGCAACGCCGCGACGCCCTTGCCCGCAAAGATCACCGCGAGCGCGATCATGATCGCGGCCGTCACGCCGAAGAACTGCTTCAGCGGCAGGCGGACACCGAAGCGGAAGATCGCCCACGCAAGTCCCACGATGACGACGGCGCCGGAGACCGCGCCGCCAAGCATCGCGGTTTCCGCCGCAGGCGCCGTCACCTGCGCCCACAGCGCCTGGAAGAACAGTACGGTTTCGAACACTTCGCGGTAGACCGCGATGAAGGCAATGAATGCGATCGCCACGAGTCCTTTCTGGTCCAGCGCCTTCTGCACGCTGTGCTGGATAAACTCCTGCCAGCGTTTCGCGTTCAGCTTGCTGTGCATCCAGAAGCCGACGTAGAAGAGCACGCCGGCCGCGATCAGCGCGGTCACGCCTTCGGTGACCTCGCGCGTTGCGCCCGAGATGGTGATGAAATAGTTCGACACCACC
>DASVCH010000125.1:0-30927 GCA_036381715.1 Gammaproteobacteria bacterium | reverse complement strand
GCCGTTCGCATCCGCGAACGTGACGTTGTTGCCGCTGGTGACCACGACCGTATCGAAATCGTTCGTGCCGACGTCAAGCGCGATGTCATTGCCGGCACCGGCCGCAAACGTCGCGGTATCGCCGATAACGAGATTGCCCGTGCCATCGTCCGTGATCGCGCCGCTTGCCGTCACGTTCAGCGTCGTCGCCGTGATGTCGCCCAGCACGATCGCATCTTCATCCGCCAGGGTAACGATGCCCGCGGTGCCGGCCACGCTCACCGCGTCGCCCGTGTCGTTGGAATCGAAGTCATTCGCGGCCGCGTCGAGCAGCACGTCGCTGCCGCTCGCGACCGTGAACGTCGACGCGCCGGCAATGGTCAGCGTGCCCGTGGAATCGATGATGTCGCCGGTGCCGCCCGAGACGTCGAAGTCCAGCGCGTTCGCCGCGACCGTGCCGGTCACGTCGATCGCGTCCGCCGTCACGTCGTACGTGCCTGCAACATTCGCATCATCAAGCAGGATGCCGTTCGCATCCGCGAACGTGACGTTGTTGCCGCTGGTGACCACGACCGTATCGAAATCGTTCGTGCCGACGTCGAGTGCGATGTCGTTGCCGGCACCGGCCGCAAACGTCGCGGTATCGCCGATGACGAGATTGCCCGTGCCATCGTCCGTGATCGCGCCGCTTGCGGTCACGTTCAGCGTCGTCGCCGTGATGTCGCCGAGCACGATCGCATCTTCATCCGCCAGGGTAACGGTGCCCGCGGTGCCGGCCACGCTCACCGCGTCGCCCGTGTCGTTGGAATCGAAGTCATTCGCGGCCGCGTCGAGCAGTACGTCGCTGCCGCTCGCGACCGTGAACGTCGACGCGCCGGCAATGGTCAGCATACCCGTGGAATCAACGATGTCGCCGGTGCCGGCCGAGACGTCGACGTCGAGCGAGCCCGTCGTGACGGTACCCGTCACATCGACGGCGTCCGCCGTGACGTCATAGTGGCCCGCGATCGTCGCTGCGCCAAGGTTCACATCATTCGTATCGACAATCGTCACCGCGGCGGCATCCGCACCCGCCACGCCGTCATCCACGATGACCGTGTTGAAATCGTTGTTCGCATCGTCGAGGACGATACTGTCGGTCGCCTGCGCCAGCAGCGTCGTCGTGCCGCTGACAACGAGATGACCGCCATTGTCGGTAATGTCGCCTGCGCCACCGTTGGCATCCATTGTCGCGTCGGCCGCGGTCACCCCACCGGTCACGTCGATGGCGTTCGCCGTCGCGAGCAACATTCCCGCTGCACCGGCATCCACGGTGCCGAGTTGCAGGCTGGCGGCCGCCAGCGTGATGTCGTCGGCCGCGGTACCGCCCAGCGTGCGAACGTCCGCCGCGACCAGTGCGCTGTCGGAATCGATATCGATCGCGCCGGAAACCGTGTCGATGTCGGCCAGCGTGGTGCCGCCCGTATCGTGCAGCACGATGTCGCCGGCCGTGGTCACGCTCGCATCCAGCGAGCTGCTGGAAATCTCGATTGCACCGCGCGTGTCGCCCACGCCGAGTGCGGACGCACCGCCGCCGATCTCGTCGCGCGCCGTCAGTGTCACCGTCGTGCCGAGGATGTCCGTGACGGCGTCCACCGTTGCGTCGTTGATGGAGCCGCCGTCGGTCGCAAGGCTCACCGTTCCCGTGGCGTCGATCAAGCCGACCAGGATGTCGCCCGACGAGGAGTAGGAGAAGTTCGCGCCGTCGAAATCCAGCGTCACGCTGTTGCCGCCAACATCATCAACGAACACGTCCTGCGCGTTCAGCGCCAGCGAGGCGCTCGCATTCACTTCCAGCTCGCCTTCCGGATCGACGCCGGGCGTCACCGGATCGATGCCGCCGATGTCACCCGTGGCGACCAGGGTGATGTCACTGCCGGAAACGTCGGCGACCATCGACTCGTCATCCTGCGCGTCGAGGACCGAACCCGCGGTCGATTCGACGTGTACGCTTGCGGTGCCGGATACCGCGCCGAGATGCATGTCGCCGTCGGCGAACAATTCGATATCGCCGGCCGCCTGCGCGTCGACGGTTCCGAAAGTCACGTCCGCGCCGCTGGCGTTCGCGATGAAGATGCCGCCGGCGGTCGTGTTCGTCGCGTCGATGTCCGCGGCGGAAACATTGATCCGGCCGGCACCCGTTGTGCCGATGCCGGTCGCGGCGTTCACTGCCAGCGCCTGTGCCGTCAGCGTGCCCCCGCCGGCAATCGCGCCGGCGTTGTCGCCATCGTCATCGGCTTCGATGGCGATGTCGCCCGATGTTGTCGTGCCGGAAGCATCGATATTGCCCGTCAGCGTCACGCCGTCGGCGGCGTCCAGGAACACGTCGCCTGCATTCGCACTGCCGCTGTCGACGCCGCCTGTACCGATCGTGATGCCGCCGTTGTTCGCGCCGGCATCGCCCGCCGCGAGCGTCAGCGCGCCGTCGTTCGTCGAGACCGCCGCCGTCGACGTGTCAATGGCGCCATCGGTCGTCGTGACTGACAGCGTGCCGTTCAACGCCTGGTTGCGGACAGCCGTCGCAAAGGTCACGCCATCCGCTTCGGTGACCGAGACATTGCCCGAGCCGGTGTTATCCACCGCCAGCGTTGCGCTCGCAATGTTCACGTCAATGCCCGACGCCGCCGACAGGCTCAATGCGTTGCCGCTGACCGTACCGGCCGTGCGTGTGATCGCACCGACAACATCAGTGGTCCCGTCGCCAAAGTTGGCGTTCATTGTCACATCGCCCGACGTCGTGCCGCCGGAGGCATCGACGTTACCGCCAAGCGCAATGCCGTCGGCACCGTACAGCGTGATGTCGCCCGCATTGGTGCTGCCGCTGTCCAGGCCGCCGGAACCGATCGTCAACGTCGCGCCGGTGTCGGATGCATCCAGCGCGGCGATACCGATAAAGCCGTCATTGCTGCTGACGGCCGCCGTGGACGTGTCGATGTCGCCGTCGTTGCTGATCAGCGTGAGCTGCGCGCCTGCCGCAAGATTGCGGAATCGCGTGGCCAGCGTTACATCATCGGTTTCGACAATATTCACGTCACCCGATGTCGTATTGTCCACCGTGAGCGTGTCGGTCGCCGTGTTCGCGCTGATGCCGGCAACCGCACCGAGATCGACGATGGCCGCCGTCACCAGGCCCGGGCCGCTGATGCTGCCTGCCGAACTGATCGTGACCTGGTCGCCCGCGGCATTCGTCGTACCCGTCAGGATGACGTTGCCGGCGCCACCCGTCGTGAGCGTGACGTTGCTCGCGCCGTTCGCCGTCGCGGCCGTGCCGATCACCAGGTTGCCGGCCGCGTTCTCAAGATCGATCGCGCCCGACGTTGTCGTCGTCACGTTGCCGAACGTGACAGCGCCGCCGCCGGACTGGTCGAACGTGATCGCGCCGGAGTCGGTCGTCAGCGAACTCACCGAAACGGCGGTGGCAAGCGCGTTGTCGATGTCGATCGCCCCGGTTGCCGTGTCCGCCGTGATGGTCGAAGCCGCGAGTTCCAGTTGCGTCGTGTTGCCGATGCCGCTTCCGGCATCCAGGTCGACTGTCGAGGCGGTGACGAGTCCCGCGCCGTTGATCGCGCCCGTCGCATCAATGGTCGCCTGGGCACCCGCCGCGCTGGTCGTGCCAGTGAGCGTTATCGCGCCGTTCGCCGTCAGCGTGACGTTGCTCGCGCCGTTCGCCGTCACCGCCGTGCCGATCACAAGGCCGCCGGCGGTGTTCTCGAGGTCGATCGTGCCGGACGTTGTCGTCGTCACCGTATCGAACGTGACATCGCCGCCACCGGACTGATCGAACGTGATCGTGCCGGTGTCCGTCGTCAGCGAGCTCACCGAAACGGCGGTCGCAAGCGCGTTGTCGATGTCGATCGCGCCGGTTGCCGTGTCCGCCGTAACGGTCGAAGCCGCGAGTTCCAGCGCCGTCGTGTTGCCGATGCCGCTTCCGGCATCCAGGTCCACGACGTCCGCCGTGACCAGGCCCGCGCCGTTGATCGCGCCCGTCGCATCGATAATGGCCTGAGCACCCGCCGCGCTGGTCGTGCCGGTGAGCGTTATCCCGCCGTTCGCGGTCAGCGTGACGTTGCTCGCGCCGTTCGCCGTCACTGCCGTACCGACAGCCAGGTCGCCGGCTGTGTTCTCGAGATCGATCGCGCCGGCGGTTGTCGTCGTCACGGTGTCGAATGTCACCGCGCCGCCGCCGGACTGGTCGAACGTGATGGTGCCCGCATCCGTCGTCAGCGAGTTCACGGCGACGGCGGTTGCAAGCGTGTTGTCGATGTCGATCGCGCCGTTGGTGGTGTCCGCCGTGACGACCGCAGCCACGAGTTCCAGCGCCGCCATGTTGCCGATGCCGCTTCCGGCATCGAGATCCACCATTGATGCCGTGACCAGGCCCGCGCCGTTGATTGCGCCGGCACTGTCGGAATCACTGTCGGCTTCGATCGCGACGTTGCCGGATGTCGTCGTGCCGGACGCGTTCACGCTGCCCGTCAGCGTCACGCCGTCGGCGGCAGCCAGGCTCACGTCGCCTGCGTTCACGCTGCCGCTGTCGATGCCGCCGCTGCCGACGGTGATGCTGCCGTCGTTCGCACCGGCATCGCCCGCCACCAGCGTGATCGTGCCGTCACTGGTCGAAACCGCTGCCGTGCCGGTATCGATCGCGCCATCCAGTGTCGTCACCGACAGCGCTTCGCCGGCTGCCTGGTTGCTCATGTTCGTTGCGAATGTGACATCGTCGGCTTCGGTGACCGCTACCGCGCCACTGGACGTATTGGTGACGCTCAGCGTGGTTGCCGCCGTGTTCGCGCTGACGCCCTGCGCAGCCGCCAGGCTGACCTGGTTGCCACTGACCAGGCCGCCGCCGCTGATGCTGCCGATGTTCTCGGCGGCGGCATCGCGCGTGCCATCGTCCGCCGTCACCGACACGTTGCCGGTCGTGGTGACTGACGCACCGATGCTGACGGTATCCGCCGCCGCAATGACGATGCCGCCGGAGCCCGTGCCGACCGTTCCGTTCACGAGAACCGCCGCCGCAGACCCGTTGTCGTTTGCGGTGAGTGTGATGGCGCCCGTGCCCGTGGTGGTGACGCCGGTCGTCGTCAGCGTGCCGTTGCCGGAGGCGATGACGATGTCGCCGCCCTGCGAACTCACGGCGTGCGACAGCGTGATGCGGCCTGTCGTCGTGGATATGTCGACGACATTGGCCGCGCCGGCATCGATGCTGTTGCCGCTCGTGATCAGGCCGGCGGCCGTGATGGTGATGTCGCCGTCCGCCGCGCCGATGCCCGCGCCCGCATCGCCCAGTTGCACGGAATCGCTGTCGGCGATGTCGATGGCGCCCGTCGCGGAAACGTTCGCAACCAGCACGTCGGCATCCACGTTCAACGTGCCGCCATTACCTATGCCCGTCGCCGCGGCAAGGTCGATGCCGGCGGCCGCGAGCACGCCGGCGCCGTTGATGCTGCCGGTGCTGTCGGCGACGGCTTCAAGCGCGTTGTCTCCCGCGTTGGCGTCGATCGTGCCGCCCGCGCTGGTGACATTGCCGTTCAACACGATGTTGTCGGCGGCGTTGAGCGCCACGAGCGCCGCGCCATTGGTGTCGATGCCGCCGGTACCGACGACGAGATTGCCGCCGCTGCCGTTGTCCGTTGCCGTCAGCGTGATATCGCCGCCCTGCGTGCTGAGCAGGCCGGTGCCGGTGTCGAGATGACCGTCAATCGCGGTGAGGTCAAGACCGCCGCCCGTGGCGCTGTTCGAGATCGCGCCGGACAGCGTCACATCGCCCAGGACGCCGAGCACGACGTCCCCGGTCGTCGTATTGCTTGCCGAGAGGCTCGGCGCATCGACTTCGACGCGATCCGTGTCGCCCATGCCGTTGACGGCGCTCAGCGAAACGCTGGCGCCGGTCGCGTCCGCGTCGGTGTCGGCGCCGCCGGCGTCGTCGTTGATCCGTCCGGCAGAATCGATGATGACGGCATCGGTCGCCGTGACGTCACCCAGCGTGATGTCGCCATTCGTGGCGGTGCCGAGGAAAACGCCCTGCCCCGCGCCGCCTGCGGTGATCGTGCCGGCAACAAGATTCCCGCTGGTGATGCCGAAACCGATCGAACCGTCCGTCGTGCTCGCCGCCGTCACGGTCGTGTTGCCCGTGCCGTCAATGTCGATGTCGCTGGCGACACCGGTTGTCGTGACGCTGCTGAACGTGGTCGCGCCGAGCGTGGCCAGGTTGATGCCGCCGGTAACGGTCGACGCGGAATCAACGGTCGCAATCGAGATATCAAGACTGCCGTTTGCGTCCGCGCCGATTCCGCTCTGCGCACTGAGCGTTGCCGTCGCAGCCGTGATGTCGGCGGTGCCGTCGTTCGCGTTTTCATTGATCGCGCCGGCCGATATCGCCGTCGCGTCGGCGCTTGCCGTGATCGAGCCGAGCGCGATGTCGCCACTGGTGACGGTTTCCAGGCGTACGTCGCCGGCATCGGCCGTGACGATGCCGGCAAGCAGGTTGCCGCCATCGACCGTCAGCCTGACGTTGCCCGCATTGGCATCGACATTGCTGAAGGTCACGCTCACCGGGCCCGCGGCATGCAGGTCAATGCCGCCTGCGGCCGTCGTCGCGCCGATCGTCGCCGCGTTGATGTCGATGGCGCCGTTCGCCGTCGTGCCGACGCCGGTTTGCGCGTTGATGGCGACGCTGCTTGCCGTGATGTCGGTGGTGGTTGCGTTGGTGCTTTCGATCACATCCGCGGCAGAGCTGATCGAAACGGTACCCGCCGCCGTGATGCTGCCGACGGAAATCGTGCCGCCGGTCGTGGTCGCGAGCGTCACATCACCGGGGTTGACGACGCTTGCCGCCGTGACGCTGTCGGCAACGAGATTCGCGCCGTCGTTCGCGAGGGTGATGTTGCCGTCGGTGGTCGAAACGCCCTGGAACGTGACGTTCGCGCCGCCCGTCTGCGCATACTCGATGTCGCCCGCGCCGGCGAGCGACAGGTTCGTCACCGTGGTGGCCGCGGTGTCGCCGCGAAAGTTCTCGATGTTGATCTGGCCTGCAGTACCGTCAACCTGCGCGCTCACGTTGACGGCATCGATCTCCACGGCGCGGGACGGGTCTCCGGCAATGCCGATGTTGCCGTCGCCCGTGACCTGCAGCGAAACCGTGTCCGCCACGAGGTCGGCCACGCCGTCGTCCACCAGCCCGCCGCCCGGCAAGTCGAGCTCGGAAATTCCGCTCGCGGCCGTGAGCGTCATATCGCTGCCCGCCGCCGCCTGTTCGAATACCAGTTGCGCGCCCGCCGTCGCATCAACGGCGCCTGCCGAGTCCACATCCACAAGGCCGAGGTCAAACCCGGTTCCCGATGCCAGCGCGATGTCCCCGGACGCATTCGTGACCGCAGAGACGATGAGCGCGTGGTTGCCGGTATCGGTGAACGAGATGTTGCCGTTCTCGTTGTAGAGTTCGGCGCTCGAGTAAGCGCCGCCGGCGCCGTCGTTGACAAGCGCAATGTTGCCCGTGCCCGAATTGGTCGCATCGATCAGCCCGCTCACGGCAAGTTCCAGCGCCGCGGCGTTACCGATGCCGCTGACCGCATCGAGGTTCACGCTCGCCGTCGCGATCTCGGCCGTCGCATCCGCACCCGATTCCTCGATTGCGCCAGCCGAATTCACGAAGACGGCGTTCGGCGCGGTCACGCTGCCGAGCAGGATGTCGCCGGAATTCAGTGTTTGCAGGGAAATGTCGGAATTGACGTCGCTGACCGTGATCGATGTTGCGGTCAGGTTGCCGCCATCGTTGCTGACGGAGACACCGGTTGCGCCGCTGGCCGCGGTGATGACGAGATCTTCGCCGCCCGCCTGGGTGAAGTTGACGTTCGTCGTCGCCGACAGGTTGCTGACGGTCACGCTGCCGAGACCGGTCGCGTCATTGTTCAACAGCACGGCCCCGCCGTTGGCGTCCGCGGAAATGTTCGCGCTCGCAAGCTCAAGCGGGAAACCCGCACCGATGCCGCCACTCGCGGTCAGGCTGATGCTGCTGCCCGCGATGTCGACGCCGGCGTCGGCGATGGAGGATTCCGAGATGCTGCCCGCGTTGTTGGTGAGCGTGACCGTGCCCGTCGTGTCGATGTCACCGACACGCATGTTGCTGAACGTGGCAAGCACGTCATTATTTTGCGTGATGTCGACATTGCCGGCGCCACCGGTGCGCGCGCTGACTTCGACATTCGCAAGGTCGCTGAAGATGTCGAGGCTGACGTCGTTGCCGCCGGACGAGATCACGTCGATCGTTCCGGCGTTCACGGAGAGGTTGTCGATGATGCCGTCCGAGGTCAGCACCAGGCTGTCATCGCCGCCGCCGACGAAACCGTGGCCTGCGACCAGGTCGTCATCGGCGATCGTGCCGCCGGTGACAACCGTCAGCGTGCCGTTGGTGATGGTGGAAATGTCGACGCCGTCCATGATGACGTTGCCCGAGCTCGCATCGCCCACGATGAGCGAACCGCCGGAAGCGCCGAGCAAGGTCAGCAACGTGGCGTTGGTGAGCACGAAATTCTGGCCGGCGACCGCGGCAGAACCGGCGTTGCCGAGGCCGATCGTGGAGCCTTCGTCCGCGGCACTGATGGAAATGCCACCGGTCGCCTCGACCGTGCCGGCGAGATTGATCGTATCGGCCGTGATCGACAGGCTGCCGCCGTCCACGTCGATGGCGAACCCGTTGTTGTCGAACGTGCTGTCGTTTGCCGGCGCAGTCGGCAGCGTCGTGCCCGCGATGGCAAACGCCAGGTTGTCGCCGGACAGGTCGGCGTCAGTGCCTGCATCCAGTGCCTGGGTCAGGTCCAGCGTCGCCGTCGTCGCGGAAATGCCGATGGAAACGTCATCCGCGCCCGCGCCGGTGGAAACGGCGCCGAGCGAAAGACTCGAGGGCGAGGTGACAAAGATGCTCGCGCCGGAGTCGAGATTCAGTACGCCGGCGGCATCCAGCGAAACCCGAAGCGGAGTCGCCAACGTGCCGATGCTCGCGCCCGCGAGACTGATGTCGCCGAACTGATTGCTGATTTCATCCGTCGCGGCGCCGGTCGTGGTCAGCGCGCCGCCCGCCGTGATGACGATGTTGTTTGCAGTGCCGCCCGTGATGGCGATGCCCGACGTGCCGCCGACGCTGCCGATTTCCAGCGCATCGCTGTCGGTCACGGTCAGGTCGCCGGACGCCGTCGTCGCGGCCAGCGTGTCGGCGTCGATGTCCAGGTCCGCGATGCCGCTTGCGGCGATCAGTTCCAGGCTCGCGGCGGCAACAGTTGCTGCCACGGCGGCGCCGTCGTTGATGTTGCCGGCGGAATTGACGGAAACCGTCGTGCCGGAAACATCGCTCAGAACGATGTCGCCGGACGTCGTGGTTGCCAGCGTGACGTTGCCCGCGCTCGTGATGCCCGCACCGCTTCCCGCGGTCAGCGCCGCGCTGTCGTTGCTGATCGAAATGTCGCCCGATGTGGTTGTCGCCGCCTGCTGGACGTCCAGGGTCTGCCCGCCCGCCTGCGTGAACGAAATGTTCGCGCCGTCAGTCGCGAGGTTCGTCACCGTGGTCGCCGCCGTGGCGGCGTTGTTGATGTCGATCGCGCCGGTCGTGCTCGCGGCGCCGATGCTCGCCGCGGCGAGATCGACGTCACCGCTCGCGCCGATCCCCGTCCCGGCCGTGAGGCTTACGGCCGTTGCGGTCACATCGGTCGTCGTATCCGCCGCCGAGTCGTTGATCGCGGCGGCCGATGACAAGGTCGCCGTTGTCGCGGCATTCACCGTGTCGAGCAACAGGTTGCCTGCGCCCGCCTGGTCGAACGTGACAGAACTGTCGCCGGATGCGAGCGTCACCGTGGCGTCGGCCGCGCTCGTATTGTTGATGTCCACCGCGCCGGCGAGCGTGTCCGCATCGATGTTCGTGCTCGCCGTGTCGAGCGCAATCGTGTCGCCGATGCCGCCTGCTGCACGCAGCGTGATGGCCGAACCCGTGAGCGTGCCCGCACCGTTGATCGCACCGCTCGCGGTGGTTTCCGCCGCGCCGTCCAGCGCGGCGTGCGCGGTCAGTGCGATCGTTCCCGTGCCGGCGTTGATGCCGCCGGTGAGCATGATGTCGTCCGCCGCGCCCAGGATCACATTGCCGTTGTTCGTCGTGATCCCGCCCGCGCCGACCGTGATGTTCGCCGGCGTGCCGTTCGCGCCCGTCTCGTCGGCGTCGTAGGCGCCGAGCGAGATGGCGTTGCCCGCGCCGCTGACTGCCGCAGTCACCGAGCCGGCATCGATCGAAAGCCCGTCCGTGTTGCCGCCGCCGATCGCACCGGCGGCCTGCAGATCCAGCGTCCCGGCGGTGGTGATGTGATTCACGCCGGTACCGGCGTCGTCGATCGTCGCCGACGACGCGACACGCATGTTCAAGGCACCGGCATCGAAATTGTCCGCCGTCACGGCGCCCGTGACCGTGGTATCGCCGAGCTGTACAAGGCCGGCCGTCACGGTACCGATTTCCGTGTTGTCGATGTCGAGATCGGCGGCAACGGATGCCGTACCGAGATTCAGTGCCTGTCCGCCTGTCGCGGCACGAATCGTCAGGGTGCCGGTGCCGGCATCGATGCTCGAGGCGGCCTGCAGGTCGGCATCATCGGCGATGACGAGAACGTCCGTCGTGCCGTCACTCTGAACGATGCCGGTAGTGGCGGTGTTGGTGAACGTGCCGGCGCCGGCATTGATCGTCACGCCGGCGTTGCCGGTGATGGTGGCGCTGTTCGTGACGCCGACCCCGGAAACAAGCGCCTGCATGGCGCTTGTCACGTTCGCGTTGACGGTTGTCGCGTCCGCGCTGGACGCGATGTCGATACCGCCGACGTCGCTCGTGACGGTGTGGTCAAGCGTGATCGCGCCGCTCGCATCGATGTCGAAAACGTTCGCTGTCCATGCGCCGCCGGTCGTCACGGTGCCGGTATTGCCGAGCACGGCCGTTCCGTTGTTCGCGGTCAAGGTTGCGACGAGATCGCCGGTGTTGGTGATGTTGAAACCGGTTTCCGCGTTCGCGCTCAGCGCTGCAACCTGCGTGGTCAGCGCACCGCCGTTGCCGCCGGCGGTCAGCGCCAGCGTGCCGGCGTCGATATCGAGCCCGCCGCTGCCGATGACATCTTCGGCCGCGTCCAACGTAATCGTCGCATCCGCGCCTGCGGCGCCGCCGGCGTTGTCCGTCGTGCCGCCGCGCGCGGTGACGGTGCCGCCGAGCATGATGTCGGCAGCGGCGCCCGTCGAGGCCGTGGTGAGACTCACGGCGGCCGCCGCACCGCCGTTGTCGACCGTCGTCGCATTGCTGCCGTCGGCGAGGTTGCCGCCGGATGCGTCGATCGCGCCGGTGGTCGTGATGCTGCCGTCGGTTGTTGCCAGCGTGATCGCACCCGCATCGCTGGCACTGGTGCCGTCGATGGTGCTGTCCGCGCCGGACGTGTCGATGTTTGCAACAAGGATGTCGCCCGTCGCCGTCACGTTGATGCCGACCGTGCCGGAAGCCAGGCCGCTATCCGCCGCCGCGGCAGTCACGATACTGCCGGTCGTGGTAACGCCCGACGCCGCCGTGATGCCGATGTCGTTGCCGTTGGTGGTGACCGCGCCGTTCACCGCGATGTTTGCCGCGTTCGATGCCAGGACGATATTGCCGCCGCTGCCGTCGATGCTCGTCGCCGCAAGCGAGATCGCGCCGTCCGCCGTCGCGGTGCCAATGGCAAGCGAACCGGCCGAGGTGACCGTGAGCGCCGAAAGCGCCGTTGTACCGCCGACCGCGCCATTCGCGATGTCGATATTGCCGCCCGCGCCCGCCTGCAGTTGCAAGGTCGACGCGCCGTCAATGGTCGACGAGAACGTGATGTCGTCGCCGCCCGCACCCGCGGTCTGCACGGCGATCGTGCCGCCGTTATCGAGATCGACAGTACCGTTGAACGTGATCGCGCCGGACGTCGTCGACTGGTACGCCGTGCCGTTGAGGTCGATGTTGCTCGCCGTGTAACTCTGGCCGAGTCCCGTTGTCACGCTGTCGAGATCGAGCGTGCCGCCGGTGCCGGCATTCACCGTGAGCGAGGAATCGTTCGTCGCATCCGCCATCGCGCCGTTGATCGCGATGTTCGCGCCGGCCGGAACCGCGCCGCCATTGGTCGCGTCGATGGCGATGGCGCCGGCGGTGTCGAGTTCGATGCCGGTCGCGTTGATGGTGATCGTATCGCCTGCCGTCAGTACGTCGCCTTCCAGCGCGACATTGCCGGAAGACATTTCAAGCGCGATGGCGTCGTTGAACAGCACGCCGTCCACGTCGATCGACAAGGTACCCGTCGCGTCGCTGCGTCCAATGGTGATTCCCGCAAAACCGTCGGCGAGCGCGGCGAGATCGGCGTCGGTCAGGTCAAGCGTGGTCGCAATGGCCGAATCCGCGTCATCCCCGACGCGTATGTCGTTCGCGAGCGTGCTCGCGCGCAGCGTGACCGCGCCCGTGCCGGAAATGCTGCCCGCATCCACCGCGAGATCGATTTCATCGCCCGTCAACACGAGCGAACCCGCGCCGACGTCGAACGCGGTATCGCTGAATGTCAGCGTGCCGGTTTCCGCGCCGAAAACGATTGCATCACCGCTGAGCGTTTCCGTCGTCATCGCGAGGATGTCGAGATCCGCCCCACCCGTGACCGAAATGTTCACGTTCTGCGCCACCGCGCCATCGGTGTCGATGTCGGCGACGCGCAGGTTCTCGCCGGAGGTGATGAAGATGCCGCCCGCGTCGCCCGCGCCACCATCGGTGATCGCGACCAGCTCGCCCTCGACAACGCCACCCTCGGCCGTCATCAATATTCCGCTGCCGATCGATACATCGAGCGCGCCGTTCGCGCCGTCCGAGGAAATGGATGCGGCGGTAATCGCGATGTCGCCGACGGTGGCAAAGTCGGCGGCGGGCGAACCGGTACCGGTCGTGAGCGTCGCATTACCGGTGGCCAGCGCATTCGCGGCGGCCATCGCAATGGCGTTGGCTGCGTTCATGGTGATCGAGCCCGAGGTCGCGAATTCGTCGCCGCCCTGGCCGTGACCGCTGGCATCACCGGTTGTGATCGTGCCGGTTACGTTGCCGGTGATCGCGCCACCCGCCGTGACGTCGATATCGCCGGCAGTCGCGTTCCGTTCGGCCGAGTTCGCCTGGCCGCTGACGATGGCGCCGTTCAGGAGCACGTTGCTCGCCGTCGATTCCAGCGTCACGCTGCCGCTCGTGGCGTCGAAATCGCCGCCGATCACCGTCGCATCCCCGCTCGCGACGCCGGCGAGCTGCAACTCGCCATTGCTCGCGGTGATGCCGATGGCGCCGGTCGTGGCCGCACTCTGGTCGGTGTCGGCGTCGCCGGTCGTGACCGGTCCGGTCGCGGCGATGTTGCCGCTGTCGCTGGACAAGGTGATGCCGCCGCTCGTTGCCGTGGTGGAGCCGCCGTTGAGTGATGCGTTGCCGGTGGCGACGGCCGCATCCAGCGTCATCCCGCTGAACGCATCCAGCACGATCGCGCCGCTGTTCGTCGCCTGGTCGTCGCCGGCGGCGTTGCCGGTCGAGATCATGCCGGCGCTTGTCGTCGTGATCGTGCCGCCCGTGCTGGTGATGGAAATGTCGCCCGTACTGGCGCCATCGTCGTTCACCGTTGCCGCACCCGTGGCAACGTTGCCGCCGATGAGGACATTGCCGGCAGCGTTCAAGGTGATGTTGCCCGAGGTCGCGGAATCACCGTTGCCCGCCACTGTCACGCCGCCGGTTGCCAGCGTGCCCGCGGTGATGTTGCCGCCGCTGGTGATATCGATGAATCCCGATGTCCGATCGCTGCTGCCGGCGGTCACGGATCCTGTCGCAGCAGCATTGATGCTGACGTCGCCTTCGGCGTCGAGGGTGATATCGCCGGTGTTCCCGTCGCCGCGATCGCCCGTGGCCAGCGAACCGGCCGCGATGGAAGCCGTACCCGCGTCGCCGCCATTCGAACCGGCCGTCAAGGTGATATCGCCACCGGCGTTCGTCCGGATGACAAGCGCCGTCCCGTGCGCGCTGCCCGTGAGGTCGATACCGCCGGAGCCTTCGCCCGCGCCGTTGCTCGTCTCGAGTGACAGGCTGCGTCCGTCCATGAGCGCCAGCACGCCGTTCGCATCGCCTCCATTGCCGCTCGCGTTATCGAACGTGCCGGACACGGTGATGCTGTTCGTCGCCTGGAGAATGATGTTCGCGTCGGTGCTTTCGATGGCGGCTTCCGAGATCGTGAACGTCCCGGCGGCGCCGTCAGCGAAATTGACGGTCCCGTCGCCGACTTCGGCATCGTCCGCGCCACCGGTCCCGCCCGCGATGACGATGTCGGCGGGATCGAGCAGGAGCGTTCCCATCGCGCCGTTTGCGGCGGAGGTATCGACGTTGCCGCGGTAGGCAAGAAATTCCTTGCCGGACACTTCGACAAAACCGCCATCGCCCGCAAGCGCGCCGCCACGCGCGGAGATCGCGCCGAAAAACTGCGTCAGTCCATCGGCCCACACGATGATCGTGCCGCCGTGGCCAGATTCCCAAGCATCAGCGGAAATGACCGCGTTCGAACCGACCACGGTATGCGAGGACGCCAGCACGCCGCTGCCGCCCTGGTATGCGCCGCCGATCAACGCAGTGCCGCCACCGCTCGCACCGGAAACATCGACCCGCGCCTCATCGAACAGGCCGACGCGGTCGCCCAGCACGCGCACTTCACCGCCCTTGCCGGTCTGGCTGGTTGCCGTGATGCTGCCGGTGTTGACGACATCGCCGCCGGTACCCGTCAGGAACACGCGCCCGCCATCGGCGACCACACCGCTCGCGGAAACAATGCCGCTGTTGTTCACCACCTGCGCGAACACGTCGTTGGCCGCGCTCGCGGACATGAGAATCCGCCCGCTTTCGGCCTGCAGGGAACCGCTGTTGGAAACAGCCGACGTCAAGCCATGCGCGTTCTCGATGAGTTCGCCGTCGACGGCGAACTGGATCAGGCCGTCGCCATCGAAGTCGATGGTCACCTGCTTGCCGGCGGCGAGGTTGATCGTGCCGAAGTCGGCGACGATGGCGCCGGTGTTCTGCACGGCCCCGCCGAACAGGCTGACCGAGCCGCCTTCGGCCGCCTGCAGCAGGCCGTGATTGATGACCAGGCCGCCGGTCGCACTGCCGGCATTCTCGAACGTCCAGTCGCCCGCCATGAAATCGTCGGCATCGATATTCAGTCCCGACACGATCAGCGATCCGACGTTCACGGACGCCGACCGGCCGAACAGCAGGCCGTTGGGATTGACGAGCAGCACGCGGCCGTTGGCGTTGATGGTGCCGAAGATTTCCGAGGGATCCTGATCGAAGATGCGGTTGAGCGCGGCGGCATCCGCCGAGGGCTGCAGGAAATTGACGGTTTCGTCGCGGGCGACGTTGAACGAATCCCAGTCGACGACCAGGAGATGCGAGTCCTGCTGGATGTTTGTGGTGCGCGCGTCCGGTCGCACGATGCGCCCCTCGCCGCGAACCACCCTGCCGCCTTCCGGCCCGGCGTACGACGCCTGCATGGACAGAATGCCGACCAGCAAGGCGGCGGAGAAATTCGCCATCGCCTTGCCCCAACCGGAACGCGCAGCAAAAGACCACATGGTTCTACCCTCTGTGGCATCCCCGCGCTTCCGTATGCAGGAGTGCTTGAAATCCATCCGGAAGCGGATTCGCTTCCGTCAGGCCGCTTCCCCTCGCGACCGTTGGCAAAACGCGAACCGGGCGGACCGGTTCGATCAGAACTCGAACGTCAGGTCCACCCAGATCTGGTCGTCGTCAAGAATCGCGCGCGGATCGGTCACGTTTTCCGGATCCGCTTCCATGCCGCTGGTGAGTTTTGCCCATTGCACGTTGAGGCGGAACACGCCCGGCAGGCCAAACTCGACGCCCACGCCACCGCCGCCAACCCGAAGGTCGTTCTCATCGCCCGCCACCAGCACCGCGTTGTCGGCGTAGCGCCCATACGCGTAGTCATAAAAGAGCGTAAACCGCAGCACATCGCCCCAGTTGCGGCTCCCGAATGCGGGTACATCGGCGAAACCGGGTGCGCGAACGCCCCACTCCACCGACGCGAACGCACCCGAATCGGTCAGGAACTGCGACGAGGGGATGGCGCGCACGTTCGACGCGCCGCCGATGGAAAACTGTTCCAGGCTCGTCAGGAGATCTTCGCTGTACTGGCCATTCAGGCGCAGCAGCAGCGTCTGGTTCAGCGTCAGGCTCTTCAGCCAGGAGTAGCCGAAAGTCAGCTTGGTGAAATCGCTGCCGGCGGGCGTGCGGTCCGCACCGATGCGGCTGGGACGCGGCACGTCCGGATTACTCATGTTCAGCAGGAGTTCCTCGGTCGACGGCACGCCAAGCTGCCCGTCGAGTCCGGCATCGATGCGCGCATAGGCCGAGGTGATCGTGGCGCTGCCCGAATCGATGTTCTCGTAATTCAGCTGCGCGCCGAACACCGCGATCTCGTCGCGGCTGGTGACATCGCCAAACGTTTCCGTGTCCGCCTGCTTGCGCGTGAGGGCGAACTCGGTGTCGACCTTGGTTGCCCGAGTGCGCGCGAAATTGTGCTTGTAATAGATGGAACCGATTTCCGAAATACCGCCGGCCTCGCTGCCCGCCGCGGCATTGGTGAGGCTGGCCACGTCGAAGGTGTTGCGCGTGAGTTCCAGGCCCACCCGGTGACGCGGGTTCGACAGCGGCAACTCGTACTTCAGCGCGCCGAACAGGGAGTTGTCCGGTTCGTAGGTCTGCAGGGCTGTCAGGCGAAGAAAGTCCGCCTGGCCGAAAGGATTGTTCCAGGTCGCCTCGGCAAGCAGGCGCTGTTCGCCGGTAAAGCGCGTGCCATGGTTGTCCGCGCGAACCAGGAAGCTGAAGCGCTCCTCGCCGGAAACGTTCACCAGCACGTCGGACGTGCCGACCTCCTGGCCGGGCTGGAACACGCCAACCGCGCTCAACCCCGGATAGTCCTGCAGGGTCAGGAGCGCGTTTTCGATCTTGTCCACCGTCACCAGCTCGCCGAGATACGGCTCGAAGGGGTCGGCGAGACGCGCGGTGGAGTACTGCTCGTTACCCTGGGTCTTGACGCCGCCCAGCCGCCCCTCGAGAACGCGAATGATGACCACGCCGTCGACCACTTCCTGGGCGGGAATCACGGCGCGCGCGAGGAAAAAGCCCTTCTGGCGGTAGTAACGGGTGATTTCGTCGGCGATGAGTTGCAGCTGCCCGATGGTCAGCCCGCGGTTGCGTTCCAGGCGCTGCAGGCGCAGCTGGTCGACGAATGCCTCGTAGGCCTGCACCTGGCGGTCAGGCGACAGGTCGCGCACCGCCTCGGACATGAAATCCAGGATCGCTTCGCGCTCGGCCGGGGTGAAGCCGTCCGGCCCGACCTGTTCCTGGTCCTGGCGTTCGACACGCAGACGGGTCAGCAGCTGGTTCAGGTCCTCGAAACGCTGCCGCACGCGTTCGTTGATCTCATCCTTCAGGATGCCCGCTTCGGGATCGTCGATCACGCCGGTGATCACGAATTCCTTGACGAACACCCGGCCGCCCTCGTCGACGCCAAGCGGGCGCTGGAACACGGGAGGAATGTCGAAAACGAGCTGGCTGGGATCCAGCTGCGGAACAGTACCGAAGCCCTGCGGCGGAAGCAGGCCCTGGCCGGATGGCGCATTCTGTTGCGGCAACGCGGGCAGCGGCAAGGGCGGCGGATCTTCCTGCGCGCGCACGTCGTCTGCGAGTCCCTGCATGCCGATCAGAACCAGCAGCGCAAGCAGACTGCTCCTGGCTCGCGCCCACGACGCCACACCCGGCGCCCCCGAATCCAGCGCTAATTTCATTGCCGCCCCTTGTGAAAACCCTTTTCTTTCTGCCGTGCAATCCTTCGCGGCACCGGCCTGCCCCCCGACCTCGTCCGATGCGCGAGCTAACATAATGCTCGCCCGCGCGGGAAGCAAGCTTCGCGCGAGTATCCCGGCGTTTCGCGTCCCGCCGATCGGCTGGCATTTCCAAGGTCCAACGTTTATTTTATGTTCAAAACCGCCGCCTGTCCGATCACTCTTATAAATATAAAGTGCGGGCGGCTGTCATCGCGGCGTGGCCGCATACGGGAACGACCATGAGCACGCGCGAGCCGGTAAGCTGGATTTCCCACGCGGTCAGCCATGTGGGGACTGTCCGCAAGATCAACGAAGACGCCTGTCTGAACCAGCCCGCGCGCGGGCTGTGGGCGGTGGCCGACGGCATGGGTGGCCATGACGCAGGGGACGTCGCCAGCCGCGAAGTCATTGACGCGCTCGAACAGGTTCCCGGCGACGGCTCGCTCGCCGCGCTGGCCGAACGGCTCGAATCCACTCTCCAGCAGGTAAACGACAAGCTCATCCGGCTTGCGCGCGAATCCGACAAGCACACCATCGGCAGCACGGTCGCCATCCTCGCGGTGCGCGGCCGGCACGCGCTGTGCGTGTGGGCAGGTGACAGCCGGATCTATCGCTGGCGCAAGGGCCGGCTGGAGCAGATCACGCAGGACCATGCAATGGTTGAAGACATGGTCGAGGCCGGGCTCATCAGCCGCGCCGAAGCGGAGAACCACCCGCAGGCAAACCGCATCACCCGCGCGATCGGCGCCATGGAGGAACTGTTCGTCGACATGGACATCCACGAACTGGAGCCCGGCGACCGGTTCCTGGTCTGCAGCGACGGGTTGTACAAGGATGCGACGGCAAAGGATCTCGCGCGTTTGCTGCGCGGCAAGGGAGACACGGCCAAGGAAGCGGTCGACCTTGCGCTTGAGCACGGCGCGCGGGACAACGTGACGGTTGTGACCATCAACATCGAGAAAGGCTAAACTCACGCGTTTGTTGGGCCTGAACGATTTCTTCGGGCGGTGGCTCGGGCAGGAGTATGACAGTGTCGGATTTCAAATCCTTGCTTACGGATCTAGCACAGGGAAATGTCAGTCTTGAAACGGTAAGAAGCTGGGTCGAGGACGCGCTCGCCGAAGGAACGGTCGATTCGACAGAACTTCGGGCCGAGCTCGACGCCAGGGCCGACGCCCTTCCATCCGCCGCGCTCGCGGCCCTTGGCGAAGCGATCGGCGTCAGGTCCGACAGCAAGGCAGACGACGGTCTCGAGTTCGACTTCGACATCAAGATTCCCGATGCCGACGACGATGCCACTGAAATCGACCCGGCCGCGCAGACATTCGACGGCAAGCTCGAACTGGAACCAGCCGAGGAACCGACCGTCGCGCCCGGCGCCGGCGATGACGATGCCACGGTGTTTGCCGAACCCGGGAACCCGGAACCGCCCGCCGCCGACAAGACGCAGATGATGCCGCGGGATGACGAGGGAGACCGCACGCAGGTGATGCCCCGCGGCAATGGCGATGCTCCGGACAGGACCCAGGTCATGCCCCAGGGCAACCCCGCCGGCGGCGCCGACAAAACCGAGATGATGCAGCCCGACGGCGACGCGACCGTCATCAGCGACAACGAGACCACCCGCGCGCGCGAGACGTTCGACCCGTTCGCGATGAACGACTCCACGCAGCCTGCCGGCGCCAGCACGCCGACCGGGACCGGCTGGCCCACCAACACGAATTTCACCGGCGGACGCGGCAGCGGCATCGATCCGCGGAGCATCGGCCCGGGCACGATCCTCAAGGAACGCTTCGAGCTTCTGTCCGCGATCGGCGAAGGCGGCATGGGCATGGTGTACAAGGCGCGCGACCTGCTCAAGGTCGAGGCCAAGGACCGCAACCCGTACATCGCGGTGAAGCTGCTGTCCGGCGACTTCCGCGAACATCCCGAGGCGTTCATCGCCCTGCAGCGCGAGTCCTCGAAGGCGCAGAAGCTCGCGCATCCGAACATCACCACGGTCTACGACTTCGACCGCGACGGCTCCACGGTCTACCTGACAATGGAGCTGATGGAGGGCGAGGAACTCGCGCGCTACATCAAGAAACTGCCGGCCGGCGGATTGCCGACCGACGAAGCGCTCGGCATCGTCAAGCAGTTGTGCGACGGACTCGAATACGCGCACGCGCGCAACCTCGTGCATTCGGACTTCAAGCCCGGCAACTGCTTCTTTCTCAAGGACGGCACGGTCAAGATCCTCGACTTCGGCATCGCACGCGCATCGACGACGCGCGCCGACGCGCAGGGCGAAACCACGGTGTTCGACCCGGGCCAGCTCGGCGCGCTCACACCCGCCTACGCAACCCCGGAAATGTTCGAAGGCCAGGAGCCGCATCCCAGCGACGACATCTACGCGCTCGCCTGCGTGGCGTACGAACTGCTGACGGGCAAACACCCGTTCAACAAGCTGTCGTCCGTGAAGGCCATGGAAAAGGGCCTCTCACCCGCGCCGATCGCGAACAAGCCGGGATTCACCAAGCGGCAGCAGAAGGCGCTGTTCAAGGCGCTCGCCTTTCGCCGTGCCGATCGCACGGCAAGCGTGGCGGAGTTCTGGGAAGGCATCCGCTACAAGAAAAATTACACGCCCTACTACATTGCCGCCTCCATCGGCGGCGCGCTGCTGATCGGCGCGCTGGCCTACCGGCCGGTCGTCGAAACCATCGAGGACAACCGCAACGCGGAAATCGTCGCAAGTCTCGAGCAGGGCAAGGTCGAAGTGCCCGCCGTGCTCGCGAACCTGGACGAATTCAGCGAACGTGCCAGGCGCAATCTGCTTGAAGACGCCAAGGAAACGATCATCGGCTACTACGAGCAGCGGGCCGAGGCGCTCGTCGACGAAACCCTGGGCCGCTACGACTACCCGGCGGCGTTCAAGGAAATCGAAACCGTACGCAAGTACTACCCCGACTCCGCGCAGGTGCAGACGCTCACCACCAATCTCACCGATCGTCGCAACACGCTGATCTCGGAACTGAACACCACCTTCGATGCCTATCTTTCCGAGGACCGGCTGCTGCCGCTGGAAAACGAAGAGGACATCACCGACGTGCTCGGCCGGCTGCGCCAGGCCGCGCCCGACAACGCACTGCTTGACGACGCACGCCTGTCGACCCGCTACGCGGAACTGGCCGAAACCGCCATCGAAGACGACGCATGGAGCCGCGCCGCCGATTACCTCGCGGCCGGCCTCGACTACGCGCCCGAGGACGCGCAGTTGCTGAACCTGCACGACCAGGTCACGCGCGAACTGAAACGCCAGGCCGATGCCAAGGTCGTTGCCGACATCAAGGCGCGGTTGGCCGCGCAAGGCAGCCAGCTGAACGCCATCGAGGGATACGCGGCCGCCGTCGACGACCTCAACCGCCTGCTCGAACTGCGTCCGGAAGACGAGCAGCTCGCGCGCATTCTCGGGCCGCTGCGCGAAACCGTTGCCAACCGCATCGACTCGCTGGCAGCGAGCGGGGACTTTGCGCAGGCCGAGGAACTCCTGTTCACGTTCGCGCGCCTGTACCCCGTGTCGTCGCTGCTTTCAATACGCGAGGAACTGTCGCGCGCCGAAATCTCGGCGGGATACCAGCCGGCGGACCTCGGCGACACGCTCAACGCGCTGAACGCGCATCGCCAGCAGATGAACCAGCTGCTCGCGGATGCGAAGTTCACCGGCGACTGGAGCGATGCGCTGACCCGCGAGTTCAAGGAAACGGTGGCACTGCTGCGTCCGGGCAACACCTGGTTCGAGGACATGCAGAATCGCATCGTCACGACCTACGTCGATCACGCGAAGGAGCTGATCGCAACCGATCGCTTCGACGCCGCGGCGCGCACACTGCAGGCCGGCGAGGTCTTCGCGCCGAACGCCGAAATCTTTGCGACCCAGCGTACGGCGCTGGCCGACGCAAAAGCGCGTTTCGAGCGTGAACAGCAGGAACGCCTGCGGCTCGCAGGCATCGAGGCCGCGAAGAACCGCCTGATCACGCAGGCGAACGCGAACGAAGTCGTCAACGCAGCGCGCACGCTTCAGAGCCTGCGCGAAGAACTGCCGGCGGGCGACGAATTCCTGACCACCACCGGCCCGCAGGCGATCGCCGAGGCCTACCTGCGGCTGGCCGTCGGCGCGGGCGAACGCAACAACTTCAGCGATGCCATGAGTTACGCGCGCGAAGGTCTCGAGCTCGCGCCGCAGCTCGAAGGCCTGCAGGAAGCCGTCTCCCGTTTCGGCAACCTGGCGCGCCGCCAGGAGCTGATGGAAGCGGCAAGCTCGGCCACGCCGTCGAATGTCGGCCGCCTGCCAGGCATGCTGGCGGAAGTCCAGCGCCTGTTCCCGTCGGATTCGACCGCGATCGCCAACGAGACCATCCGCAACCTCGCGACCCGCATCAGGAACCTGGAATCGTCCGACGTGGTGGCGGCCAACGACCTGCTGGCCGAAGCGAAGAAACTGTTCCCCGGCAATCGCACGCTGGCTGAAATCTCGCTGCGGCAGCCCCCGCGCCCGTCCGAGTACGTCCCCTCGGGCCGCGAGGCGATGAACCGGAACCAGTTGACCAAGGCGAGTGAAATCCTTGCCACCGCGCAACGGGAAGAACCGGGACACGAGCAGGTCGCCGCGTTCGCAAGGGAACTGGCGGAACGCAAGAACACCGCCAACCAGTACTTCGCCGAATACCAGCGGCAGATGCGCCAGGGCCAGAAGGCGCAGGCGAAGCCCTACCTTGATTACGCCATGAAGCTGTGGGTGGACAACCCGCAGTACCAGGAAGAACTGGAAAGCAACTTCACGACGACCCACGCGCCGACACGCGCGGCGGACGGCAGCCGGCCCTGCACTGCGAGCCTCGCGGGTTACGGGCGCAGCGGCCGTGCGGTCTGTTACGACATGGTGGCCGACGGCGTGCGCGGACCGGAAATGGTCGTCGTTCCGGCCGGCGGCGGATTCGCCCAGCCGTTTGCGATCGGCAAGTACGAAGTCTCCGTTGGCGATTACAACAACTATTGCAAGGCCAGCGGACAGTGCCAGCCGCTGGATGGCGACCCGGATCTGCCCGCGACCGGCATTTCGTGGCAGAACATGCAGGGCTACGCGCAATGGCTGAGCCAGGTCACGGGCGCGAACTACCGCATCCCGACCAGCGCTGAATGGACCTACGCGGCGAACGCCGGTAACCCGGCCGCGGTGAAGGACTTCAACTGCCGTGTGACCCAGGGCGGCGAAGTCATCAAGGGGCTGACCTTGCTCGCCGTCAAATCGGGGCGGCCGAATCCCTGGGGGCTCACGAACTATGTCGGCAACGCGCAGGAGATCGTGCGTGTCGGTTCCGGCATTGCCGCTGTCGGCGGCGCCTTCCAGGACAACCTGACGGTTTGCGACATCAAGTTGAGCAAGAGCCACCCCGGAACGCCCGATGGATTGACCGGATTCCGCGTGGCAAGGAACACGGACTGACGGACGCGGCACATGAAGGCTTCGCAGCTTCGCGATCTCACCCGCGAATTCGCCGCCGGCAGGATTGACCGGCAGGCATATGTTGCCGAACGCAGGCGACTGATCGAGGGCATCGTCTCGGGTGAAATCGAGATCCGGTACCGCGAGCTGGAACCGGCAACCCGGCCGTCGGAGGAGCCGCGACGGCAACGCTGGCCGACGCTCGCGGCGGGTGCGCTGGTCAGCCTGCTGCTGGCTGCCCTTTTCATCCATTTCTTCGGTGCGGCGCCGACAACGCCGGCGTCGGCCTCGACACAGGCGGTTCCGGCGCCGCCCGGGAAGCCCGGCGTCGAGCTCCTCGCGCGGTTCAACCAGGATGGACAATGGTCGGCGACGGCGATCGACGCCTTCGAGCGCGAGTGGAATGCGCTGACGCCGTTCCAGCAGGAAAATGCGCGCCGCAGCGCCGAATACCGCCAGTTGAAGCATGAAACGGCCGAGCGCATCCGCGAGCAGGAAGCACTGCTCGCCACCGGCAAGATGGAAGCGTTGATGGAAGCGGTCCGGCTGCGGGAATTCGGCGAGCGCATGGGGTTCCCGCCGGAAGACTGACGGGCAGGCGCTCATGAAATGAAAAGGGGCCGCATGGCCCCTTTGATGTTTCAGCGGGTCATTTCAGCCGGTTTCCGAAATCCGGCTTCGATCACTCCACGAAAGTGAAGCGGATGGCATCCGGCGAACCGGCATCCAGCGCCTGGCCGAGGCCGATCACACCCTTGCCGCGAATCGGCACGTTGTCGCGGCGTACGAAATTTTCCTGCCCATCGGCAGCCACGACATACGTGCCGTTGATGCTCTGATCGGTGAGGATGAAATTGCCCTTGCGGAACTCGACGCGCGCATGCAGCCGCGAGATCAGGTTGTGCTTGACGACCAGGTCGTTCTGGTCGGCCCGCCCCATGACCACCGTCGGGCGATCCTCGTCCACCTCGATGGTCTTGCCCTGGTACTCGAGCACGAGCTTGACCTTCGGCGTGGCCTCGGACGATCCCCAGCTCACCGTCGCCATGCGCGTGACATCCTCGCGCTGCCAGAGCAGTTCATAGACGTCTATCTCGTCCTTCTTGCCTTTCAGCGACGCGCGATCGATCTGGCGCACCGAGTCTTCCCACAGCGGTCCGAGCCGCTCGATGCTGGCCGAGGTCGTCAGTATCTGGCCCGCCTTGGCCTGGCCGGCCATGCGCGCTGCCACGTTGACCGCGTCGCCGAACACGTCGCCCTTGTCCAGCAAGGCGGGGCCGAAATGAAAACCGACGCGGATCTGGATGTCGCGACCGTCCACGACCAATCCGTCGGTGATGCTTTCCTGCATCTCCGAACCCGCCTGTGCGGCGTCGTCAACCGTCTCGAAAGTGACCATCACCTCGTCGCCGATGGTCTTGATGAGGGTGCCGCGGTTGCGCTCCGTCGCTTCCGTCATGAGGCTGATGCAACGGGCGATCGTCTCGCGAGCCTTGAAGTCGCCGATGGTCTCGTACAGCTTCGTGCTGCCGCACACATCCGCAAACATGATGGCCAGCTGTTTTTCGTTCGCCATGCTGTTCCCTTGGAAATCCCCAGGAACCCCGGCCGCCTGCGGCCGGGAACGGGCAAGCCCGCAAAGTTTTACAATAAGCATTTATAGCATGAAAACGCCGTGCGCTGCGTCAGGGTCAGCGTTCCGCCACCAGGTAGCAGATCCACGCCGGATCCGCGTCGCCGCGTTCGACTGGCTCGAATTCCCCATCGCCCTCGCCGTCTTCGTCCTCCCCCTGCCACCACACCGTGACGTTGCGAAAGCCGGCCTCGGCGAGCAGTTCGCGGATCTCGGGCAAGGTCCACAGCCGCCAGTGATAGGAGAAGGCGTGCTTGATGGCCGAGCCGTCGGGAAAGCGGAAACTGATGTGGCAGACGTAATCGCCGCTGACAGGGTCGTAGTCTTCCTGTTCCCAGACGTAGGTGAAGCCGCCTTCGCATTTGCGCTTTTCGATGTACTCGTCGCGAAAGGCCTCGTAGCCGCCGTAGGCGTCCATGACCAGGATGCCGTCCTGGGCAAGCCCGCGAAGAACGGTGCGGAAGTATTCCAGCAACTGGCGGCGTTCCTTGAAGATCCAGTAGCTGAAGTTCATCGCAACGGTGATGTCCGCGGGGCCGGTGTCGGTATTCAGCACGTCACCGTGAACCAGTTTCACGCGCGCCTGCTCGTCGGCCGCCAGCGCGGCCCAGTGGCGGCGGCGGCCCCATTCCAGCACTTCTTCGTCGAGATCCACGCCGATGGAGCGGTTGTCCGGGTCGCGCTTCGCCCATTCGCACGCCGCCCAGCCGCTGCCACAGAAATCCTCGCGCAATACGCGCGCTTCGCGTCCGCGGATTTCCTCGTAGACTTCCGCGACGAATTCCATTTCCGTTTCCGGATCCTGCACCGCCGCTTCGTAAAGTTCGAACCGGTCGGCGGTTTCCGCCTTGCGCGGCCCGCGCTGCTTCTTTGGCTTGTTGCGCCCCATTGCGATTCCTGCGTCTGTCAAAAGCGCACGATTCTAGCCGAGGCGGCGGACACTTGCGCGTTTGCCCGCAACGCTGTTAATGCGAATCATTATTATTTATTATCCCGCCTGGACTTTTTTGCCGCCCATATCGTCGAGAGACCGCGCATGCAACGTTTCGTCATTGCCCTTGTTTCGCTCCTGCTGTTTGCCGCCCTGCCCGCCGCCGCCGACCCGGCGCGGCTCGCGCAGCTGATCGACTACGTCGGCGTCGACTACGCCGTCGCCGTGAAAGACGGTGAAGTGATCAGCGCGTTCGAGTACGGCGAGATGCAGGAGTTCGCCACGCTGATCGAAGACGAGGTGCAAGCGCTGCCGCAGGGCGAAACGCGCGCGAAGCTCGCACCGCTTGCATCGGAGCTTCGCCAGGCGGTGAACGACAAGGCGGCGCCCGCGCATGTTGCCGCGATCACGGCCCAGATGACCGACATCCTGCTGCAGTCGCCGGCGCTCGCCACCGTGCCGCGCACCCTGCCCCGGCTCGCCGCCGCGGAGTCGCTTTATGCAACGATGTGCGCGAGCTGCCACGGCAAGCGCGGCCAGGGAGACGGCCCGGCCGTGACCGCGGCCATGGAACCCGCGCCGACGGATTTCACCGATCCCGCGCGCGCCCGGGCGCGCAGCCTTTACGGGCTCTACAACACCATCACGCTCGGCGTCGAAGGCACGGCCATGCCCGCATTCGACCAGCTCTCGAACGAGCAACGCTGGGCGCTGGCTTTCTACGTGGGCAGCCTGCACGCCGATGCCGCCACGCTGGCCGCGGGCAAGACGGCCTTCGAAACCACGCCCGCCGTCGCGCTGCCACGACTGCGCGATGTGACAACGCGGCCGATCGCGGAAGTCGAAGCCAACGAGGGTGCTGCCCGCGCCGACCTGCACGCCTGGCTGCGCGCCAACCCCGACGCGCTCGCCAGCGCGGAACCCGATCCGCTGCTCGCCGCCATGACCGGCGTGCGCCACAGTCTCGACCTTTACCTCGACGGGAAGGCACAGGCCGCGTATGACGCGGCCGTCGGCGCCTATCTCGAAGGCTTCGAACTCGCCGAGGCCTCCCTGCTGACAACACATCCCGATCTCGTGCTCGAGGTCGAGACCGCCATGACGGCGTTGCGCCAGGCGATCCGCAACCGGCTGCCGGAAGCCGACGTGCGCGCCGCGGCCGACGACGCGCTGGCGATGCTCCAGGCCGCGCGCGAAACGCGCACGGGCGAGTCGCTCTCGCCGTGGGTCGCGTTCATCAGCGCGCTGGTCATCATCCTGCGCGAGGGCCTGGAGGCGATCCTGGTGCTGGGCGCGATGGGCGCGTTCCTGAAGAAGACCGGCCGGCGCGACGGGCTTGCCTGGCTGCACGGCGGCTGGATGGCCGCGCTTGCCGTGGGCGTGCTGACGTGGGTCGTGTCGAATTATCTCATTGCCATTTCGGGTGCCACGCGCGAGATCACCGAGGGTGTGACGGCACTCGTCGCAGCGGGCGTTTTGTTCTACGTCGGCTTCTGGATGCACAGCAAGCTGAACGCGAAACGCTGGCAGGAGTTCATCCAGCACAGCATCCAGCGCGCGCTCGACCGGAAAGGGCTGTGGGCGCTCGCGGGCATCGCGTTCATCGCGGTTTACCGGGAGGTCTTCGAAACCGTGCTGTTCTTCCAGGCGCTGTGGGCGCAGGTCACGATCCCGTCCGCGGAAACCAGCATGGTCGGCGGCGCCGTGCTCGGCGGCGCGATCATCGTCGGACTCGCGTGGGCGATCTTCCGCTTCGGCGTGAAACTGCCGCTGCGCCAGTTCTTCGGCATCACCGCGGGAATCATGATCGCGCTCGCCGTGATCTTCGCCGGCAAGGGCGTTGCCGCGCTGCAGGAAGCGGGCAAGCTGCCGCTCGATCCGATCGCGTTCCCGCGCATCGAACTGCTGGGCATCTACCCGAACGCGCAATCGCTTGGCGTCCAGCTCGTCGTGCTCGCGGCGGCGCTCGCGCTGATCGTTTACAATTCGCGCACGTCGAGAACCGCGCAGGCCTGAGGTGTAACGGCAGGTCGAGCGCAAACAAGCGAAGCAGCGCGGCCCCCGGGCCGCGCCTTTCCTGGGAGACCTGCATGAACCGCTTTGCCCTGCTGCTGGGCGCGGCGCTGGCATTGCCCGCCGTCGCCGCCCCGGAGAAACCGGCCGACGCACCGGCCATCCCTGCCCTGCCCGAACCCGCGCCGCTCAGTGAACTGGTGCGCGAGAATGTCGCGGCCCTGCAGCGGCGGGCGGCGGACGACCCGCGCGCGTACGACATCGTGGCATCGCTGACGACCGAAGTGGGTCCGCGTCTCGCCGGCACCAGCGGCGATCGCGCCGCCGTCGCCTGGGCGCTGACAAAACTGCGCGAACTCGGCTTCCGGAACGTACACGCCGAATCGGTCGAAGTGCCGCACTGGGAGCGCGGCGCGCTTGAAGCCGCGATTCTCGAACCGTTCCCGCAGACGCTGCGCGCCGTGTCGCTCGGCGGCAGCATCGGCACGCCCTCGGAAGGCATCACCGCGCCGCTGGTCACCGTCGCGGACCTGGACGAACTCGCCACGCTCAAGCCCGCCGACGTACGCGGCCGGATCGTGTACATCAACGGCGAGATGGAAACGCATCGCGACGGCTCGGGATACGGCAAGGCCGTCGGAAAACGTACGCGCGGCGCAATCGAGGCAGCGAAGCTCGGCGCGGTGGGCGTCGTCATCCGCTCGGTCGGCACGGACAACAACCGCATCGCGCACACCGGCATGATGCGCTACGAGGATGGCGTCAGGCGCATTCCGGCCATCGCGATCTCGAACCCCGACGCCGACATGCTCGACCGCCAGGTCGCCTCCGGGCGCGAAGTGATCTTCCACATGACATCAAGTGCGCGCTACCTGCCGAACGAGATGTCCGCCAACGTCGTGGGCGAAATCCCCGGGCGCGAGAAACCCGAGGAAATCGTGCTGCTTGGCGCGCATCTCGACTCATGGGATGTCGGCACGGGCGCGCATGACGACGCCGCCGGCGTCGGCATTGTCACCGCGGCTGCACGGCTCATCGGCGACCTGCGCACGCCGCCGAAGCGCACTGTGCGCGTGGTTCTGTTTGCGAACGAGGAATTCGGCCTCTCCGGCGCAAAGGCGTACGCCGTGAAGCACGCGGACGAACTCGACCGCCACGTGCTCGCGATGGAAGCGGATTTCGGCGCGGGCCGCGTCTGGCAGTTCGCCAGCCGGGTCGCGGAAGAAAGCCTGCCGCTGGTTGCCGCCATCCACTCGCAGATCGAACCGCTCGGCATCCAGTGGTCGGGCAACAAGGCCTATGGCGGCGCGGACATCGGTCCGATCCGCGAGCTTGGCGTGCCCGTCGTGCAGCCCGGCCAGGACGGCACCCTGTACTTTGACGTGCATCACACCGACAACGACACGCTCGACAAGATCGATCCGATCCAGCTGAACCAGAATGTCGCGGTGTACGCGACCGCGGCGTACATTGCTGCGATGGCGGAGGGGGATTTCGGGCGGTTGGAAGTGACGAGTGACGAGTGACAAGTGACAAGTTGCCAGTAAAAAAAACGCCGGCGATGCCGGCGTTTTTTTTACTGGCAACCCGTCACTTTTTTCAAGCCGCTTCGCTCACCGGCACCGCCGCCTTCACAATCTCGATCCCCCCGCCCTTCGCGACACCTTCGCTCAATGCGCGCCGCCAGCGCCTGGCGCCGGGCATACCCTGGTAAAGCCCGAGCATGTGGCGCGTCATGGAACGCAACGGCGTGCCGTTCGCAAGTTCGCGCTGCATGTACGGCAGGTAGTCTTCCAGCACGTCTTCACGCGTCCTGGTAGCGGGGGCATCGCCGAAGATCCGAGCATCGGCTTCAGCCAGCATCCACGGATTGTGATACGCCTCGCGGCCGATCATTGCGCCATCGAATGTCGCGAGATGCGAAGCCGCCTCGCGCAGCGTCTTCACGCCGCCGTTGACGATCACCTCGAGCTGCGGGAAATCGTGTTTCACCCTGGCCGCAACGTCGTAGCGCAGCGGCGGAATCTCGCGGTTCTCTTTCGGGCTCAAACCTTTCAGCCACGCCTTGCGCGCATGAATCGTGAACGATTCGCAGCCCGCCGATGCGACGGTTTCCACGAAACGGTGCAGGAATTCATAACTGTCGTGACGATCAATGCCGATGCGCGTTTTCACGGTCACCGGAATCTTCACGCTCGCGCGCATCGCCGCGACGCACGCCGCGACAAGTTCCGGCTCGGCCATCAGGCAGGCGCCGAAACTTCCCGACTGCACGCGCTCGCTCGGGCAGCCGCAGTTGAGATTGACCTCGTCGTAGCCGAAGTCCTCCGCGATCGCCGCGGCCTTCGCCAGCAGGTCCGGCTCGGAGCCGCCAAGCTGCAGCGCCACCGGATGCTCGGCATCGTCGAACGCGAGATGCCGCCGCGCGTCACCCTTCACAATGGCGTTCGCGTGCACCATTTCGGTGTACAGCAGCGTACGTTTCGAGATGGCGCGCAGGAACCGCCGGCAGTGACGGTCCGTCCACTCCATCATGGGCGCCACGGAAAGGCGGCGGTCGGGTTGTCGTGTCGCCTGGGTCATGGCGCGCGATTCTAGCAGCGCCGGCGCGGTCATTCAGCCCCCGAAGATTCAGGAAACGCTCGAGCGCAATGCGGCTTCGACGCGCTGCACGAAGGCCTTGTCCGACGCACCGAGCCTGCTGCTGCGCGCCAGTTCGCGGCCGTCTGCATCGAGCAGAACGAGCACGGAGGTGTGGTTGAACTCGCCGTCCGGCAGCGCCTTGTACTGGATGCCAAGCACGGCGGCGAGCGGGCGCGTTCCTTCGGCCGACGTTCTTGCCAGTATCCAGCGTTCGCTCTCGACGCCGCGCCGCAATGCAATCTCGCGCAGATGTTCCGGCGTGTCGCGTCGGGGATCGAC
>DASVCH010000124.1:0-4277 GCA_036381715.1 Gammaproteobacteria bacterium | reverse complement strand
TGCGGCGTCAGCGTGTTGCGCACGTCGCGCACCGGCGCGAAGGACGAGACGATCAGCGACAGCGGCGCGACGACGGCCTTTCTTTCGCCATTGTCGTCCCACGCCGTCTTCATCGACAGCGAATCCTTGCCGACGGGAATGGTGACGCCGAGCGCGGTGCACAGTTCCTCGCCGACGGCCTTCACGGTGTCGAACAGGTTCGCATCCTCACCGCCGTGTCCGGCAGCGGCCATCCAGTTCGCGGAAAGGCGCACCTTGCGAATGTCGTCGATGTCCGCGGCGAGAATGTTGGTGATGGCTTCCGCGACCGCGAGCCTGCCGGACGCGGGCGCGTTCAGCACGGCGACCGGCGTGCGTTCGCCCATTGCCATGGCCTCGCCCGCGTACGTCGTGTAGCCCGCCGCCGTGACCGCGACATCCGAAACCGGCACCTGCCAGGGACCGACGTACTGGTCGCGCGCGATCATGCCGCCGACGGAACGGTCGCCGATGCTGATGAGAAAGCCCTTGTCCGCGATCGTCGGCAGTTTCATGAGGCGCAGCGCGGCGTCCTTCGCATCGATGTGCGCGCCGAATGCCTTGCCCTGCTTCTTCACGCGCTGCACGTCGCGCAGCATTTTCGGCGGCTTGCCGAGCAGCACCTGCATCGGCATGTCGACCGCGTAGTTGCGGAACACCGGATCCTCGACGCGAAGCTGCCTTGCATCCGTCGCTTCGCCCACGACCGCGAACGGCGCGCGTTCGCGTGCGCAGATCGCTTCGAAATGCGGCAGGTCGGAGGCGTTCACGACCAGCACGTAGCGCTCCTGCGCCTCGTTGCACCAGATTTCCATCGGCGTCATGCCGGGTTCGTCATTCGGAATCTCGCGCAGGTCGATGACGCCACCGCGTCCGGCATCGGAAAGGATTTCCGGGATCGCGTTGGAAAGGCCGCCGGCGCCGACGTCATGAATGGACTGGATCGGATTGCGTTCGCCCAGCTGCCAGCAGCGGTCGATGACTTCCTGCGCGCGACGTTCG
Organism: Gammaproteobacteria bacterium; assembly: GCA_036381715.1. Taxonomy (GTDB): domain Bacteria; phylum Pseudomonadota; class Gammaproteobacteria; order Natronospirales; family JAJUFS01; genus JAJUFS01. The sequence goes on along the minus strand of DASVCH010000124.1, from coordinate 3,257 downwards.
ATTTCGGGATTGCCGCGCTGCACGGAGGCGAAATCCAGGTCTTCGGCGGACTGGCCCGATGCCATCGAGGAAGCCGCGCCGCCGCCGAGCCCGATCAGCATCGCGGGTCCGCCGAGCACGATGACTTTCGCGCCGGGCGCAACGGGGTTCTTTTCGACATGCTGCGTGCGGATGTTGCCCACGCCGCCGGCGATCATGATCGGCTTGTGGTAGCCGCGGACTTCGCCGTCCGGATCCTTCTGCTCGTAGGTCCTGAAATAGCCGAGGATGTTCGGCCGGCCGAATTCGTTGTTGAACGACGCCGCGCCGATCGGTCCTTCGAGCATGATGTCGAGCGCGGAGACGATGCGGTCCGGCTTGCCGTAGTCCACCTCCCAGGGCTGCTCGAATCCGGGAATGCGCAGGTTGGAAACGGAAAAACCCACGAGCCCCGCCTTCGGCTTCGCGCCACGGCCGGTCGCGCCCTCGTCGCGGATTTCGCCGCCCGAACCGGTCGATGCGCCGGGATGCGGCGAGATCGCCGTCGGATGGTTGTGCGTTTCCACCTTCATGAGAATGTGGACGTCTTCCTCGACGAAGCCGTATTCCCTGTCGTCGGGATCGGGGAAGAAACGCTCGGCATGCGAGCCTTCGATGACGGAGGCGTTGTCCTTGTACGCGGACAACACGCCGTCGGCATTCGCTTCATACGTTGCCTGGATCATCGCAAACAGCGAAGTATCCTGTTCTTCGCCGTCGATGATCCAGTCGCCCTTGAATATCTTGTGACGGCAGTGCTCGGAGTTCGCCTGCGCGAACATCATGAGTTCGACGTCGGCGGGATTGCGGCCGAGCTTCGTGAAATTCTCGACGAGGTAGTCGATCTCGTCGTCGGACAGCGCGAGGCCGAGCGCGTCGTTCGCCTTCGCCAGCGCATCGCGGCCGCCGCCGAGAATGTCGACGGTCGAAAGCGGGCGCGGCTTCTCGTGGCGGAACAGCGCCGCGGCGGCATCGAAGGAATCGACGACGGTTTCGGTCATGCGGTCATGGATCAGCGGCACGAGTTTCGCGAGATCGGCCCCGCTTGCGCCGTCGAACCAGAAGCCGATGCCCCGTTCCACGCGCAACAGCTTGTCGAGTCCGCAGATGCGCGCGATGTCCGTCGCCTTCGACGACCACGGCGAGATCGTGCCGAAGCGCGGCACGACCAGCAGGAACGCGCCGGAAGGCTCGCCGGAATCGGCACCGGCTTCGCCCCGCCGTTCACCATACGTCAGCAGCTTTTCCAGCACGGCGAACTGGCCGCCTGGAAGCTCGCCGTCGATGTCGGCGAGATGGATGAAGCGGGTGGCTATGGCCTTGATATCCGGCGCCGCTTCACGGGCGCGTTCAAGGAGCTTTTCGATGCGGAAGTCGGAAAGGGCGCGGCTGCCGCGAAGGATGAGCATGCGGTCGATTCCCGGAATTGGCGTGGAAAGGAGCGCGAATTTTACAGGATTCCGCCTGCGCGCGCCCACCCGTCAGGCGATCTCGCGCCAGTCCAATCCATGGCGCTGATGCGCAATTCCGATCCACTCTTCCTCGCAGTTCAACACCTCCGCGAGGGCGGCTTTCGCCAGCAGCGGCGTGTTGTTGTGCTCGGAAAGATGCGCCGCGACGATGTGCTGCAGCTTCGCGGTGTCGATCGCCGCCAGCAGGTCCGCCGCCTGATGATTGGAAAGGTGGCCGTAATTGCCGGCCACGCGACGCTTCAGCCGGTGGTGGTATGGCCCGTTGGCGAGCATATCCGCGTCGTGGTTGGCCTCGAGCAGGAAGGCGTCAAGGCCGGAGTAGCACTCGATGACGTGCGGCGTGACGCAGCCGAGATCGGTCAGGATGCCGAAGCGCCGCGCGCCGTCGGTGAAGACGTACTGCGCCGGCTCGCGCGCATCGTGCGGCACGTGCACGGGCAGGACCTCGAGATCGCCGATCACGAGCGGCTCTTCGAGTATCAGCGTGCCGGCGCGGGACAGTCCCTGGTTGCGCGCGAACTGGTAGGAACCGGCCGTCATCCAGACCGGGATGTCGTATTTCGTCGCGAAACGCCCGACGCCGCTGATGTGGTCGCCGTGCTCGTGCGTGACGAGGATGGCGGTGATGGATTCAGGCGCGGTTTCCAGCCGCGCGAGGCGTTTCACGGTCTCGTTTACCGAGAAACCGTTGTCGATCATCACGCAAGTGCCGCCGTGGCGAACCAGGCTGGCGTTGCCGCCGCTGCCGCTGCCGAGAACCGCGAATTCCACGTCAATCGCCTACTTGTTTTCGCCCGAGGGGAAATAGGACATCGGAAAGGGCGTGACGTTGCCCTCCGCTTTCGAAATCTTCGCCACGCCGCTCTTGGCCACCTCGTCGACACGGATCACGGCGTGCACGGGAATGAAGCTGCGCTTCACGCCCTCGAACTCGTCCTTGAGCTTTTCCTCGCTTGGATCGACCACGACCTCGGTCCGCTTGCCGAACACGAAATCGCCGATTTCGACGAAACCAAGCATGGCGCCGTGATTCACGTGGCGGGCGTAAAGCTCGTAGATGCGGCCCTGGTTGACGAACTGGATGCGGTAGAGCGGTTTCTGGGACATGGGGAAAGCGATCGTGGAACGGGCGGCAGAGGATAGCACAAGGCCTGTTCGCGGGATGGAACGCCAGGCGAGGAAAGGCCTCTGCGGGGGCCGGCTCGCCCAAAAGAAAAGGCCCCTCTCGGGGCCGGCTTGTCTAAAGAAAAGGCCCCTCTCGGGGCCTTTTCGTATCACTCGGCTTTGACGAATCAGGCCGGGGTGACGTTCTCGGCCTGCGGGCCCTTCTGGCCCTGCGTCACCTGGAAGGTGACCTGCTGGCCTTCGCGCAGCGTCTTGCGGCCTTCACCATTGATGGCGCGGAAGTGAACGAACACGTCCGAACCGCCCTCGCGGGCGATAAAGCCATAACCCTTTTCATCGTTGAACCACTTGACGGTTCCGGTAACCATTTCTGACATAGTACTCATCTAACCTTGCTTCATTTTGAACAAACGGGGCGGCGTTACGGATAAACCCACCTCTCTCCGCAGAGCCGACCCGTGACCTGAAAGCTTCGCTTGAGGCAGCGGGAAGCAACTGCTCGCCGACGATTATCCACCGGGCGGACGTGATACACCAGCAAAATTCGCGAAAATCGGAAAATAGAGTGTTTGAACATGTAAAGGAAGGGACGCCACCAGGGCGAACCGCGAGTGCTGGACTCCGGTTTCGCCGGAAACAGGC
>DASVCH010000123.1:0-7459 GCA_036381715.1 Gammaproteobacteria bacterium | reverse complement strand
TTCCCTTCAGATCGTTCGGAAATCCTTCGGCGCTTCGTCGCCCGCGTCCTCCACGTCAACGCGATCGACCCGCGCGGCCGGCGGTCCTTGCCACAGCCAGTCGATCAACGCCTCGACATCCTTTTCCTCCCCGCAGGCAAGCACTTCGACGCGCCCGTCATCCAGGTTCTTCGCATAACCCCTGATGCGCAGCGATTGCGCGCGATTGCGCGTCGCCGCGCGAAAGAACACGCCCTGCACTTTTCCGGAAACATGACAGCGCCTGCAGGTTTTCATGCCGTCGACTTGCATCCCGTGCGATCGATATTCAAGACAGGAACCGGGGAATGAAAAAAGGGATTCCCGTTGCCGGGAATCCCTTCATTTTTTCGAACCTTGCCGAACGTCTTAGCGCGACAGGTAGTCCTGGTCCGACGATTCGGTTTCGCCCAGCGACCAGGCGCCGCGGTTGCGCGCATGGCTGACGGCCGCATCGGCTTCCATCGCGCCCGGGTTACGGTTGATGTCGAACTCCTGGCCCGGATAGATCAGGTCGGGATCTTCGATGCTGGCGCTGTTGTTCTTGTAGATCAGCGGCCACATGTACGGGTTGCCGTACACTTCGCTCTTGCCGGAAATGTTCCAGAGGTTGTCGCCGCGCACGACGCTGTAGGTCATGCTCGCCGCTTCGAGTTCCGACACCAGCGCGCTGAGCAGCTCGCGGGCGCGGCAGCCTTCGTCGTTGTTCATCGCGGCGCGCGCGGCGTCGAGACGGCCCTGCTGATTGGCGTTGAGGTTGGTGTAGGTGTTGACCTCTTCGGCCAGCACGCGGGCTTCTTCCATGCACGCGGCGTTTTCGCGCGCCGCCGCTTCGGCGGCTTCGCGCGCGCGCTGCGCTTCGAGTTCTTCCTGCGTCGGACCCGCCGGTTCTTCAGGCTGGGTCGCGCAACCGGCGACCAGGCCCAGCGACAGGACAAGTGTGAAAAGCGTCTTGTAGGCAGTATTTTTCATGGCAGAAGCTCCGGTCCGGCCCAAACTTGTTGTTTTATAAAGGAAAAAATCGGGTCGATTCGACAATGCGAATACTGTTCGGAACACTAGCACCCGGTTTTGCGACGTGTCAAGCGACGAGCTTCTCAAAAATATAGACTAACTTACGGAAGTTTCAGCACTTTTTGTTCGGAACAAACACGTTCGGCCGTGGCTTTCCGGCGCCTGTGTACAATGCGCGGCTGAACAAAAGAAGGATCCCGGAACATGACCGTCACGATCTACCACAATCCCCGCTGCTCCAAGTCGCGCGAAACGCTGGAGCTGATCGAGGCGCGCGGCTTCGAACCGCGCATCGTGAAATACCTGGAAACGCCGCCGGACGCGGCCACGCTCGAATCGCTGCTGGCAAAACTCGGCCTTGGCGCGCGCGATCTGCTGCGCACCAATGAATCCGCGTACAAGGAGCTCGGACTTGCGGATGCATCGCTATCCGACGCCGAACTCGTCAAGGCGATGGCGGCGCATCCCGAACTCATTCAGCGTCCGATCGTCGTCGCCAACGGCAAGGCGCGTCTCGGCCGTCCGCCGGAAAGCGTGCTCGAGATCCTGGACTGAAAATGCCGCTGGAAATTCTCGTCCTTTATTACAGCCGTTCAGGCCACACCGCCGCGATGGCGCGACAGGTGTGCCGCGGCGTCGACAGCGTTGCCGGCGTGACGTCGCGATTGCGCACGGTGCCGCCGGTTTCCACCGTGACCGAAGCGACGGAAGACGACGTGCCGGCGGAGGGTCCACCCTATGGAACCGTCGACGATCTCGTCGAATGCGCGGGCCTCGTGCTCGGCAGTCCGACGCGCTTCGGCAACATGGCGGCGCCCTTGAAATATTTTCTCGACGGCACGGGCACGCAGTGGGCGAACGGCACGCTCGTCGGCAAGCCCGCGGGCGTTTTCACGTCGACCACGACAATGCATGGCGGCCAGGAAAGCACGCTGTTGTCGATGATGTTGCCGCTCATGCATCACGGCATGCTGATGACGGGAATTCCCTACACGGAGAAGGGCCTGCATGAAACCGACGCCGGCGGCACGCCGTACGGCGCTTCGCACGTCGCCGGTGAAGGCGGCAGGAACGCGCTCACGGAAATCGAAAAATCGCTCTGCCAGGTCATCGGCAGGCGCGTCGCGGAAGTCGCGGCGCAACTGGAGCGCGGCCGCCGATGAAAATCGAACGCGAACGGCTGGCAAGAATGAACGCGGTGCTCGCGATCGCGCTCGCGGTGTTCTACATCGCGTGGTGGCTGAATGCCGGCATGCCGGTGAAGGCGCTGCCTTTGGCGGCATTGTTCGCCGCCGTGGTGCCACTGCTGCTGCTCGCGCCGTCGCTGTGGAATGCGCGCCGCTTCGGCGGAACGCTGGCGGGATTCATCCTGCCGTTTCATTTCGCGTTCGCGGTGATGGAGCTCGTCGCGAACACGGAGGCGCGCGCATGGGTCGCGGTACTGACTTTCCTGTCGCTGCTGCTGATGACGGGCATCATGGCGACATTGCGGCAAATCAGGAGCGCTCCTCAGCGCGACACCGCGTCCAGCTGATCGCGCACGAAAGGAACGGTCAGGCGACGCTGATGCGTGAGCGACGCCCGGTCCAGCCGGTCCAGCAACGCCGCAAGATCGCGCATGTCGCGTGACACCCGCGCAAGAAGGTAACGGCCCGTTTCTTCCGGCAGTTCCATGCCGCGCGCTTTCGCCTTGCGCGTCAGCGCGTCCAGGCGTCCCTCGTCGTCCAGGCCGTGCAGTTGATAGACCAGCATCGCGCCGCAGCGGGATTTGAGATCGGCCAGTGCAAAAGCCAGCCCCGCCGGCGGACGCCTCGCGGTCACGAGCAGCGAACGGCCCGCGTCGCGAAGGCCGTTGTACAGGGAGAAGAGCGCCTGCTCCCAGTCACGCTTTCCTGCAACCGCATCGATGTCGTCGAGCGCGACGACATCCAGCGCATCCCAGCCTTCCAGCACGCCGGGCCGCCACCGTGTCGCTTCGCCAAGTGGAAGCAATCCGGTACGACGCCCGTTGTCCGCGGCGTCACGGCAGGCGGCGTGCAGAAGATGTGTCCTGCCGGCGGAGGCGTCGCTCCACAGCCAGATGAATTGCGGTGTGTGCGCGATATCGCGCAGTGCCTGAACGACGGCTTCGTTGGCGCCGGGAACGAACAGCCGGAAATCGAGATCCGAACCCAGCGAAATGCCGAGCGTGAGTTGTTGCGGAGCGGCGTTCAAGGCTGGTGCCGGGACTATTGCCGCAGGCGGTAACGCAGCACCGGCATTTGCGGCGCCATCGGCATGCTCTCCGGCGGCGTCGCGGCGTCCTCGCCGCCGCCAACCCGTCCAAGATCGATCACGATCTCTTCCTCCGGCGGAGCGGTTTCCGCTGGTACCGGCTCGAGCACGCGGCCGAGCGCAATGGATTGTTCCAGCGCGCGCACCGTGCTGTTCAGTCCGAGTTCGTAGCGCACGTGGTTGTCGTCCACCCGCTTCAATCCGACCTGCCTGACGACACTGAGCCCCGAAAGGTAATCCTGCACCCTGGCGTAATCCTGCAGCCGGTCCACGCCCTCGATTTCGACGCCGACGCGCGAGCCGTTCGTCATCGCGGTCAGCACCGCGAATTCCTGGCCGTACTGTTCGGCGAGCGCGTCGATGGCCGCGACCGCGACTTCCTCGGGACTCGCGCCGCTGAGTTCCCAGCGCCGTTGCCGCTCGCCATCGCGCAACAGCGTCCAGCGCCCGGCCCAGAGTTCGTTGCCGGCATTGAAGATGCTGCCGACGAGCACCGCGTCCGGCGCATAACGTTCGGCGGCCGCGAGCAGCGGATCCTCGTAGATCCCCCACACATCCATGAAACTGACGCGGGTCGCGTCTTCGGCGTCCATCATCGGCAGCACCAGCGGCAGGCCGCGGCGGCTTGCCGCACGCTGCAAGGCGTCGACCAGCAGGTCGGCGGGATCGCGGCCGACCAGGCGGCGCTCGCCACCGTTGCTGAACGCCACCCAGGCCAGTGTCAGCGGTCGTTCACGCCCCCACAGCGGCAATCCCGCCGCGCGCAGGCGCCGCTCGATGGCGCCGCCGTCGAATTCGGCGCGCAACAGCAGGCTGGCGGCTTCGGGATCTTCCGGCGCCGGCCGCAAGGCTTCGTAGCGGTACTGCTGCAGGAAGCGGGCGGGATTTTCCAGCAAGGCGGCGGCCTCGGCGGTTTCCAGCACGGCCTGGCTGCCGGTCACCTTCACGAGCACCTGCGCCAGCGCATCCTTCAGCGCGGAGGCGCGCGCCGCCGCCGATTGGTCATGCACGCGCACTTCGGCCGCGTCCAGGTCGACCACCGGATCGGCCTTGGCGAGTCCCGCAAAACCAATCGTCGAAAAGGCGAGGACGAGAAGAAGCCGCGCGCTCATCGTTTTTTCCTGCATCATCGAAGTCCGTCGGAATTGGCGCGTTGCCGCGCGAGCGGTCATGTACAATATCACACCTTCAATTCCCGAACGGTGCGCCGCCAGCGCGCCACACCACGTCAACGGCGAAATTCATGACCGAGAAACCGTCTCTCACCTACCGCGACGCGGGCGTCGATATCGATGCCGGCGACGCGCTTGTCGACCGCATCAAGCCCGCCGCCGCGCGCACGAAACGCGCGGGCGTGCTCGCCGGCCTCGGCGGCTTCGGCGCGCTGTTCGAGCTGCCTGCAGGCTTCGCCGAGCCGGTGCTGGTTTCCGGCACGGACGGTGTCGGCACCAAGCTGCGCCTCGCCATCGAATCCGGGCGCCATGAAGGCGTCGGCATCGATCTCGTCGCCATGTGTGTGAACGACATCGTCGTGCAGGGCGCGGAACCGCTGTTCTTCCTCGACTACTACGCAAGCGGCCATCTCGACGTGAATGTCGCGGGCACGGTCATCGAAGGCATCGCGCACGGCTGCGAAATCTCCGGCTGCGCGCTGATCGGCGGCGAGACGGCGGAACTGCCGGGCATGTACCAGGGCGAGGATTACGACCTCGCCGGTTTCGCCGTCGGCATTGTCGAAAAATCGAAGCTGCTTGACGGCGGCAAGGTGAAGGCCGGCGACGCCGTCATCGGTCTCGCTTCTTCCGGTCTGCATTCGAACGGCTATTCGCTGGCGCGCAAGGTGCTGGAGGTCTCCGGCACGCCTCACGAAACCGACATCGACGGCCAGGCGCTGATCGACCGGCTGATCGTGCCGACGCGCATCTACGTCAAGCCGCTGCTCGCGCTGCTGGAAAGGTTCGACGTGCACGCGCTCGCGCACATCACCGGCGGCGGGCTGCTGGAGAACATTCCGCGCGTCATTCCCGACGGCCTGGGCGTGCGGCTCGACAGCCAGGCATGGCGGATGCCCGTGGTGTTCGACTGGCTGCGCGAGACGGGCAACATTGCGCGGCGGGAGATGTACCGCACGTTCAATTGCGGCATCGGCATGACGGTGATTGCCGATGCGAACGACGCCGACGCCGTCGTCACAGCCTTGCGCGAGTCGGGCGAAACCGCGAATGTCATCGGCCGCGTCGTTGCGGGCGTCGACGGCGTTCAGATCGACTGATGCCTGCGCCTGCGCGCCTTCCGGTGGTCGTGCTGATTTCCGGCCACGGCAGCAACCTGCAGGCGCTCATCGACGCCAGCCAGGCCGGCGATCCCGTCGACATTCGCGCCGTCGTCAGCGATCGTGCCGATGCCTACGGTCTCGAACGCGCACGCCGCGCCGGAATCGCGGCAATTACCGTGCTGCGCGAGGATTTCGGTGATCGCGAACACTACGAACGCGCCCTGCTCGAATCCATCGACAGGCACGCACCCGGTCTTGTCGTGCTCGCCGGTTTCATGCGCGTGCTGAGCGCGGCATTCGTGCGCCACTATCGCGGCCGCATGCTCAACATTCACCCGTCCCTGCTGCCGAAACACCGCGGCCTGCACACGCATCGCCGTGCACTCGAAGCCAGCGACGCGGCGCACGGCGCATCCGTGCACTTCGTCACCGAGGAACTCGACGGCGGCCCCGTGATCGTGCAGGCGGAATTCCCCGTTCTTGACGGCGATGACGAACAATCGCTCGCGGCGAAAGTCCAAAAGCTCGAGCACGTCATCTATCCTCAGGCGGTGCGCCTGTTTGCGGCGGGCCGCCTGCGCATGCACGATGCCCATGCCGAGCTGGATGGAAAACCGCTGTCCGCGCCGCTGCCGCCCGATGACATCCGGACGGACACCACGGAGAAAACATCATGCGACGGATACTGATCTTGCTGATGCTGTTGCCGGTGACCGGGTGGACCGCGTCACTGCCGCCGGAGTTCGTCGCGCTCTACGACTTCGAGCGCGGCCGGCTCGCCATCGGCGAGACGCGCATCGGCCTGGAGCGCAGCCAGGACGACATCTACCGCTACTGGTCGGAATCGAAGGCAACGGGATTCGTCAGCATTTTCGTGGATGACGTCATCAAGGAAGAAAGCCTGTTCCGTTGGGAGGACGGCCGCCTTTGGCCCGTGTCCTACGAATACCGGCAGTTGAATTCAAGCAAGAACCGCAGCGAGGACATCATTTACGACTGGACGGACGGCGTCGCGAAGGTGAACTATCGCGGCCACGAAAGCGTCGTCGAGCTTGCGCCGGGCACCCTGGACCGCTTCCTGGTGCAACTCGCGATCACCGTGCATTCGCAGGACGGCGCGCTTGACCGGACGTACCCGATCGTCGACAACTCGCGCCTGAAGACCTATCGGCTGCAAAGCGGCGACATCGAAACCGTCACCACGCCTGCCGGCACCTTTGAAACGCTGCGTGTCGAACGCATCGACGAGGACAAGGACAAGCGGCTGCGCCTGTGGCTCGCGCCGGAACTCGGCTACCTGCCGGTGAAGATCGAACAGGAGAAGCTGAACGAGGAGACGTTGCGGCTGGTGTTGAAGAAGCTTGAGACGAAAGGCTGAATCGCCTTTCGCCTTCAAGTCTTCGGCAACGTCACGCCCCGTTGCCCCTGGTACTTCCCGCCGCGATCCTTGTACGAGGTTTCGCAGACTTCATCCGACTCGAAGAACAGCATCTGCGCCACGCCCTCGTTCGCGTAGATCTTCGCCGGCAGCGGCGTGGTGTTCGAGAATTCCAGCGTCACGTGACCTTCCCACTCCGGCTCCAGCGGCGTGACGTTCACGATGATGCCGCAGCGCGCGTACGTGGACTTGCCAAGGCACACCGTCAGCACGCTGCGCGGGATACGGAAGTACTCCACGGTACGCGCGAGTGCGAACGAGTTCGGCGGAATGATGCAGACCTCGCCCTTGAAGTCCACGAAGGAATTCGCGTCGAACTCCTTCGGATCGACGACGGCGGAATTGATGTTCGTGAAGATCTTGAACTCGTCCGCGCAGCGCACGTCGTAGCCGTAGCTCGAGGTGCCGTAGGAAACGATCCGGCCCCCGCCGTTGGCACG
>DASVCH010000122.1:0-64288 GCA_036381715.1 Gammaproteobacteria bacterium | reverse complement strand
CTCCGCGTGGCGCATCATCTTCTGCAGCACGTCGGCGACAATGCGCCCGATGACGCGCAGCTTCTCGAGCTGTTGTTCGTTTTCGATCGTCATCGCGCCGCCGGTATCGACTCGATACCGCCCATGTACGGTGTGAGCACGTCGGGAATCGCGACGCTGCCGTCGTCCTGCTGGTAATTCTCCAGCACCGCGACCATCGCGCGTCCGACGGCAACGCCTGAGCCGTTCAACGTATGCAGCAGTTCCGGCTTGTTCTTGTTGTCCGGATTGCGCCAGCGCGCCTGCATGCGCCTTGCCTGGAAAGCTTCGCAGTTGGACACCGAAGAAATTTCGCGGTACCTGCCCTGCCCCGGCAGCCAGACTTCGATATCGTAGGTTTTTGCCGCAGCAAAACCGATGTCGCCGGAACACAGGGCGACCGTGCGATACGGCAGTTCCAGCAGCTGGAGAATCTTCTCCGCGTGCGCCGTCATCTCTTCAAGTGCGGCATACGACTCCGACGGTTTCACCATCTGCACCATCTCGACCTTGTCGAACTGGTGCTGGCGAATCATGCCGCGCGTGTCCTTGCCGTACGATCCCGCCTCGGAGCGGAAACAGGGCGAGTGCGCGACGTACCTTTGCGGCAATGAACCGGCGTCGAGAATCTCGTCGCGCGCAAAATTCGTGATCGGGACTTCGGCGGTCGGGATCAGGAAGAATTCCGCCTCGCCTTCAAGCCGGAAAAGATCCTCGCCGAACTTCGGCAACTGCCCGGTGCCGAGCAGCGAATCGCGGTTCACGATGTAGGGCACGTAAACTTCTTCATAGCTGTGTTCGGCAACGTGAATGTCCAGCATGAACTGCGCGAGTGCGCGATGCAGGCGTGCCATCGGGCCTTTCAGCGTGACGAAGCGCGAGCCAGTGAGCTTCGCAGCGAGGTCGAAATCCATCAGGCCCGAACCGAGATCGACATGGTCTTTCGCCTCGAAGGAGAACTGCTTCGGCTCGCCCCAGCGACGGACTTCCCTGTTGTCGTTCTCGTCACCGCCAGGCGGCACGGATTCGTGCAGCAGGTTCGGCACGCGCATCAGCAGGTCGTCGAGCTTCGCCTGCAGTTTTGACAGTTTTTCTTCCGCGGCTTTCAGTTCGTCGCCAAGCTTGCCGACTTCCGCAAGCAGCGGCCGGATGTCCTCGCCTTTCGCTTTCGCCTGGCCGATGGCCTTCGAGCGCGTGTTGCGGTCGTTCTGCAACTGCTCGGTGCGCACCTGCAGGTTCTTGCGTTCGCCTTCGAGCCTTTCGTACTCGGCGCGCGGAAATTCGAAGCCGCGCTTTTCGAGATTGGCGACGACGGCGTCGAGATCGGAACGCAACAGTTTTGGATCAAGCATGAGAAATCCCGTTCATTGAAATGCGATGAATTGTCGCCCCAGCCACATGCCTGCGGCGGCGGCAAGCACGCAAAGGGCGACGCTCGCGAGCATGTTCACGGCCGCGCGCGTTATCTCGCCTTCCTGCAGCAAGCCGAGCGTCTCCCATGAGAACGTGGAAAACGTCGTGAACGCACCCAGCACGCCGACCAGCAGGAAGGCGCGCAGCTCGGCGGCCAGCGGCCAGCGTGCGCTCAGCCAGATGGCGAGAAACCCGAACAGCAGCGAACCGGAAACGTTCACCAGCAAGGTCGTCCAGGGAAATGTTCCTCGGCCGAATGCCAGCATCACGGCGTAGCGAAATGCCGCGCCGATCGCGCCGCCGGCTGCCACGACCAGCACGTTCCCCCACATCAGCCTTTCCCCTTCCTGCGCCCGGCCTTTGCATCCTTCTCGCGCAACCCGGCGAGCTTTTCGCCGATCTTCAGCTCCAGTCCGCGCGGTACGGGATGATAATACGTTCGCGGGCCCATTTCCTCGGGAAAGTATTCGACGCCGGCGGCGAATGCATCCGGCTCGTCGTGCGCATAGCGGTATTCCCGGCCAGCTCCAAGCTCCTTCATGAGTTTCGTCGGCGCGTTGCGAAGATGCGCCGGCACGCCCAGCGAGCCCTGCGCCGTTGCATCGTTCATCGCGGCCTTGTACGCGGTGTAAACCGCATTGGATTTCGGCGCCACGGCGAGATAGGCGATCGCCTGCGCGATGGTAAGTTCGCCCTCGGGACTGCCGAGGCGCGTCTGCACGTCCCAGGCGTTCAGCGCAAGCTGGAGCGCGCGCGGATCGGCATTGCCGATGTCCTCGCTCGCCATGCGCACCACGCGCCGCGCGACATACAGCGGGTCGCAACCGCCATCCATCATGCGTGCGAACCAGTACAGTGCCGCGTCCGGATCCGAGCCACGCACGGATTTATGCAGGGCGGAAATCTGGTCGTAGAAATCGTCGCCGCCCTTGTCGAAGCGCCGCACGCCGCCGCTGATGACCTCGTTCAGCGTTTCGGCGGAAATATCGCCGGACGCGTTCGCAAGTTCCGCCGCCACCTCGAGCAGGGACAGCGCACGGCGCGCGTCGCCGTCGGCGGCCTTGGCCAGTTCGTCGCGCAAGGCTTCCGCCATTTTCACGCGGCCGCCGAATCCGCGTTCCTCGTCGGCCAGCGCGCGATCGACGACGTCGCGCAAATCTTCTGCCGTCAGCGACTTCAGCAGATACACCCGCGCACGCGACAGCAGCGCGTTGTTCAATTCGAAGGAAGGGTTTTCCGTCGTCGCGCCGACGAAGATCAAGGTGCCGTCTTCGACATACGGCAGGAACGCGTCCTGCTGCGCCTTGTTGAAGCGATGGACTTCATCCAGGAACAGCACGGTTCCGCGGCCGGTTGAACGCAGCTGCTTCGCGGCCTCGGCCGCCGCGCGCACGTCCTTCACGCCGGACATGACGGCCGACAGCGGCAGGAATTCGGCGTCGCAGGTTTTCGCGACCAGCCGCGCGAGCGTCGTCTTGCCCGTGCCCGGCGGACCCCAGAGGATCATGGAATGCGCACGGCCGTTTTTCAGCGCCTCGTACAACGGCTTGCCGGGTGCGAGCAGGTGTTTCTGGCCGACGACTTCATCCAGCGTTTGCGGCCGCATGCGATCGGCAAGCGGTGTGAGCGCGTCGGGCTTCATGTCTGCATCGCCGTCAAGCGCCGTTCGAACCAGGCGAAAATGTTCACGGGTAGAAAAGCGACGATCATCAAGGCCAACAAAGCGCCGGACGTGTTCGCAAGCATGTCCAGCCAGTCGGGCTGGCGCATCGGCGTCAGGCCCTGCAGCAGTTCCAGCGCGCCGCCGAGCAGAAGCACGCCGGCAAGCGCGACAGCTCGCGCACGCCGGGCAAGCGAGACGAACCAGAACGCGAGAAAGAAGTAGGTCGCAAAGTGAACGAACTTGTCGGGCAGCAAGGGCGGACCGTCACCGGGCGGCGCCAGGCTCAGCACGACATCGGTTCCGACGAACAACGCGCCAAGGCTCCACCACAGCGGTGCGAGGCGCAGAGGCATCAGTTCACCGGCAAGGGCTCGCCGATGACGTCGGCGTTTTCCGGCGGCGTGAATTCGAAACTTCCGGCATCGATCGGCGCGTTGCGCTGAACGTTGTCGAAACGGATGCGCGTGGTCTGACCGAGGTTGTCGCGCAATTCCATGGTATCGAGCCTGTCGTCGTTGACCGCCACCCGCACGCTCTGGAAGTCCGTGTCCTGGACGCGCGGCACGAGTTCGATCCAGTACAGCTCGCCCGCCTGGCCGATTTCATGGATCTCGAACGATTCCTCGACCGGCGTGGTGCCGGTGAGCAGGGACGCGGGCGAGCTCGCCAGCGTTTCCTGCATCGGTTTCACCGTCGCCTGCTCGAGTTCCGGATCGTACGTCCAGAGATTGGTGCCGTCGCCGACAATCACCTGCCTGAACGGCGCGACGTAATCCCAGCGGAACTTGCCTTTTCCGCCGTCGCCGGCGCGCTTCAGCTTGAACGTGCCGCGGCTTTCGCGCACCGGCTCGAGTTCGTCGTTCAGCACGGTCTGCGTGAAGTCGGCCTGCAGGGTTTCAAGGCCATCCAGCACTTCGTTCAGGGCGGCAACGGCTTCGGCGTCATTGGCGATCGCCGCCGTCGGCGCGGCAAGCAGGAAAGCCAGCAGGAGGTTTCGTAAAAGTGTCATGTCGGGAAACTCGCGAAGGGATGAGTGATTTCGACAATGGCGATCGCGGTGACGTTCCTTCAATCTTTCGGCGGCGGCGGTGCCAGCACTTCCCGCACGCCGTTCGTCTGCGGCGGACTGACAATCCCGGCCGCTTCCATTTCCTCGATCATGCGCGCGGCGCGGTTGTAGCCGATCTTGAGCCGGCGCTGCACACCCGAGATCGACGCCTTGCGCGTTTCGGTCACGATCGCGACAGCCTGGTCGTAGAGCGGATCGCCCTCGCCGCCTTCGCCGTCGGGGTCACCGCCGCCATTGCCCGCGGACAAGCCGGGCACGGCCTCGGAAGGCCCGTCGAGAATCTCGTCGATGTAATGCGGCTCGCCCGCCGTCTTGAGCGATTTCACCACGCGGTGCACTTCGGCATCGGATACGAACGCGCCGTGCACGCGCGTCGGCACGCCCGTGCCGGCCGGCAGGTACAACATGTCGCCGTGACCGAGCAGGTTCTCCGCGCCCATCTGGTCGAGGATGGTGCGCGAATCCACGCGCGAGGAAACCTGGAAGGCGATGCGCGTCGGAATGTTCGCCTTGATGAGGCCGGTGATGACGTCCACCGACGGCCGCTGCGTGGCGAGAATGAGGTGAATGCCGGAAGCGCGCGCCTTCTGCGCGAGGCGGGCGATCAGTTCCTCGACCTTCTTGCCGACCACCATCATCATGTCGGCGAGTTCGTCGATGATGACGACAAGCAGCGGCAGGTGCTGCAGGTCGGGCGCTTCCGCCATTTCGCCGTCCAGCGTTTCTCCCGGTTTGAACAACGGATCCTTGAGCGGCTCGCCCTTTTCCGCAGCCTCTTTCACGCGCCGGTTGTAGCCGGCGATGTTGCGCACGCCGACAGCAGCCATCAGCTTGTAGCGCCGTTCCATTTCCGCGACACACCAGCGCAGCGCGTTCGCGGCTTCCTTCATGTCGGTGACGACCGGCGCAAGCAGGTGCGGGATGCCCTCGTAAACGGAAAGCTCCAGCATCTTCGGGTCGATCATGATCAGGCGCACGTCCGGTGCGGTCGCCTTGTACAGCAGCGACAGGATCATGGCGTTGATCGCGACGGACTTGCCGGAACCCGTCGTACCGGCGATCAGAAGATGCGGCATGCGCGCGAGATCCGCGACAACCGGGTAACCCGAAATGTCCTTGCCGAGCGCGAGCGTGATCGGCGAGCCGGTGCGGTCGTATTCCTGCGACTTGAGAATTTCGCCCAGGGTGACGATTTCGCGCGCCTCGTTCGGAATCTCGAGGCCGACGGTGGACTTGCCGGGAATGACTTCCACGACCCGCACGGAAATCGCCGACAGCGCGCGCGCAAGGTCCTTGGAAAGATTGGAAATCTGGCTGACCTTGACGCCGGGCGCCGGCTGCAGTTCGAAGCGCGTGATCACGGGACCGGGATTCACCGCCACGACCTGCACCTCGACGCCGAAGTCCGCGAGCTTCATTTCCACCAGCCGCGACATGGCTTCGAGCGCTTCCTGGGAGTAGCCCTGCACCTTCTTCGGCGGATTGTCCAGCAGCGAGAGCGGCGGCAGTTCGCCGCTGGCCGCGGCTTCGAACTCGAACATCTGCACCTGGCGTTCCTTTTCCACGCGCAGGCTCGGTTCGACCTTCACGATCGCGGGCTCGATTTTCGGCTTCGGCAATTCCTTGCGCTGCTCGGTCGCAACGCGCACCAGCTCCACGCGCTGCTGGCGCGACTTCTGGTCTTCCATCGCCTGCCGGGCGCGCTCCATGCGATTGCGCAGCACCTCAAGCAAGGTGAGCGTCCAGCGTCCGGTCGCGTCCATCACCCGCAGCCAGGAGACGCCGGTGAACAGCGTCACGCCGCCGAGAAACAGCGCGAGCAACAGCACGGTCGCGCCAAGATCGCTCAAAAGGCCCGCCAGGCCGTCGCCGATGAAACTGCCGAGAATGCCGCCGGAACCTTTCGGCGCAGCCTCGGGCGATATCTGCCAGTGCAGGTGCGCCAGTGCCGCGGCGCCCGCGAGGGTGAGCACGAAACCGAGCAGCTTGAGCGAGACGACCAGCTTGTTGACGGGGCCGTCCATCACCGGCTTCGCGGAGAAGATCATCCAGCCCGCGAGCAATACGAGAACGGGGAAAAGATGCGCCGGATAGCCGAACAAAAGGAGCAACAGGTCGGCGGCATAGGCGCCGACCGGCCCGATCCAGTTCCGGATCGGGCCGTCGCCGCCCGTGTACGTGAAACCGGGGTCGAGATGGTGATAGCTGACCAGCGCCGCGCCCAGCAGGAGCGCCAGGCCGACGAACACCCACAGCGCCGCTTCACGCAGTCCGCGGGTCAACTGGTGCCCCAGTACCGGTTCGTCGTCGTCGCGCTTCTTTGTGCGCTTAGCCTGCGCCAATGTTGACCCCGATTCTCAGCTACTTTACGTAACTGTTTATATTATCTGGAAAAATTATTCCACCCCGACTGTCACAGCAAGGCGGGATGGACCACTTTTCCATTTTCCACGTTAATGCCCTTCACGAGCGCATCGTTGCCGCGCCAGTTGCCCGAGGCAAGGATCGAGGCGTAACGCGCAATCGCCGCGCTCAGCGCCTGCGAGGAGGTGCGCGGCACCGCGCCCGGCATGTGCGTGACGGTGAAATGCGTGACGCCCTCCCAGACGTAGGTCGGGTTGTCCCAGGTCGTGCCCCTGGCCGTCTCGATGCAGCCACCCTGGTCGATCGCGATATCCACCACGACCGAGCCCGGCGCCATGGCCTTGACCATGTCCGCGGTGACCACGCGCGGCGCCTTCGCGCCCGGCACCAGCACGGCGCCGATCACCACGTCCGCCTGGGCCACGGCATCGGCGACGTCCTTCACATGCGGGTACAGGCCCGTGACGTTCGGACCCAGCGCGCGCATTTTCTCCAGCTTTTCCATGTCGAGATCGAACACGGTCACTTCGGCGCCGACGCCGGCCATGATCGTGGCGGCAGCGCCGCCGGACACGCCGGCGCCCAGGATCACGACCTTGCCGCGGCGCGCGGCGGGAATGCCGCCGAGCAGGACGCCCTTGCCGCCGTGCGGGGCGTGCAGCAGCGTAATTGCCCATTGCGCGGAAAGACGGCCGGCGATGTCGGACATCGGCGCGAGCAGCGGCAGCTTGCCGTTCACTTCCACGGTTTCGAACGCAACCGCGGTCAGGCCGATGCGCTTGAGTTCCTCGGTGAGATGCGGCTCGGCGGCCAGGTGCAGATAGCAGAACAGCAGGTGTTCCTTGCGAAGATGCTTGAGATCCTCGGCGATCGGTTCCTTGACCTTGACGATCATCTCCGCCTTTTCATAGAGCTTCGCGACCTCCGCGATCACCTCCACGCCCACGGCGCGGTAGTCGTCGTCGCTGTAGCCGCTCTTGATGCCGGCGCCCGCCTCGATCATCACGGCGTGGCCTTCGTTGACGAGACTCGCGCAGGCGGCGGGAATCAGGCCGACGCGGCCTTCCAGCGGCTTCAGTTCGCGGGGAATACCAATGCGCATCTTCGGTTCACTCCTTTACGGTGCGAGGTGGTTTCGGTACATTCTGCCGCCTTGTGCCGGGTCGCCGGCATCCCCAGATAGTGCGCTGCGGCGGCGGTCGAACCGTCGCCGCATATCCATTCTGTTCCGCAGCAAAGGCCGAATTATACATGAGCGACATCCGACATTGCCGCCTCCTCATCCTTGGCTCCGGCCCGGCCGGTTACACCGCCGCCGTCTACGCCGCGCGCGCCAACCTCGATCCGGTGCTCGTCACCGGCCTCGAACAGGGCGGGCAGTTGATGACTACCACGGACGTCGACAACTGGCCTGGCGACGTGGAAGGACTGCAGGGTCCGGCGCTGATGGAACGCATGCGCGAGCATGCCGAACGCTTCAGGACCGAAATCGTCTTCGACCACATTCATACCGCGAAGCTGAAGGAAAGGCCCTTCCGCCTCGAAGGGGACAACGGCATCTACACCTGCGACGCGCTCATCATCGCCACGGGTGCGACGGCGATGTACCTCGGCCTCGAGTCCGAAGAGGCGTTCAAGGGCAAGGGCGTGTCCGCCTGCGCGACCTGCGACGGCTTTTTCTATCGCGGCCAGAAGGTCGCGGTCATCGGCGGCGGCAACACCGCCGTCGAGGAGGCCCTGTACCTTTCGAACATCGCCTCCGAAGTGCATCTCATCCACCGGCGCGACCAGTTGCGTGCCGAGAAAATCCTGCAGAACCAGCTCTTCGAGAAAGAGAAGAACGGCAACATCACCATCCACTGGAACCGCAACCTGGAAGAAGTGCTCGGCGACGACTCCGGCGTGACCGGCATCCGCCTGCATTCCTCGAAGGATTTCGACGAGAAGGAAGAACTGGAACTGACCGGCGTGTTCATCGCCATCGGTCACCGGCCGAACACGGAACTGTTCGAAGGCCAGCTCGACATGGAAGGCGGCTACCTCGTCGTGCACAGCGGCCGCAAGGGCAACGCGACCGCAACGAGCATTCCCGGCGTGTTCGCCGCCGGCGACGTGATGGATCACGTCTATCGCCAGGCCGTGACGTCGGCCGGCACCGGCTGCATGGCCGCGCTGGATGCCGAGAAATATCTCGACGCGCTGGAGAAGAAATAACCCTTCGATCATGGCCGCACCGCGCACCAGGACTGCGGACGGCCTCGGCGACATCGCGCCCGCCGAGTGGAACGCGCTCGCGGGCGCCGATCATCCCTTCGTTTCACATGCGTACCTGGACGCGCTCGAACGATCCTCGAGCGCGGACGCATCCACCGGCTGGGAAGCCGCGCATCAGCTCGCGTTTACCGATGAGCGACTGTCCGGCGCGCTGCCTCTTTACCGCAAACACCATTCCTACGGCGAGTTCGTTTTCGATTTCGCCTGGGCGGACGCCTGCCATCGCGCGGGCCTGCGTTACTATCCAAAACTTCTGACCGCGGTTCCGTTCACGCCGGTCACCGGCCCGCGCCTGCTCGGCGAACACGCCGAAGCGCTGATCGAAGCCGGACTCGAACGCATGCGGCATGAGGAAATTCTCAGCTGGCACGTCCTGTTTCCCGCGCCCGAAGAACATGAAACCTGGCAGGCGCACGACTTTCTCGCGCGCATGAACACGCGTTTCGTATGGAGCGACGCGGACTACGGCGATTTCGACGGTTTTCTCGCCGCGCTCAAGCAGAAACGCCGCAAGGAAATCCGCCGCGAACGGAAGCAGGTTGCGGACGCGGGCGTGCATTTTCGCGTGCTGCACGGACGCGATCTCGACGAACGCCTTCTTGCGGAAATCCATCGCTGCTACGCGCGCACCTATCACCTGCGCGGCCAGGCGCCGTACCTCACCCCGATGTTCTTTTCGATGCTCGCGAATGCCCTGCCCGACTCGCTCGTCGTCTTTCTCGGCGAACGCGACGACGCAACGCTCGCCGCCGCGATCTGCCTGCGCGACGCACAAACGCTTTACGGCCGCTGGTGGGGAACGCTCGCGGAGCTGCCCGGACTGCATTTCGAGGCGTGTTATTATCAGGGCATCGCGTACTGTCTTGAAAACGGATTGCAACGCTACGATCCCGGCGTCCAGGGCGAACACAAGCTCGCGCGCGGTTTCGCTCCGGTTGCCTGCTGGTCGCTGCACCGTTTCAATCACCCGGGCCTTGAAGCCGCGGTGCGTGAAGCGCTGGCACGGGAGACCGTGATGCTTGAACGCTACATCGAAGACTGCCGGCAGCATCTGCCGTTTCGCAGTTCATGACCGGCCTGCACTGGATAACGCCGGACGAACCCGCCGACGCGTTTCCGCCGGTGGACCGGGCGCTGCGCGACCCCGACGGGCTGCTTGCCGTCGGCGGCGACCTCAGCCGCGACCGCCTCCTGAGCGCCTATAAAAAAGGCATTTTCCCCTGGTTCAATCCCGGCCAGCCGGTGCTGTGGTGGTCGCCCGATCCGCGCGCCGTGCTTTTTCCCGCCGAACTGCATCTCAGCCGCCGCCTGCGCCGCACCTTGAAGCGAAAGTCTTTCACCTTTTCCATCGATGCCGATTTCGAGGGCGTGATTCGGGGTTGCGCGACCACCGCGCGCCACGACCAGGCCGGCGGCACCTGGATCACCGACGACATGTTCGCCGCGTACTGTGATCTGCACGCGAAGGGACACGCGCATTCCGTCGAAGTTTGGAGCGGCGCAAACCTTGTCGGCGGCATCTACGGTGTCGCGTGCGGGCGCGTGTTCTTTGGCGAGTCGATGTTCTCGCGCGATACCGACGCCTCGAAGGCGGCGCTCGCCGTTCTCGTCCGCGAAATGATCGCGCGCGGTTTCGCCGTGCTGGATTGCCAGGTGGCGTCCGCGCATCTCGCCTCGCTCGGCAGCCGCGAAATCCCGCGCGACGCGTTCCTGCGCCTGCTGGAAATCCACGCCGAACACGATTCGCCCGGCCGCTGGCAGCTCGGCGTCGCGACGGACGACCTCGGGACATTCGACCCGGCAGGAGAAGCGCGCACATGAACACGGGCGACCATCGCATCAGGGACAGGCGACTGCCGCTTTACCTGACGCCGGATCACGAGTGCAGTTACTACGACGATCGCCAGGCGCGCACCGTCTTCGGCGATCCGCGCCACGTACCGGACAAGGAAATGCAGACCCTGCTGGCCGAACAGGGTTTTCGCCGCAGCGGCCGCTACCTGTACCGCCCCGAATGCAGGTCCTGCGGCGCGTGCATCGCGGCGCGCGTCGATGTTGCCGCGTTTCGCCCCGACCGCAGCCAGCGGCGCAACCTGCACCGGAACGACAGTCTTGAGGTTTCCATCCAGCAGCCGTGGTGCGACGACGACCTGCTCGCGCTTTACAACCGCTACCAGGCGCGCCGGCATCCGTCCGGTCACATGCTGGCGGAAAGCCGCAAGGCCTTCGAAGACTTCCTGGTCGCGGACTGGAGCGAGAGCCGCTACCTCGAAATCCGCTTCGGCCAGGAGCTCCTGGGCGTGGCGGTGTTCGACCAGTTGCGCGACGGCCTGTCCGCCGTTTACACGTTTTACGATCCTGACGCGGAGAAACGCGGCCTCGGCGTCTTCGCGATCCTGAAACTGATTGAACTCGCGACCGCCGAAGGGCTGCCCTGGGTGTATCTCGGCTACTGGCTGCCGGAGCATCCGAAGATGGATTACAAGCGCCGCTTCCGGCCGCTGGAAATCCTGCTCGGCGGCCGCTGGCAGCGGTTGCAGTCGCGGCAAGCTTGAGGCAGAATCCCCGCCCTTCGACAAAAACCGGCGAATCAACACCTTATGGCAAAAGAAGACGCGATCCAGATGGAGGGCGAAGTCCTCGAAACGCTCCCGAACACGACCTTCCGCGTGAAGCTGGACAACGGTCATGTCGTTACAGCGCACATCTCGGGCCGCATGCGCAAGCATTACATCCGCATTCTGACGGGCGACAAGGTGACGGTGGAATTGACGCCGTACGATCTTTCGAAGGGGCGGATCGTGTATCGCGGAAGGTAAGGTTCGAAGAATCAAAAAAAACCGGCGCAAGACGCCGGTTTTTTTTATTCATGAAGAAAAACAACGGACGGGATTTACTGGATTCGGGGAGGAGCGCGCTCCTGCATGACTTCGCTCTTGATCCTGTTAATCCTGAAAAATCCTGTTAATCCTCTCCATTGCTCTTCAGCTTTCCCGCAAAAACTCAGACCGTCGCTTCCGCCCCGCCCGCCGTGATCGAGATGTCGAGCGCGTCATTCGTGACGCCGACTTTCACGGTGCCGCCGTTCGCAAGCTTGCCGAACAGCAGCTCCTCCGCCAGCGGCCGCTTGATGTGCTCCTGGACGACACGCGCCATCGGCCGCGCGCCCATCTTCGGATCATAGCCGCGTGCGGCGATCCAGGTGCGCGCCTCGTCATCGACCTCGATACTGACGCCCTTCTCCTCCAGCTGCGTTTCCAGTTCGACGATGAACTTGTCCACAACCTGCGCGATGGTGCGCTCGTCGAGACCCTCGAACTGGATGATGGCGTCGAGGCGGTTGCGGAATTCCGGCGTGAACACGCGCCGGATGACTTCCATCGCGTCGGTCGAGTTGTCCTGGCTGGAAAAGCCGATCGACGCGCGGCTCATTTCCTGTGCGCCCGCATTGGTCGTCATCACCAGGATCACGTTGCGGAAATCCGCCTTGCGGCCGTTGTTGTCCGTCAGCGTGCCGTGATCCATCACCTGCAGCAGCAGGTTGAAGACTTCCGGATGCGCCTTCTCGATTTCATCCAGCAGCAGCACGCAGTGCGGGTTCTTGATGACGGCTTCCGTGAGCAGGCCGCCCTGGTCGAAACCGACGTATCCCGGCGGCGCGCCGATCAGGCGCGAGACCGTGTGGCGTTCCATGTACTCGGACATGTCGAAGCGCACGAGTTCGATGCCCATGGCCTTCGCGAGCTGCCGCGTGACCTCGGTCTTGCCGACGCCGGTCGGACCCGCGAACAGGAAGGAACCGATCGGCTTGTTCTCCGGCCCGAGCCCCGAGCGCGACATCTTGATCGCGGCCGACAGCGTTTCGATGGCCTTGTCCTGGCCGTAGATCACGAGCCGCAGGTTGCGGTCCAGGTTCTTCAGCACGTCCCTGTCGGAAACCGACACGCTCTTGGGCGGGATGCGCGCGATCTTCGCGACGATGTTCTCGACGTCCTGCACGGTGACGCTCTTGCGCCGCTTGTTTGCGGGCAGCAGGCGCAGGTTAGCGCCGGCCTCGTCGATCACGTCGATCGCCTTGTCGGGCAGGTGCCGGTCGTTGATGTGTTTCGCGGAAAGTTCCGCCGCCGCCTGCAGGGTCTTCGTCGGATACTTGACGTCGTGATGCTCCTCGAAACGCGACCGCAGGCCTTTCAGGATCTCGATGGTTTCCGCGACCGTCGGCTCCGGCACGTCGATCTTCTGGAAACGCCGCGACAGCGCGCGATCCTTCTCGAAAATGCCGCGGTATTCCTGGTAGGTGGTCGAGCCGATGCATTTCAGTTCGCCGTTGGCGAGCATCGGCTTGATGAGGTTCGAGGCGTCCATCACGCCGCCGCTCGCCGCACCCGCGCCGATGACGGTGTGGATCTCGTCGATGAACAGGATCGCGTGCGGCTGTTTCCGCAGTTCCGCCAGCACGCCTTTCAGTCGCTTCTCGAAATCGCCGCGATACTTCGTGCCGGCAACCAGCGCGCCGAGATCCAGCGAATAGATGACCGCGTCTTCGAGCACGTCCGGCACCTGGCCATCGACGATCTGCTTGGCAATGCCTTCCGCGATGGCGGTCTTGCCGACGCCGGCCTCGCCGACGAACAGCGGATTGTTCTTGCGCCGCCGGCAGAGAATCTGCACGGTGCGTTCGACTTCGAGCGCGCGGCCGATCAGCGGATCGATCTTGCCCTGCTTCGCGCGTTCGTTGAGATTGCTTGCGAAATTGTCCAGCGGATTGCCGCCCGCCTCGCCGACAGCGTCCTCGTCCGCCGGCGGGTTGATGGACTCGTCCGCCGGTTCGTCGCCATGAATCTTCGAAATGCCGTGCGAGACGAAGTTGACGACATCGAGACGGTTCACGCCCTGCGCGTTCAGAAGATAGACCGCGTGGCTTTCCTTCTCGCCGAAGATCGCGACCAGCACGTTCGCCGCCGTCACTTCCTTGCGGCCGGACGACTGCACGTGAAACACGGCGCGCTGCAGGACGCGCTGGAAACCCAGCGTCGGCTGCACGTCGTCGGTGACGTTCTCCGCGAGGCGCGGCGTGTTTTCATCGAGGAAGGTTTCAAGTTCCTTGCGCAGCAGTTCCACGTTCGCGCCGCAGGCGCGCAGAATTTCGACCACGCGGCCGGAGTCGAGCAGCGACAGCAGCAGATGCTCGACGGTGATGAACTCATGCCGCCGGCGGCGCGCGCCGGAAAACGCTTCGTTCAGACAGACTTCCAGTTCCTTGCTCAGCATTCGGACCTCTTGAGGCTTACGCCTCTTCGACGGTGCACATCAGCGGGTGCTGATGTTCCCGGGCATAATCGGTGACCTGCGCGGACTTCGTTTCCGCGATCTCGTAAGTGAACACGCCGCAGATGCCCTTGCCGCGGGTGTGCACGTGCAACATGATCTGCACGGCTCGCTGCCTGTCGAGGCGGAAGAATTTCTGCAGCACCTCGACGACGAATTCCATCGGCGTGTAATCGTCATTCAGCAACACCACCTTGAACAGCGGCGGCCGTTTGAGTTTCGGACGGGCCTCGTCAAGCGCCAGTCCGTGACCTGGTTCGTTCTTGAAGTCGCTCATGCCGTGATTTTAGCCGAATCGAAAGCGGCTTTCCCTGCCGGGAATCCCCTCAGAAGTACCGCTTGGGAAGTTCGCAGGCGAAGCTTGGCCGTCGGGAAACCGTGTGCCGTTGTGGGGGCAAACACGGAGTTTTCAAGCGCCGGTTCCGTTACTTCGTCGAAAAGGTGAAAACACCGTCCCAGCCCGCAGGCGGCGGATGGTTGCGGAAGTGTGCAATGCGATCGAGATACAGGCGGTACAGCGGCTTGTCGGGATGCGATTGCGCGAGCGAGAAGAATTCGCGTTCCGCCGCGTCCCATTGCTGCTGCCGGTAAAGCATCAGCGCCTGCTTGTGCCGCGAGCGCAACTGTTTCGAATCCTTCGGCAGCGTGTCGCGCAGACCCAGCGGCTCGAAAATGGTGACCGCTTCAGCCTTGCCCTTGACCTGCACCCGGTCGAGTTCAAGGTACGCGAATTCCGGTGCGGCGTCGCGCGTGCTCTCCGAAACGATAATGTCGACCGCGTAGGTGCGTGTCAGGGCTTCCAGGCGCGAGCCCAGGTTCACGGCGTCGCCCATCACCGTGTACGCCATGCGAAATTCCGAGCCCATGTTGCCGACGTTCATCGGTCCGGTGTTCACGCCGATGCCGACCTGCAGCGCCGGCCAGCCCTTCGCCCTGAACTCCGACCCGAGCCCGCGCATGACGCCGACCATGTCCAGCGCGGCGGCGACGGCGTGCGACGCATGTTCGGCGTCCGGCAACGGCGCGCCCCAGAAGGCCATCACCGCGTCGCCCATGTACTTGTCGATGGTGCCGCGGCGTTCGTGAATCGCGCGGGTCAACGGGGTGAGGAATTCGTTCATCAGCTGCGCCAGCTGTTTCGGATCGAGTCCTTCCGACACGCCGGTGAAACCGCGCACGTCGGAAAACAGCACGCTCATTTCGCGGCTTTCGCCTTCCAGCGACACGGTCTGCCGGTTGCGATCCATTTCCTCGACCAGTTCGGGCGGAATGTACTGGCCGAACATCTGCGACAGGTGCCGCTTGCCGCGGCTTTCGATCAGCAGGCCGTAAAGAACCTGCAACACGAATACGATAAATACGAACAAGAGCGGCGGCGCGAGCGGCACGATGAGGTCGTAACGCTGCCAGGCGATCAGGTTGCCGCCGATCAGCGCGGCGGCGACCAGCAAGGTTGCGAGCGTCGACGGCACCACTGACCAGCGCGCCATGACGAACGTCATCAGCACGGCCAGCAGGACCAGCAGGGAGAGACGCGCGCCTTCAATGTAATAAGGCTGCGATTTCAGGCGCTGGGAGAGGATGCCGTCGACGATGCTTGCGTGCACTTCCACGCCGACGAACACCTCGCTCACCGGCGTCACGCGCATGTCGTACAAACCGGGCGCGCTGGTGCCGACGAGCACAATCTTGTCGCGCAGCAATTCCCGGTCGGCGGTGCCGGCCATTACATCGCTTGCGGAAACGTAGGGAATCGTGAATGCAGGACCGCGATACGGCACATAAAGGGCGAGCTCATGATCGACCGGAACGCGCAGGTCGCCGATCTGCAGATATTCGAGATACTTCGGATCATTCGAAGGCCGGCCCGGCGTCCAGGCGAATTCCAGTTCCGGCCAGCCGCTGACCGCGCGCGCCAGTTGCACACCAAGCGAGACATAGACGTTGCCGTCATACATTTGCAACGCCGGCACGCGGCGATAGACTCCGTCCTGATCGACTGTCGGATTATCGAAGAACCCGCCATTCGCGGCAGCCTCCTGCAGGATGCGCAGGTTGCCGGTAAACCCCTGCGGCTCGATGAACTCGATTGCGCCGGCGACTTCGTCCCTGGCAAGCGCCGGCGGCGGCAGCACGCCGATCCCTGCGTCACGCCCTTGCACCACGTCCTGGCGGAACACGTAACCCAGCACGACGTTGCGCCCCTTGAGCGCATCGGCAAACCGCGCGTCGGTCTGCAGGGTCGGCTGCAGTTTTTCAAAGGCCCGCAGGAAAGCGGCGTTTTCGGACAGTTCATCGTTGGCCAGCCGCTGCAGAATATCCGCACCGCTGTCGCGGTCGCTTTCCGGAAAATTGATGTCGAAGCCCAGCGCGCGCACCCCGTATCGCTCGAACAGCTGATCCGCCAGGTGAGCGAGACGATCGCGCGGCCAGGGCCAGTGGCCTTCCACGCCGATGGAGCGCTCGTCGATGTCGACAATGACGACATTGCGGCCTGGCGTACGCGGCATGGTGAGCCGGACTCGCGCGTCGTAGGCGATGTTTTCGAGCTGCGTGATGAAGCGGATCTCGGGAATTTCCCAGACGTGCAGGAAAAACACGGTGAGAACGCCGAGCGTGATGCCGGCGCGAATGAGGATGGATCTGAACCGCAATGCCCCGCCCCTTGTGGCTTGTCCGTTGTCCGGCATCTTTTCGTGCCTGCACAAGCAGTGTAGCCGATCGACGGCATGGGGCGGATGCTGTAGATTTCCGGCTCGCTTGAGCGGTTACAGTTGAAACCCGTAAACTGTGAGGCTTCGGGCGCAGTTGATACTTATTAATAGGATATGCCCGTCTGCGGCAAAGTGGCCGCTTCAGGTATCCGGGGGGGATACACAGGAATTCGCCGGGGAACCATGCGCTTCGATGTCAGTGCGATAACGGGCAGCAGAATCTGGCAGCAGGGGCGCCGCCGCGGACCGCTGCTGCTGGGCGGCCTGCTGCTCGCGGCCGCCGCCTGGCAGGCCGCGCAACTCACCTGGACGGCCGTCGAGACCGTCGCCTCCCCGCCTTCGCTGCCGCCGGCACAATCCCTCGCCGCCGCAAGTCCGCAAGCCGCGTCGCCGGAATCCATGCAGGCCATCGCCGCCATGCACCTCTTCGGCACGGCGGAAACCGCGGACAACGCCATCGCCGCCGCGGCGGCGGACGCGCCCGAAACCCGCCTGAACCTCAAGTTGCGCGGGGTGCTCGCGTCGAACGATCCCGCCCTGAGCCGCGCCGTCATCAGCAGTGGCAGCGATGAAAAGGTGTATTCCATCGGCGCCGCCGTGCCCGGTGGCGCGACCCTGGAAGCCGTGCTGGCTGACCGCGTGATCCTGCGCCGCGCCGGCCGGCTGGAAACCCTGCGCCTGCCCCGCGAAGGGGTCGATGGCAGCATCAGCTACGCCGAGACCGGGATGGAGCCCGCGGAGGCGGAACGGGAACCGGACTCCGGCATCGCGCAAATGCGCGAGGAGATCATGGACGACCCGACGCGGCTCGCGGAACTGTTACGCTACAGCCCGGTGCTGGAAGGCGGAACGATCCGCGGCTACCGCGTCTATCCGGGCCGCGACCGGGCAAGCTTCGCGCAACTCGGGTTGCAGCCGGGCGACATCGTCACGGCGATCAATGGCACGCCGCTTTCCGATCCCGGCCGCGCGATGGAAATGCTGAACAACA
Source organism: Gammaproteobacteria bacterium (assembly GCA_036381715.1). Taxonomy (GTDB): domain Bacteria; phylum Pseudomonadota; class Gammaproteobacteria; order Natronospirales; family JAJUFS01; genus JAJUFS01. The sequence goes on along the minus strand of DASVCH010000122.1, from coordinate 46,454 downwards.
TGACCGACCAGTCGAACGTGGTGCTGACCGTCGAGCGTGACGGCAGCACGCAGAACATACCTCTTTCTCCTTCGCAATGAACGCAGCGCAAACACTGGAAGCACGATAACAATGAGCTTGCTGAACGATTTACGGAAGTCTGGAATGCGGAGCGTGGCGCTGGCAGTCGCGATGGCGGCCGCGGCATTCGCGCCCGCGGCCCCTGCGCAGGATGCACCGCCCGCCGGCAGCGCGAGCGAGCCGACAGTGATGACGCTGAATTTCGAAGACATGGAAATTCGCGATGTCGCGCGCGCCGTCGGCGAGGTCACCGGCAAGAGCTTCATTCTCGATCCGCGCGTCAAGGGACGCGTCACGATCGTCTCGGCGCAGCCCATCCCGATCGACGCCGTGTACGAAACCTTCCTGTCCGTGCTCCAGGTGCACAACTTCGCCGCCGTGCCGGCCGGCGAGAACATCATCAAGATCATCCCCGCCGTGAACGCGCGCGAGATCGCCAGCGCCGATCCGGTGGAAGCGGTCGCGGAGGCGCCTGCCGACGACGTCGTCACGCGCATCATCGAAGTGCGCAACGTGGAAGCCGTGCAGCTGGTGCCGCTGCTGCGCCCGCTGGTGCCGCAGACCGCGCATCTCGCCGCCTATGCCGGCGGCAACATGCTGATCATTTCCGACCGCGCGGCGAACGTCGAACGGATCACCAAGATCATCCGCCGCATGGACCAGACCACGGACGAGGAAATCGAGGTCGTGCGGCTGGAGAACGCGTCGGCGTCGGAAGTCGTGCGCGTGCTGTCGGCGCTCGTGCAGAACCGCGCCGAAGCCGGCCGCCAGCCGCCGGTCCTGGTCGCCGACGACCGTACCAACAGCATTCTCGTCAGCGGCGACAAGGCGTCGCGCCTTCGCCTGCGCGCGCTGATCGCGCACCTCGACACGCCGCTGGAATCCGGCGGCAACACGCAGGTCATCTACCTGCGCTACGCGGACGCCGAAAGTCTTGCGACCATTCTTTCGGGACATGTGACCGAAAGCGCGGCCTCCGCCAACGGTGGCGGCGAAAAAACCGCCGCGGCCGTCGGCGGCGGCTATGCGGACGTCATCATTCTGCCCGAACCGGACACGAACGCCCTGGTGGTCACGGCGCCGCCGAAAGTCATGCGCACGCTGGAGAACATCATCGCCAAGCTCGATATCCGCCGTGCGCAGGTGCACGTCGAAGCCATCATCGCGGAACTGTCCGCGGACAACAGCGCCGAGCTTGGCGTGACCTGGGCCGTGGCGGATGAAAGCGGCGAGGGACCGGTCGGCCTGACGAATTTCCCCACCAGCGGCGCAGGCATCGGCCAGGTGGGCGCGGCTGCCGCCGCCGGCGGCGAGACGGCGGCGCAGGCCATCGGCAACCTGCTTGCCAGCGCGTCGGGGCTTTCGCTGGGCTTCGGGCGCATCAGCGACGGCGACGTGAGTTTTGTCGGGCTGCTCCGCGCGTTGGCCGGCAGCTCCTCGACCAACATCCTTTCCACGCCGTCATTGACGACCATGGACAACGAGGAAGCCGAAATCACCGTCGGCCAGGAAGTGCCGTTCCTGACCGGCTCTTTCACGAACACCGGCGCCGCCCAGGGCAACATCAATCCCTTCCAGACCATTCAGCGCAAGGAAGTGGGCCTGAGCCTGACGATCACGCCGCAGATCAGCGACTCCAACACCATCGTGCTCGACATCGCGCAGGAGGTGTCGAGCCTCAGCGGCAGCTCGCAGGGCGCGGTCGACCTTGTCACCGACACGCGCAGCATCACCACCAGCGTGATCGCCGAAAGCGGCGAGATCATCGTCCTCGGCGGCCTGATCGACGAGCGCGTCACCGAATCCGAACAGCGCGTGCCGCTGCTCGGCAGCATTCCGATTCTCGGCCATCTGTTCCGCTACGAAACGTCGAGCAAGGACAAGCGCAACCTGATGGTTTTCATCAAGCCGTCCATCCTGCGCACGCCCGAAGACTCGGCGTACTTCACCGGCGAGAAATACCGCTACATCCGCAATCTCCAGGAAGGCGAGCGCGACGGCGGCGTGAATCTCATGCCGTTCGAGCGCCAACCCGCCCTGCCCGACCCCGACGCGGCCGATGCGGTGACCATGCCGGCGGACGCTGACGACGGACATTCCTCATCCGAATCACGGGGTGAACCGCAAACGGACGTTCCGGCCGAAGACAATGGCGACTGAAAATCCATTTCCCGATGAAGCGGACCGCGCCGAACGCGCCGTCCGGCTGCCCTTCGGCTTCGCGAAGCGATTCGGCGTGCTCGCCGTCGTCACTGACGGCCGCGAGGAACTGCTGGTGCGCCCCGGCGCCGCGCTGACGGGCATTCTCGAGGCGCGCCGCTATCTTGACCGCAACATTCCACTGCGTGAAACCAGCGCGGACGTTTTCGACGCGGCGTTGCAGGCCACCTACCACAGCCAGTCCGACGGCGCGATGCAGATGATGGAAGGCCTGGAAGAGGACATGGACCTCAACCAGGTCGCCGACGCCCTGCCGCAGCCGGAAGACCTGCTCGATTCCGACAATGACGCGCCGATCATTCGCCTCATCAACGCCTTGTTGACGCAGGCGGTGAAGGAAAACGCCTCGGACATACACATCGAACCGTTCGAGAACCGCCTGGTCGTGCGCTTCCGCGTGGACGGCGTACTGCGCGAAGTGCTGCAGAGCCGGCGCGCGGTCGCGCCGCTGGTGGTTTCGCGCATCAAGGTGATGTCGAAGCTCGACATCGCGGAAAAACGCCTGCCGCAGGACGGCCGCATTTCGCTGCGAATCGCCGGCCGGGCCGTCGACGTGCGCGTATCCACCATTCCCGCCGGTCACGGCGAACGCGTCGTCATGCGCCTGCTCGACAAGCAGGCCGGCCGCCTCGACCTCGACCATCTCGGCATGGATCCGGTGACCAAGGAAGTCATGCACGAGTTGATCCGCAAGCCGCACGGCATTCTTCTTGTCACCGGCCCGACCGGCTCCGGCAAGACCACGACGCTGTACGCCGCGCTGTCGGACATCAACGACCAGAGCCGCAACATCCTCACAGTCGAGGATCCGATCGAATACGACCTCGAAGGCATCGGCCAGATGCAGGTCAACACGAAAGTCGACATGACTTTCGCGCGCGGCCTGCGCGCCATCCTGCGGCAGGATCCGGACGTCGTGATGGTCGGCGAAATCCGCGATCTCGAAACCGCCGAGATCGCCGTGCAGGCGTCGCTCACCGGCCACATGGTCATGTCCACGCTGCACACCAACACCGCCGTCGGCGCGGTCACGCGCCTGCGCGACATGGGTGTGGAACCGTTCCTGCTGTCGTCCTCGCTGGTCGGCGTGCTCGCGCAGCGTCTCGTGCGCCTGCTGTGCCCCGCCTGCAAGGCGCCTTACGAACCCAGCGAGCGCGAACGGCAGCTGATGGACGTGGGCGCGGACGAGAATGTCACGCTCTACCACGCAAAAGGCTGCGAGGCGTGCAACGCCACGGGTTACCAGGGCCGCACCGGCATTTACGAACTGATTCCGATCGATGAAACCCTGCGCAACATGATTCACGACGGCGCGGGTGAATCGAAAATGGAAAAGCACGCACGCAAGACGCGTCCGAGCCTGCGGCATGACGGCGTTCGCCGCGTGCTGGCCGGCCAGACCACGCTGGAAGAAGTGCTGCGCGTCACGCGGGAAGACTGATGGGCGCGTTCGAATACAAGGCGCTGGACGCGCGCGGCCGCGAACGCAAGGGCATCCTCGAAGGCGACACGCCGCGCAACGTGCGCCAGATGCTGCGTGACCAGGGGTTGACGCCGCTCGAAGTCACCACCGCCGCGGAACAGGAGCGCGGCAGGCGTTCGCGCCTGAGCTTCGGCCTCGGACGCAGCATCAGCGCTTCCGACCTCGCCTTGCTGACCCGCCAGATCGCCACGCTGGTACGTTCCGCCCTGCCGCTTGACGAAGCCCTGCAGGCCGTCGCGCAGCAGACGGAAAAGCCGCGCATCCGGAACATCATCCTCGCCATCCGCGCCCGCGTGATGGAAGGCCACACGCTCGCCTACGGCCTCGGCGAATTTCCGAACGTGTTCCCGGAAATCTTTCGCGCCACTGTCGCGGCCGGCGAGCAGACCGGCCATCTCGACGCCGTGCTTGAGCGGCTCGCCGAATACGCCGAGAAACGCCAGGCGCTGCAGCAGAAACTTTCGGTCGCGATGATCTATCCGATCATCCTGGTCTTCATGTCGTTCGTCATCATCACCGCCATGCTGACCTACGTGGTGCCGAAAGTCGTCGGCGTTTTCGACAACATCGGCGCGGAACTGCCGCTGTTGACGCGCATATTGATCGCTTCAAGCGATTTCCTGACGGCCAACTGGTTCTGGCTGCTGGGCGGAATCACCGCGATCGGCTTTTTCCTGTACCGCTGGTTGCAGCGCCCGGATCCGAAGCGCCGCTACCATGCCCTGCTGTTGCGGCTGCCCATGGTCGGCCGCGTGACGCGCGGCATGAACACCGCGAGGTTTGCGCGCACGCTGGCCATTCTCGCCGGCAGCGGTGTGCCCGTACTCGAGGCGCTGCGGATCGCGGGGGAAGTGGTGAACAACATACCGATGCGCGAAGCCGTCGATGAAGCCACGCTCAGGATCCGCGAAGGCTCAGGCATCGCGCGCGCACTCGAAGCGAGAAAACTGTTTCCGCCGATGACCGTACACCTGATCGCCAGCGGCGAGTCCAGCGGCCAGCTCGAAACCATGCTGGAACGCGCCGCCGACGCGCAGGAACGCGAAATGGAAACCGTGCTCGCGACCTTCCTCGGCCTGCTCGAACCGGCGCTGATTCTTTTCATGGGCATGATGGTGCTGCTGATCGTGCTGGCGATCCTGCTGCCGATCTTCGAGTTGAATCAGCTCGTGGGGCAATAAGAAGTCGAAGGTCGAAGGTCGAAGGTCGAAAAAAAGCCGGCGATGCCGGCTTTTTTTCGACTTTCGACTTTCGACTCAGAACTTGATCAGCGCGGAACCCCACGTAAAACCCCCGCCGAACGCTTCCAGCAGAATCGTCTGACCGCGCTTGACGCGGCCGTCGCGCACGGCAACGTCCAGCGCCATCGGCACGGACGCGGCGGAGGTGTTGCCGTGTTCGGCGATGGTGACGACCACGCGCTCCATCGGCATCTTCAGCTTGCGCGCGGTGCCCTCGATGATGCGAATGTTCGCCTGGTGCGGAATCAGCCAGTCGATCTCGTCCGGCGTGATGTTGTTCGCTTCCAGCGTCTCCTCGACGATGCGCCCGAGCGTCGTGACGGCCACCTTGAAGACTTCGTTGCCTTTCATCTGCACGAAATCCTTGCCGGATTTCAGGTCGTTGAAGCCGCGCGAAACGCCGGACGGAAAATAAAGAAGGTCCTTGTACTTGCCGTCGGCATGCAGGTGCGTGGAAATCACGCCGGCTTCGTCCGAAGCCTCCAGCACCACGGCGCCGGCGCCGTCGCCGAACAGCACGCAGGTCGTGCGGTCGCTCCAGTCGATGATGCGCGAGAGCGTTTCCGCGCCGACGACCAGCGCGCGCTTTACCGAGCCCGTCCTGATGAACTTGTCGGCAATGCCGAGCGCGTAGATGAAACCCGTGCAAGCCGCTTCGATGCCCATGGCCATGCAGCCGTGCGCGCCAAGACGGTCCTGCAGCAGCACGCCCATGTTCGGGAACACGAGGTCGGGCGTGGTGGTGCCGACGATGATCATGTCGAGATCGGCGGCGGTGACGCCGGCCATCTCCATCGCGTTGATCGCGGCCTTCTCGCACAGGTCCAGCGTGGTCTCGCCGTCGGAAGCGATGTGCCGCTCGCGGATGCCGCTGCGATCGCGAATCCATTCGTCGCTCGTTTCCACCATCTTTTCCAGATCGCGGTTGGTGAGCACCTTCTCCGGAAGAAAACGTCCCGTACCTGCAATTCTCGAATACATCAGACCGCCTGCTGTTCTTCTTTGACGCCCACGTGATCTTCCAGCAATGCGCCGATGCGCGTGGGAACCTGTTTCTCGACTTCGACCATCGCAATGCGAATGGCGTTCGCAAAGGAGTGCGAATCGGCGCTGCCGTGCGACTTGATCAATATGCCCTTGAGCCCGACGAGGCTTGCGCCATTGTACGTACGCGGATCCATGCGCCGTTTCAGCGCGCGCAGCACCGGCAGCGCGCAAACGCCCATCGCCTTCGTCAGCAGGTTCCGGTTGAAGCCTTCGCTGACGTAGCTGCCGATCATTTTCGACAGGCCTTCCATCGCCTTCAGGGTGACATTGCCGACGAACCCGTCGGTGACGACCACGTCGACACGGCCGTTGCAGATGTCCGTGCCCTCGACAAAGCCGATGTAGTTGAGACTGCTCTGGTTGAGCAGTTGCGCCGCCTTCTTGACGATCTCGTTGCCCTTGATCTCTTCCTCGCCGATGTTCAGCAATCCGACCGTGGGACGCGGGATGCTGTAGATCGCCTGCGCCACCACGGATCCCATGACGGCGAACTGGTAGAGATGCTCGGGCGTGCAATCGGAATTCGCGCCGAGATCGAGCATGTGCGTGTGCCCGTTGCGCGCCGGAATGGCGGAAATGATCGCCGGGCGATCGATGCCGGGCAGCGTCTTCAGCACGAAACGGCCCGTCGCCATCAGTGCGCCGGTGTTGCCCGCGCTGACGCAGGCCTGCGCCTCGCCGTCCTTGACGAGATTGATCGCGACGCGCATCGATGAGTCCTTCTTGCCGCGCAGCGCCTGCGACGGCGGCTCGTGCATCTCGACCACTTCCGATGCGTGATGCACGGGCAGGCGTTCGCGCAGGCGTTCGGGAACGTCGCGCAGCCAGGTACCGAGCACTTCCTCGCGCCCGACGAGAATCAGCGTCAGGTGCGCATGTTTTTCGACCATCTCAATGGCAGCGGGGACCACGGATTGCGGCCCGTGGTCCCCGCCCATTGCATCGAGTGAGATGGTGATGGGTTTCGCCATGTTCCGGTCAACCCCCGCCAGGATCACGGCGCGCGCCGGGGCGCGCGCAGATGAACGTCACTGTGATTCTTATTCTTCGTCTTCGACGACTTTCGTCGCGATCACCTTGCGGCCGCGATAGTAGCCGTCCGGGCCGACGTGGTGACGCAGGTGCGCCTCGCCCGTCACCGGATCGCGCGAAACGGTCGGGCCCTTGAGCGCGTCGTGCGCGCGGCGCATGCCGCGGCGGGAAGGGCTCTTGCGACTTTTCTGAACAGCCATCGTGATTACCTCAGTCTTTTCCGTTTTTCAGTTGCTTCAGCACCGCGAAAGGGTTTTCCCTTTGCACGCCGCCGTCATGTTCATCGTCATCGTTGCCGGCATCAAGCGCATGCCGCGCGCGTTCGCCGCACTCCGCGACGTCGGCGTGCACGGGCGCCGGCGGCAACGCAAGAATCAGTTCGTCCTCGACCAGCGCCGGCAGGTCAACCTCGTCGCCGGCATCCAGCAGCAGCGGATCGAGTTCCGCCGGCAGGTTTCGCGCCGCTTCTTCATCCGCCGCGAGCGCCAGCGCAAAGCGCGCGTCAACCGGAAGCGGAACGGATTCCATGCACCGCTGGCAGGTCACTTCCAGGGTCGCGCTGGCCCGTCCGGTCAGCAGCAGGCGCTTCGCGTCATCGCGATGCGCACGCAATTCCACGTCCACCGGCATGGGTTCACGCGTGGCCAGCATTTCGCGCAAGCGTGGCATGGCGTTCGCGTCCAGCGTGCCCGCCAGCACCTTGCCCTGCGCGGCAAGCCGCTCGGGATCGAATCGTTTGGGCAGGCTGGCCGACATAAGCGCGGAATTTTACTTGGCCGCGAGTTTCAGTGTCAAAGCGTTTCTTGGTAAAAACCGCAGCCAAGCTGTTGTTTTTGCTTGACTCCATCGGCAACGGAATGCCGCACCGCCATCCGGCCAGCCGTTACAATGGCGTCCGCCATCTTGCATCGCAGGTATCACCGTGACCGAAACCACGCTCATTCTCGCCTCCACCTCGCCCTATCGCCGCGAACTGTTGCAGCGCCTCGGCGTGCCATTCGAGGTCGCAGCACCCGGCACGAACGAAGGGCGCCGGGCCGGCGAATCTCCTGCCGAGATGGTGGCGCGGCTGGCGCGGGAAAAGGCCGCCGCAGTGGCAGACCGTCATGGCGCGGGCCTGGTCATCGGCTCGGACCAGTGCGCGGTGCTGGCGGGTGCGGTACTGGGCAAGCCGGGCAGCTACGACCGTGCGATTTCGCAGTTGCAGGCGGCGAGCGGGCACACCGTGCGCTTCCTCACCGCCGTCTGCGTGCAGGACGCCGCAACGGGGAAGATCCGCGAGGCGCTGGATGAAACCGTGGTGAAGTTCCGCGCCCTGGACGCCGACGAAATCCGGCGCTACGTGGAACGCGAGCAGCCGCTGGACTGCGCCGGCAGCTTCAAGTCGGAGGGGCTCGGCATCACGCTGTTCGAGCGCATCGAGAATCGCGATCCCAGCGCCCTGATGGGCCTGCCGCTGATCGCGCTCGCGGGACTGTTGCGCGACGCCGGAATCGCCCTGCCCTGATCCTCACCCCGCCTTGCGAACGTCCGCCAGCCATTCCGGCAGGTCGCGGATGTCGTCGAGGAAACCCAGCGGATTGTGCGGGAGCAACAGCGACTTCCCGTGCGCGCCATAACTCACGGCAAGCCGGTCCATGCCGGCGCGCGCCGCCATTTCGAGGTCGTAGCTGGTGTCCCCGATCATCAGCGCGTCGCGCGGCTCCAGGCCCAGCTCATCGAGAATTTCCACGAGCATGCGCGGATCAGGTTTCGAAATTGTCTCTTCTGCACAACGAGTTACGTCAAATACCTGATGTAACATCTCTTCTTCGAGCACCCGTCTCAGGCCGTTCCTGCCCTTCCCCGTCGCCACCGCCAGCAGGTAGCCCGCCGCCTTGAGTTCGAGCAGGACCTCGCGCGCGCCCGGGAACAGCGCCTGCCCGTGGAGCGATTCCTGCCAGAAGCGCCGGCGGTATGCCTCGACGAAACGCGTATAGTCCGCGTCGCCCAGTTCGGGCATGGCGGCGGCGATCGCTTCGCGCAGGCCCAGACCGATAACGTGGCGGACATCGTCTTCCGCGGGCTTGCGGGCACCGACATCCTCCGCTGCCGCCCGTACGGCCGCGACGATGTGCCCGGCCGAATCCATCAGCGTGCCGTCCCAGTCGAAAACGAGCAGACGCCAGGTCATCGTTCAATGCGATCGAGCACGGCGCGCAGGTCATCGTCCAGCGGCGCGCTCACGTCCACGCGGTTGTGGTTGTCCGGCCATTCGAAGCCGATGCTCGCCGCGTGCAGGAACAGCCGCTTCAGGCCGAGTTTCCGGAATGCGCGGTTCGCCTCGCGGTCGCCATACTTGTCGTCGCCCAGCAAGGGATGCCCGACATGCGCGGCCTGCACGCGAATCTGGTGGGTGCGTCCGGTGTGGATATCGACCTCCATCAGTGTCGCGCCCGGGTAATACTCGATGGCGCGGAACAGGCTGACCGACTCCTTGCCGTCGGCCCGCACGTCAACCATGCGCTCGCCGCCATGCACCTGCTTTTTCAGCGTGAGGCGGATTTCCTCCTGCCGGCGGCTCCAGGAGCCGGCCACCAGCGCGAGATAGCGCTTCTCCACGCCGCCCTCGCGCAACAGTTCATGAACGCGACGCAGCGCGCTGCGCTTCTTGCAGATCACCAGGCAACCGCTGGTTTCCCGGTCCAGGCGATGCGCGAGCTCCAGGAAAGGCGCATCGGGCCGTGCCGAACGCAGCGCCTCGATCACGCCGAAACTCAACCCGCTGCCGCCATGCACGGCCATGCCCGCCGGCTTGTTGATGACGACGACGCGCTCGTCCTCGAAGAGAATCCGGTCTTCGAGTTCACGCTTCGCCCGCTTCGGCGGCGGTGGTGCATCGCTCGCGGCCGCCTGGCGCACCGGCGGCAGGCGCACCTTGTCGCCGGCGGCGACGCGGTACTGCGCCTTCACCCGCCCGCCGTTCACGCGCACCTGGCCCGTGCGCAACAGCCGGTAAACATGGCTGCGCGGCACGCCCTTGAGATGGCGGATCAGGAAATTGTCGAGGCGCTGGCCGTCGTCCTCGGGGCCGGCTTCGACCACGCGTGCGCGCGGCGCTGCGCCATTCGTGTCGGATTCGTTCATTTATCAAATTGATTCAAATACTTGGGATTGATAAGATTGCAAGGTCGCGGGAATCGCTGCTTCGTGACTGGCGCCAGGGGCGCCGTCGTGATTCCCGGCTCCGGCTGGCCCGAACCTGAAATCATGCGGTTCTGGCAAAACAGGCGCGGCAGATTGCGCCGCAAAGCCGGTATTGGAACAGATTTGTGGGTGGGCCCGTCAAGCAGCCGGGCCTTTTTTGGAAGAACCGCCGTCCGCTGCCCGAAAACAAGAACGGGAAATGGCAGGACGGCCCTGAGACGATGCGCTCCCATGCCCTGCATGGTCACGTAGCGCCGATGTTAAGTACAGGCAGGATTCCCGCAGCCGCCGCCCAGGAAGTCACGGGCGGCAGCGCGATCAAAGGCGGAACTGAAGCCCCCTGGCCCGACCGGCACCACGTGATCCCAAGTGCACAGCGGCGTGCGCATCCGGATCCAGACTAATGAAGAGAATGCTCATCAATGCAACTCAGCCGGAAGAGTTGCGCGTGGCCATGGTTGACGGCCAGAAACTCTACGACCTCGACATCGAGGTTCCCTCCCGCGAACAGAAAAAAGCCAACATCTACAAGGGCCGCATCACGCGCATCGAGCCTTCGCTCGAGGCCGCGTTTGTCGATTACGGCTCCGAGCGCCACGGCTTCCTGCCGCTGAAGGAAATCGCCCGCAGCTATTTCAGGGAAGGCGCGCCGGACAGCGGACGCATCAACATCAAGGAAGTGCTCAGGGAAGGCCAGGAAGTCCTGGTGCAGGTCGAGAAGGAAGAACGCGGCAACAAGGGCGCGGCACTGACCACCTTCATCAGCCTCGCGGGGCGTTTCCTCGTGCTGATGCCGAACAACCCGCGCGCCGGCGGCGTTTCGCGCCGCATCGAAGGCGAAGACCGCGACGAAATCCGCGAAGCGCTGTCGCAGATGAACGTGCCGAAAGGCATGGGCGCGATCGTGCGCACGGCGGGCGTCGGCCGCAGCGTCGAGGAACTGCAGTGGGATCTCGACTACCTCGTCACCGTCTGGGAAGCGATCCAGAAAGCCGCGGATGAAATGAAGCCGCCGGTGCTCATCTACCAGGAATCGAACGTCATCATTCGCGCGCTGCGCGATTACCTGCGCACCGACGTGGGCGAAATCCTCATCGACGACCCGAAGATCTTCGACCAGGCGAAAGGCTTCATGGAATCCGTGATGCCGCACAACCTGTCGAAGCTCAAGGTCTACCAGGACCGCGTGCCGCTGTTCACGCGCTTCCAGATCGAATCGCAGATCGAATCCGCCTTCCGTCGCGAAGTGCGCCTGCCGTCCGGCGGCGCGCTGGTCATCGACCACACCGAGGCGCTGGTGTCCATCGACGTCAACTCCTCGCGTGCAACCAAAGGCGGCGACATCGAGGAAACCGCGCTCAACACCAACCTTGAAGCCGCGGAAGAAGTCGCGCGCCAGCTCCGCCTGCGCGACATGGGCGGCCTGATCGTCATCGACTTCATCGACATGTCGAGCAACCGCAACCAGCGCGCGGTGGAAGACAGGCTGCGCGAAGCCCTGAAGATGGATCGCGCGCGCGTGCAGATCGGCCGCATCTCGCGCTTCGGGCTGATGGAAATGTCGCGCCAGCGCCTGCGTCCGTCGCTTGGCGAATCCAGCCAGCAGGTCTGCCCGCGCTGCCACGGCGAAGGCCGCATTCGCAGCATCGAATCGCTGTCGCTTTCCGTACTGCGCCTGATCGAAGAAGAGGCGATGAAGGAAAAGACCGCGCGCGTCGTCGCGCAGCTGCCGGTGGAAGCCGCGACTTTCCTGCTCAACGAGAAGCGCGACGGGATCCTGCGCATCGAGCAGCGCTGCCGCGTCGACGTCATCCTGGTGCCGAACCCGAACATCGAAACGCCGGATTACGAAATTCTGCGCCAGCGCGACGACGAAATCGGCAGCAACGGCACGCGCACGGCAAGCTACACGCTGGCGGAATCCAGCGAGGACGCCACCGTGCCGAGCTATCTCTCCGGCGAAAGCCAGAAGCTGCCGGAAGAGCCGGCCGTCAAGGCGCTGGCGCCTTCGACGCCCGCACCGGCGCCGGCGCCGGTGACACGCGTCGCCGAAACGCAACCCGGCCTGCTTGCCCGGCTGTGGCGTTTCCTGTTCGGCACCGGTACGGAAGAAAGCAGGGAGCCGAAGCGGCGCACTGCCACGCAGGCCCGCGGCACGCGCAGCCGCGACAAGCAGCGTGACGAAACGCGCACGCGCCGTTCCCGCCGTGGCGGCAGCCGCAACGATGAAGCGCGCAAGGACAACAACGCGCGCGGGAAACGTCAGCGCGACGAGCAGAAACCCGAAGCCCGCAAGTCGGAAACGGGAAGTCGTCGCGACGACCAATCCCGCAAGCCCGCCGAACACAAGGCGGCGGAAGCCCCTTCTCACGGCAGGACGGAGGAAGCCGAAAAGGAAACGGGCCGCAGCCGGAACACGCGCCGCGGCCGCCGTGGTGGACGCCGCCGGCGCAAGAGCGGCGACGCTGCCGCGCAGACTGCGGCGCAGGACAACACGCGCAGCACCGCAGCGCCGGACAATACTGCCGACACCGTCGCGCGCGAACAGCGTCCGCAGGCGGAGAAGCCGGCCAGCGCGACGCCGCGCGACGAATCGCCCGCGGCAATGCCGGAAGCAAAAACCGAGGCAAAACCGGTCGCGAAACCTCCGGTCGTGAACAAGGAAACGCCGGCAGAAACACGCACGGAGCCGGCGGCAACGGAACGCGCGCCCGCCGGCATTCGCCCGGTCGCCATTCCGCGCGAACGGAAGCCGGAAACGGCGCCACAGGCGGAAGCGCGGGAACCCGTGAAAGGTCCGGTGGAAACCGCGCCGGCGCGCGAGGAAACCGCGACTGCACCGAAGGCCGAAGCGCCCGTGAAAGGCCCCGTTGAACCGGTCGCGGCGAAAGCCGAACCGCATCCGGCACCGGCGCCGTCGAACAAGGACCAGGGCAACGGCAGCGCCGCGGGTTCGGGCTCGACCCGTTCCGCTGACGAAGTGCTGAAACGCATCCAGGCGATCAAGCGCTCCAACGAAGGGCTGGTGAAAATCGAAACCCGCCGCGACGACGGCCAGAACGCCGAAGAGAAGGACAAGCCGACGGGCTCCGACACCTGAGGAACGGCACAAGCTTGCAAAGGAAACCGGCCTTCTGGCCGGTTTCTTTTTTCAGGACGTCCTTTCGGAATACCGTTTCACGACCAGTGCTATCGGCAAGCCGACGCACAACACGTGAATGGAAACGCCGAGCGCCAGCGCACCGGGTGAATGGCGCAAAGTATGCGGGAACGCCGACAGCGGCAGCACGACGAAATTCATGAACAGGTAAACCGCGATGCCGTACAACGCGCCGGACAGCGCCGCGTGCCGGACGAGAAAAACCAGTCTCCGGCTTGCCGCATAAAAAATCGCGCTGATCGCGAACATCACAAGAAAATGCAGCAGCAGTCCGAGGCCAGCGCCGGCCAGGCCAAGATCATAGGCCGCGCGGCCAAGCAGGCCGGTGGCGACCGACTGCAGGATCGACAGCGCCTCGATTCCCCGGAAGGCATTGCTTGCGATCGCAGCCAGGATATCGAGTGCGCCCGCGAGCAGGCCGCCGTGCAGGATGGCGAAACGGGGAGAATGTGGCGTGCCGGCTGCGGCACCCGAGATTGTCGTCATTGATGCCCCCCGGAAAGGATTTCAGGAACGCCGCAAACTTGCCAGCAAGCCTCGCGCCGCATCCTCGACGAGATCGAGGACGCGCTCGAAGCCGTTCTCGCCGCCATAGTAGGGATCCGGTACGTTGCGTTCGCCCAGGGTGCCGTACTCGAGAAACAGCCGGACGCGTTGGCGGCGCGCGGGCGGACACTGAGCATGGAGGATCGCGAGGTTGTCTTCATCCATCGCCAGCACGAAATCAAAGCGTTCGAAATCCTCGACGGTCACCTGGCGCGCGCGTTGCGCGGAAAGATCAATGCCGCGCCGCAAAGCGGCCGCCTGCGCACGGCGGTCGGGCGCCGCACCCGCGTGATAACTGTGCGTGCCCGCGGAGTCGATCTCCACCTGCAGCCCTTCGCCCTCCGCTTCCAGAAGCCGCCGGAAAACCCCTTCCGCTGTCGGCGAACGGCAGATGTTGCCCATGCACACGAAGAGAATCGCCTTTCTTTCCATAACCGTCATCGTCACAGAACTGCCGCGAATGAATTACCCGATGGCACTTTACATCAGAACCTGTTGATCTTGAACGCGAAGAAACCACGGGGCCGAAGGACAGACAATCGATGGATGAAATCGAACGAAGAGCGAAGAACTATGCCCGGCGGTACTACACGGAACTGAAAAAGGCCGGACTTGCCACCTGGTCTTTCGAGGAGTTCTACGCCTTCTGCCGGCCGCACGCGCTCAAGGTCGTGACGTCGGACGCGCGTCCCGTTCGCGAACCGGCAAGCGTGGCCGCGGCAAGAATCTCGAATGCCGTCAGCGACGCGTTCGAGGCGCGATTCGGAAAGCCGCTGTCCGGCAAGGCGAAGAACCAGGTGTTCACGGTCGCGCACAAAAGCGTCGTCGCAAGCCACAGAAGCAAGCTGCGGTTGAGCTGATTCCGCAGCTGCGGCTCATGCACCGCGGCATTCCGGGCCAAATGGCACACTGATGCCGGAAACGGCGCATCAATTGGCGTTCCGCTCTTCCCTTCTGCCGCCCATTCCTCTATTTTCCCGTCCGTCGCCCGGCAACAGGGCTGAAGGTATGGAAGCCTCTTTGGGGGGAACCGGCATGATCGCGGCTACAGCGATATTGATTCTGCTTGCATCGTTTTTCATTGCGTCCGTAACGTACGTCTACGCGTTCCGCGGCAACCAGCGTCCCGCGCTGCGGGAGTACATGCGGAAGTGCTGGCCGATGTTCGCGCCGCTGAACTGTCTCCTTTATATCTCCACTGAGCGTCGCGCCCGCCGGCCGATCATGGAAATGGCGGACTTTCCCGAGCTCGAGGAAATCCGCCGGAACTGGAAAACGATTCGCGACGAAGCGCTCGCCCTGCACGAGGGGAAGGCCTTCGAAAACACCACGCGGCGGGATTCGCAAAGCTACTACGATGTCGGCTTCCACACCTTCTTCAAGTACGGCTGGAGCAAGTACTACCTGAAGTGGTACGGCTACACGCACGACTCGGCAAAACGTTCGTGTCCCGAAACCGTCAGGATCCTCGAAGCGATCCCCGCCGTGAAAGGCGCCTTGTTCACGCTGCTGCCGCCCGGCTCGAAGCTGACGCCGCATTCCGATCCGTTCGCCTGTTCGCTGCGCTATCACCTTGGGCTGGCGACGCCGAACTCCGACGACTGCTGGATCAATGTCGACGGGAACACCTACTCCTGGCGTGACGGCGAAGCGCTGCTGTTCGACGAAACCTACATTCACCACGCGTCCAACGACACCGACAGGCACCGCCTGATCCTGATGTGCGACATCGCGCGTCCCATGAACGTGTTCGGGCGAGTGGCGAATTTCTTCTATTCGCGCCTGATGCGGCTCACGATCGTTCCGAACGACGCCGGCGACAGGCGCGGCGGCTTCAATGCGCTGTTTTCGACGCTGGGGCCAATGCTGGAAAAAGGCAAGGAGCTCAAGCAAACCCGGCGGGGACTCTACAAGTTCCTGAAGCACACGATCAACGCCGTGCTCGCGCTGATCCTGTTGTCGTTGCTGACGGCGGTGCTGTACCTGCCCTACGAATTCCTTTCGTCGCTCTGACCGCCGCGCGGGCGATCACCGCATCGCGTCGCGCGCGGCTTCAAGATCCTCGGGCGTATCGACGCCATGCGGCGGAACGCGCACGGCGACGGCGGTGCGAACCGTCATGCCGAGCCACAGCGCGCGCAACTGCTCCAGGCTTTCCATGTCTTCCAGCACGCACGACGGCGCGGCCGCAAAGCGCCGCAGGGCGCCGGCGCGATAGGCGTAAATGCCGAGATGCCGGACTGCGCCTTCGAACGCGGCCGGCCAGCCGTTGTCATCGCGTCCGGCGTTGCGATTCCACGGTATGGGTGCGCGGCTGAAATACAGCGCCCGGCCGTCCGCGTCAGCGACGAGTTTCACCACGTTCGGATCCAGGAATTCCTCGCGCGACAGTACCGGCACGTGCAGGGTCGCGATGTCCGTTCCGGCGAGTGCGGCAAGCTCTGCGGCCTGGCGGATGTTCTCCGGCGGCATGAAAGGCTCGTCGCCCTGCACGTTCACGAAAATGTCGTTGTCGCTCGCGGACAGCGCGCCGACGACTTCGTTGATGCGGTCCGTGCCGGAAGCGTGATCCGCCGCAGTCATGAAAACTTCCGCACCGAGTCGTTCGCAGGCCGCGTGAACGCGCGCATCGTCCGTTGCTACGATCACGCGCGCGGCGCCCGCTTCGCGCGCGCGTTCCCAGACGTGCGCGATCATCGGTTTTCCGGCGATGTCCGCCAGCGGTTTTCCCGGCAGGCGCGTCGATGCGAACCGGGCGGGAATGACGACGGTGAAATCCGTCACCGCGGATTCTCGCCGTCGAGTTCGCGCGCTTCCTCCACCAGCATTACCGGCACGTCATCGCGTACCGGATAGGCAAGACGGTCGAGGCGGCAGACAAGTTCCTGCTTGTCGCGATGGAACTCCAGCTTGCCCTTGCATACGGGGCACGCGAGGATTTCGAGCAGTGTCGTGTTCAACGCCGTGTTTCTCCGTGCAATGCCTTCAGCCGCGCGGCGACCGCCGCGACGAACGAGGTCTCCAGCGAAGCCGCGATTTCAAGATACCACCAGTCCGCCGCCGCGAAGCCGCGGCATTTGACGGCGTCCTTTTCGGTCATCAACAACGGACGCGCGCCGACGAATTCGAAATCCCCCGGCACGTAGGCGTGATGATCGGGAAAGGCGCGGCATTCGGCGCGATAGCCGAGCTCGCCAAGCGTACTGAAAAAGCGTTGCGGATTGCCAATGCCGGCGACGGCCGCGCAATGGCGATCGGCAAGCGCGTCCGGTGAACGCCGTTCGCCGCCGGAAAGATTCACCAGCGCGGCGGGCTCAAGGCGCATCACCGAGATCTTCGCGCCGCCCTGTTTCGAAAGCGCGGCCAGCGCCTGCGCTGACGGCTCGCCGTTGATGACGACGTGGTCCGCCTTGTTCAGGCGGCCAGGCGGTTCGCGCAACGGGCCGGCCGGCAGCAGTTTTTCGTTGCCCAGGCCGCGCAGGCCGTCCACGACGGCGATTTCGATGTCGCGCGCCAAGGCGTAATGCTGCAGGCCGTCATCACAGACGATGACGTCAACGGCATGCGCCGCGCGCAATGCCTGTGCCGCGCGTACACGGCGCGGATGCACGAACACCGGAACGCCGCTGCGCGCGGCAAGCATGACGGGCTCGTCGCCGGCGCGGGCGGGCGGCGTGCCCGCCGTCACCGGCAAGGGCGTCTTCCCCGGGCGTCCGCCGTAACCGCGGCTGACGATGCCGGGCCGGAACCCGCGTTCGCGCAATTCACGCACGAGCGCGAGCGTGAGCGGCGTCTTGCCCGCACCGCCGGCCGTCAGGTTGCCGATGACGATCACGGGCACGTCGAGTTTCGCGCGGCGAAGAATGCCGAGGCGGTACAGTGCGCGGCGCAGCGCGCTGAAGGTTCGGAACACGCCGGCAAGCAGGCGCTGCCACAGCGCCGGCGGCTCGCCTTCGTACCAGATGCGATTGAAATGCGCGTCGCGCGACATCGAGGTCAGGCTTCGCGGCCGGCTTCGCTGAACTGCAGGCGATGCAGCGCGGCGTAGGCGCCGTCGCGTTCGAGCAGTTCGGCGTGCGCACCCTGCTCGACGATGCGTCCGGCTTCCAGCACGAGAATGCGGTCGGCTTTCTCGACGGTCGAAAGGCGATGCGCGATCACGAACGTGGTGCGGGATTTCATCAGTTCGTCCAGCGCATCCTGGATGTGGCGTTCGGATTCGGTGTCGAGCGCGGACGTCGCCTCGTCGAGAATCAGGATGGGCGCGTCCTTCAGGAGCGCGCGCGCGATGGCGAGGCGCTGCCGCTGCCCGCCGGACAACAGCAGGCCGCGGTCGCCGACCAGCGTGTCGAAACCTTCCGGCAGTTTTTCGATGAACTCGAGCGCGTGCGCGGCGCGCGCGGCGTCATGAACGGCGCTTTCCGCCGCATCGCCAAGTCCGCCGTAGGCGATGTTGCGCGCGATCGTGTCGTTGAACAGCACGATATCCTGCGATACCAGCGCAATCTGGCGCCGCAGGTCGCGAAGTTTCAAATCGCGGATGTCGACGCCGTCAATGCGAATGCTGCCGCCGGTGGTTTCGTAGAAGCGCGGCAGCAGGCTGACGAGCGAACTCTTGCCGCTGCCCGAGCGTCCGACCAGCGCGACGGTTTCGCCGGGCGCGACGGCGATGTCGATGCCGCACAGCACGTCGCCCTTGTCCGCGCTGTAGGCAAAGCGCACGTTCTCGAAGCGCACTTCGCCGCGCGCACGGCCGAGTTCGCGGGTGCCGGTGTCCGCCTGCGACTCGCTGTCGAGCAGTTCGAAAATGCTGTGCGCCGCCGCGATCCCGCGCTGCAGCGGTTCGTTGATCTCGGTGAGGCGCTTCATCGGCTGGGACAGCAACAGCATGGCGCCGAGATACGAGGTGAATTCGCCGGCGGTGAACGTGAAACTCTCGGATCCACGCGCCGCGAAGTAGATCACGAGCGCAATGCCGATGCTGCTGATGACCTGCACGATGGGCACGCTGCCGGCTTTCGTCGCCAGCAGTTTCATGTGCAGCCGGCGATTGCTTTCGTTCACGCCGCCGAAGCGTTCGCGCTCGTAGTCCTCGCCGCCGAAGATCTTGATGACCCGCTGGCCGACGATGATTTCCTCCGCCACCTGCGTCACGTCGCCCATCGAATTCTGGATGCGCGTGCTGTAGCGCCGGAAGCGCTTGCTGACCCAGCGCACGATCGCGGCGAGCAGCGGCATCAGCACGAACACGAACAGCGACAGCTGCCAGCTCATCCACAGCATGTAGCCGATCAGCGCGATCGCGCGCAGGCTGTCGCCGAGCAGGACGATGATCGCGCGCGAACTCGATTCGGCGACCTGCTCGATGTTGTAGGTGATTTTCGAGATCAGCTGGCCGCCGGAACTGCGGTCGTAATAGCGCGCCGGCATGGCGAGCAGCTTTTCGAAGACGTCCTGTCGCAGCTTCTTGATGACATGCCGCGCGATCCAGCCGATGGAATAGGAACTGCCGAAGGCGCCCAGGCCGCGCAGCAGCGATATGCCGATGACGGCAACGGGAATCAGCATGATGACTTCGGCGTCACGCTCGCCGAAACCCTGGTCGAGCAGCGGCTCCATCAGCCACGCGGTGGCAAGTTCGCCAAGCGCGCCGACGATCATCGCCAGCGCGCCGAGCGCGAACACCCAGCGGTGCGGCGCGGCGTAACGCAAAAGCCGCCGGTAGGCGTCCCAGACGTCGAATTCCTGCCGGTGCTTCGCCACTTACTCGCCGCCCTTGTTCGCGGTGACGATGGTGATGTTCACGAAACCCATCCTGCCCGCCACATCCATGACGGTGACGACGGACTGGTGCGTGGTGTTCGCGTCGGCGCGAATGGTGAGCGGCACGTCGCGCCGCGCGCCCGCGGTCTTTTCCAGCGCGCGCCGCAGCACGTCCGCGCGGCTCGCGATCAGCGCGCGGCCGTTGAGAAAATAGTCGCCGTCCTGGTCGACGACGATTTCCAGCGGTGCGGCCTCCGACGCCGGCGTCTCCACGCTCGCCTCGGGCAACTGCACCTTGAGTTCGGCCTCGTGCACGAAGCTGGTCGTGACCATGAAGAAGATCACCAGCATCAGCACCACATCGATCAGCGAGACAAGGCCGATCTCGGGCTCTTCATCCCGGCGCGTCTGCAATCTCATCCGCGCTCACCGTGCAGCGCCTCGACGAGCTTGATGGCCTCCTGTTCCATGCGCACGACGTGTTCGTTCACGCGTCCGCGCAGGTAACGGTAGCCGGCCAGCGCGGGAATCGCGACGATGAGTCCGGCCGCCGTGGTGATGAGCGCCGTGGAAATGCCGCCCGCCATCGCCGCCGGATTGCCGACGCCCTGCGACGTGATGACGGCAAACACCTGGATCATGCCGACCACGGTGCCGAGCAGGCCGAGCAGCGGCGAGATCGCGGCGATGGTGCCGAGCGTGTTGAGATAGCGTTCGAGTTCGTGCGCGACATGCCGGCCGGTGTCCTCGACCATTTCCTTGACGAGTTCGCGCGAGCGGTTGCGGTACATCAGGCCGGTGGCGAGCAGGCGGCCGAGCGGCGAGCTGTTGTACAGGTTGCGCACCTCGTCCTCGCCGAGACCGCCGGACTTGAGCAGGTGCCACACCTTGGCGACCAGGTGTTCCGGCACCACCTTGCGGTCCTGCAGCGACCAGAGACGTTCGATGATGATGCCGGCGGCGATGATGGAGCAAAGAATGATGGGCAGCATCAGCCAGCCGCCCGAACGCACGATCTCCAGCATTGAGTTCCCTCAGGCATGCGGCAGCGCGCCGCACAGGTTCGACATGCCGCGCATCATACTTTATTTCAGGGTTCTCAACGAACCGGCAGCGCCAGCGCACCGGGCTGCGCAGCGGCGTCGCGCCACAGCTGCCGCCGGTCACGGAAGCTCGTCACGCGCATCGTCGTTTCATCGACGGTGACGGAAATGGCGCCTTGCTCTCCGGTTGCAAGCACCGTTGCGCCTGCCGTTTCCCAACGCCGCACCACGTCCGGCTTCGGGAAGTCCCAGCGGTTGCCGTGACCTGCCCCGACGACCGCAAGCCTTGCCCTTGTCGCCGCGACGAACGCCGGTGTCGAGGACGTGCGGCTGCCGTGATGGGGCACCAGCACGACGTCCGCCGCGATGTCGTGCGCCGCGAGGAGGCGTGCTTCCGCCGCCGCTTCGATATCGCCGGTCAGCAGCAGGCGAAAATCCCCGCGTTCGACAAGCAGCACGCAGGAGTCGTCGTTGCCCTCCGCGCCCGCGCGCGGCGGCGGGTGCAGCACCCGGAACGAGACGCCGTCCCATTGCCATTCGCGCTCGGCGCAATCGGCGACTCCGGCGCTCGCGACGCGCCCCAGTCGCCGCGCATCCGGATAGCGCTCGACCAGGCTCGCCAGACCGCCGGCATGGTCGCTGTGATCGTGGCTGACCATCAGCAGATCGGGTTCGCGGCCGCGCACCTCGAGGAAAGGAATGACCGCCATCATCGCGGCGTCGCTCGCACCGAACCCCGGACCCGTGTCGTAAACCAGGGTATGCGCCGCCGTCTCGACCACGACGGCGAGCCCCTGCCCGACGTCGAGGAAATGCACCGCCAGCGGCCTCGGCGGCGGCAACAGGTTCAGCGCCAGCACCGGCAGCAACAGCACGGGCGCGAGGCCGCGGCCGGGCCAGGCGCGCGGCGCGCAAGCCAGCAGCAGGCCTGCGACGGCCAGCACGGAAACGGCCGGCGGCAACACCGCCGTTGAAAATCCCGGGTCCAGGGCAGCAAGCGCGGCCAGGAAATCCAGCAGCTTTGCGAGCAGCCAGCCCGGCACGGCGAGCAGCGGTTCCGCCAGCGCCGGCCACGGCAGGAACAGCAGCGCCAGCAGGATGCAGGGCACGGCCAGCATGTCGAAGACGGGAATGGCGACGAGATTCGCGAGCGGCGAAACCAGTGGCAGCCGCCCGAAGATCAGCAGGACCAGGGGCGCGAGCAGCACGAACAGGCCCAGCTGGACATGCAGTGCGCGCCGCAGCCGCGAACCGGCCGGGCGCCTTCCCGCGAGCAGGAACACGATCGCGGCCACCGCGACAAAGGACAGCCAGAACCCGGCATCCAGTGGCGCGAGCGGGTCGAGACACAGCACCGCCGTCAGCACGATTCCGAAGGCGTGGCCCGGCGCCAGCTGCCGGCGCAGTGCCAGCGCGGCCAGCAGAACGAGCGCCGCGGCCAGGGCGCGCATCACCGGCAACTCGAAGCCCGCCAGCGCGCCGTAGGCCAGCGCCGGCAATCCGCCCGCAAGCGCGGGCCAGAACAGCGCCGAACCCGGAAAGCATCGCCGCCGGATGAAGGCGGCAAGGCCGAGACCCAGCGCGGTCACCAGCGCGATGTGCAGGCCGGAGATCGACACGAGGTGCGCCGTTCCGGTCCGCCGCAGCACGTCCCACTGCGCATTCGATATCCCGGCCTGGTCGCCGGTCGCCAAACCGCGCACCACGCCGGCGGCCGGGCCCCGCGCCAGCGCTGCAACGCGGTCTGCGACCTCCGCGCGCCACCCGCCCTCGCCTTCGCCAAGCTTTTTCGCCCTGGCGGGATTGCGAACGTAGCCCGTCGCGCCGATGCCCTCCACAAACAGCCAGCGTTCGTAATCGAAGCCGCCGGGATTGGCGAAACCGCGCGGGCGGCGCAGCTTCGCACGCCATTGCCAGCGCTCGCCGCTGGCCACGGCCGGCGTTGCGCCGGGCTCCCCGCCCCACGAGTCGTGATAAAGGCTGAGCCGCAGCACGTGCGGCAGCTCGACCGGCGCGCCGTCGAACCGGCCGGATTCGACCTGAAAGCGGAATCGCTGCCTTCGCGCGTCGCGCTCGACCAGGCCGACGATCCTGCCGCGCAGCTCGACGATTTCGCCGTCCAGTCGCGGGTCCAGCCGCTCATCCAGGTTGCGGTCCGCCTGCCATGCGGCGAGCACCGCACCGAGCCAGAAGGCCGCAAGCCAGCGCGATCGCCGCCGCGCGGCAGCGGCCAGCGCCACGGGCAGGCTCAACACGAAAATCCCCGGATGCGGCAAGACGGATTGCCAGAGCAGCAGCAGGCTGCCGGTAAGCTGGGCGAGACCCCAGGCGAGCATGATTTGCCTCCCTGCACGGCGCGCGCGTCCTGCGCGATGACTCGAACGGCGCTTACTGTATAATTCGCGCCCTTCCAGCAGCCCCGGCGCCCAAGGGATCATGCCGCGAAAATTTCTGAAACGCTATCTGCCGGACCACCAGTCGGTGCGCGAGCGGTGGTACCTGCGTCCGTTCAAGGCGCTGCTGCACGATCCCGCATTGCTTCATCCGAACCGGCGCACGGCATCCGTCGCGTTCGCCATCGGACTGTTCTGGGCGTTCGTCCCGCTGCCGGTGCAGATGGCCGGCGCGACCCTGATGGCGCTGTGGCTGCGGGTGAACCTGCCGATCGCCATGGCCACCACCTGGATCAGCAATCCGTTCACGATGGGGCCGATTCTTTACGGCCAGTATTCCATCGGCATCCTGCTGCTCGGCGAAGACCCCGGCAATTTCCACTTCGAGCCGACCCTCGACTGGCTGCTCGAGGGTCTCGCGCATATCTGGCTGCCGATGCTGCTCGGCACCCTTGTCTTCGTGATCGTCCTTCCCTTGCTGGGCTACGTCGTGCTCAACCGCGTCTGGATGTTTTCCGTGATGCGGCGCTACACGGCGCGGCCGCATTTCACGCTGCATCCCTTTCGAAGGAACAAGTGACGGCGCGGGGGACGTCCCCGAACGGAAGCGCGAACAAAAAAGGGGGCGAGCAGTTGCCTGCCCGCCCCTTGTCGCGTCGACGTGATCAGAAGTCCTGCGTGTAGCGGGCGTATGTCACACGGCCGAACGGGTTGTACAGCTCGTTGTCGTAGTACGGGTAGCCGAAGGTCTCGTCCAGCGGCGGATCCTCCGCCGTGACGTTGCGGGCGCCGATGCTGAGCTTGCCGTTCCACGGCGTCGCGTAGGATATCTGCAGGTCGAGCGTGTTCCAGGCATCGACGTCGCGGGCGATGCGCTCCTGCGCATTGGGATCGCCCGCCGCGGCATTCTCCCAGTCGCCGCTCACGCCCGCCGTTGTCGACGGCAGGATGTTGTATTGCAGGCTCGTCGTGAACGCGCCGATGAGCCACGTCAGCGACAGCACGCCGCGATCGCTCGGCTGGCCGGCCAGGTCAAGCTGGTCTTCCACGCCCGCGCCTTCCAGGAGTTGCTGGTCGTATTTCAGGATGTGGCTCCACTGCAGGCTGGTCCTCAGCATCCCCAACCCGCCCAGTTCGAAGCGCTTCTGGATATCGAGATCGATACCGCTGGTCTCGAAGCCCTTGCCGTTGATCGGCGGCGCGTCGATGCGAATGATGCGGCCGTTCTGGCGAACGACGGCGGCGCCCGTGGGCAGCGGCCGTCCCTCGAACTCCGCATCCAGCAGGGCCTGTGCATCCTGGACGATCACGTTGTCGAGCGTGATGTCGTAGTAGTCGAGTCCGGCGCTGAAGGTCGAACTCGGCGACCACACCGCGCCCAGCGTGAAGTTCTCCGCCGTTTCCGGCTGCAGGTTCGCCCCGACGGTGGCTGCGCCGTAGAAATACGTGTCGTACTGCTGCGAACCGCAGCGCGGACCCGTGCCGCCGTCCGCCTCGCAACCGACGCGGTCGATCAGGCTTTCCGCGCTGAACGAGGTGGCGGCATACAGCGTGCCCAGGTCCGGCGCGATGAAGCTCTCGCCGTAGCTGGCACGGAACAGCCACGCGTCCGTCGGCGCCCAGCGGAAGGACAGTTTCGGGTTGGTGGTCGAACCGAAGTCGCTGTACTCGTCGCGGCGGACGGCCAGGTTGGCCTCCAGCGTCGGCAGCAGCGGCACCAGGACCTCCGCGAACACGGCGCTGCGCGTGCGGCCGCCGCCGGTGTCGTTGCCGGCGCTGCCGAACACGTTGCCGGCGGAACTCTGCGCGTCGTAGTCCTCGAAGTAGCTTTCGTCGGCATACTCGAAGCCGAAGGCCGCCGCGACCGTGCCATAGGGCATGCTGAACAGGTCAAGCGACGCCTGGCCGTCGAAACCCTTGTAGAGCATCTGCGCCTTCTTCGCCGTCGTGTGCAGCACGGCTGCGAGCACCTCGGGATCCAGTTCGCCGAACGGATCCAGCGAACCGTCCCCGATCACCTCGTAGAGGACCGAATTGAGGCCGTAACCGCTGCCGAATTCGTCGATCTCGAAACGGTTGTGCTGCGCGCCGATCTCCCAGTCCATGCCGCCGAGCAGGTTCGCGAAACCGCGAACGCCGGCAACGACGTCGAGCTGGTAGTCGCGCACGTCGCCGTCGCGCGTGCCGAGCGGCACGGTGCGCAGGTAGAGACTGAGCGGGAAGTCGCCGGTCAGCGTCTGCTCGATGGCGCCTTCCGTCGTCGCGCTCGTCGGCTCGCCGGTCTCCGGGTCCGCGTACCAGGTGATGGTGTCGGGCGCGAAGTCCGGGTAGTTCGGGTTGTCCGCCTCCATGATGTCCGGGAAGTACGCCGGCGCCGGCGCGAACACGCCGAAACTTTCATGCCGCGAATACGTGAAGCGGCCAAAGAATTCCACGGCATCGTTGATGTCGTAGTTCGTCATCACCGACAGGCTGGTGCGCTTGGTGGAGGCCATCGACGCGGACAGCGACGGATGGTTGTACGAGCAGACGAAATTGCCGGTGAACAGTTCCACCACGGACGAGTCGGGGTACGTCGGATCGCCAAGCTCCGCCGGGCAGCGCGGGTCCGGCGCGATCGGCGAGAAAACGGTGAAGCCCTCGCCCGGCTCGTAGGTCTCGCCCGTCACCGGGTTGACCAGCACTTCGCCCGAGACCTCGTAGGAACCGGGGTAGCCGTACGGGCTGATGCCGATGCGCGTGTCGAGGCCCTTCTCCTCGTCCACGAACGCGGTCTCGCGGTTGTAGACCAGGCCGCGCGCGGTGTGATCGATCGTCCACGTGACGTTGCCGCGATCCGAGGTGATGCCGCCGACAATGTTGTAGGCGACTTCATCCGCATCGCTGGTCGACAGGTCGCCGTGCGAGACGTTGACCTGCATCCCTTCGTAATCGTCGCGCAGGATGATGTTGACCACGCCGCCGACGGCGTCCGAACCGTAAATCGCCGATGCGCCGTCGCGCAGGATGTCGATGCGCTCGACCGCGGCCATCGGAATGGTGTTCAGGTTCTGCACCGCGCCGCCCAGCACCGGAGAACCCGGCAGGCGCCGGCCGTTCACCAGAACCAGGGTACGGCCGGAGCCGACGCCGCGCAGCGACAGCGTGGATTGCGACTGCGCGCTGCTTCCCGAAGTTTCGCGGAACGAACCGAAAGAGTTGAACGTCGTCTCGCGGAGAAAATCGGAAACCGAAATCTCGCCGCTGATATCCAGTTCGACGCGGTCATAGACCGAAACAGGCGTCGCCCCTTCCAGGGCCTGGCGCGTGATGCGCGTTCCCGTCACCTTCACGGCTTCCAGTTCCGCCGCCTCCTCTTCCTCCTCGGCGGCGTGTACCGCCGGCATCGCAAGGAAGAGAAGACAGGCCAGCGATAGCGGGGAAATTGCGGGAATACCAAGGTTACGATGGTTCTTCATGATGTTTCGCCCCTAGATGAGTCGATGGACAAGGCAGCGTCTATTCCGGGGGCGCGGGGTATTGACCGCGCTTCCCCCGGTACAAGCCGCATCGTTAAGTCAAATGCACGGCGGCGAAATACGCTGAATATGGCAATCGATTCGCAGGAAGCTGAGGGATTCACCGTATTTTTCTACGGCGAACCCCCGATGGAAATGAACAAACAGCAGAAGGGAAGCCCGGGGGGGCAGCCAGGAGATGCCTATCCCTGGATGGAAGACGGGGAAAGCCGCCCGTCTTCCAGTGTCCACGTGCGGTCCATGCGCGCCGCAAGCTCATGGTCGTGCGTGACCACCAGCAGCGCGGTGCCGTGTTCGCGATTCAGTTTCAGCAGCAGTTCGAACACCTGCCCGCCGTTCTTCGAATCGAGATTGCCGGTCGGCTCGTCGGCGAGAATCACGGCGGGCTGCGTGATCATTGCGCGCGCCACGGCAGCGCGCTGGCGTTCGCCGCCGGAAAGCTGTCCCGGCTTGTGTTCCAGGCGATGTTCCAGCCCGACCGCGTGCAGCAGTTCGCGCGCGCGCGACGCCGCTTCTCGCACGTTCGCGCGCCGGACCAGCAGCGGCATGGCGACGTTTTCCAGCGCCGTGAACTCCGGCAGCAAATGATGAAACTGGTAGACGAAACCGACGGCTTCGTTGCGCAGTTCGCCGCGGCGCGCATCGGACAGCGTCGTCATGTTGCGGCCGGCAACCGTCACCTCGCCGCCGGTCGGCCGGTCAAGGCCGCCGAGCATGTGCAGCAGGGTGCTCTTGCCGCTGCCGGACGCGCCGACAATCGCCGCGCACTCGCCCTTGTGCAGTTCGAAGCTCACGCCCTTGAGCACTTCCACAGCCTGGCCGGCGTCATGGTAGGTGCAGCGCAGGCCGGTGCATGAAAGAACCGCCTCATTCATAACGCAGCGCCTCCGCCGGTTGCACGCGCGCCGCGCGCCACGCCGGATAGATGCCGGCGAGCAGGGACAAGGAGAAAGCGGTGACGGCGACGGCCACCACGTCGGAGAGTTTCATTTCGGACGGCAGGTCGCTGATGTAATACACGTCGTCCGGCAGCAGGTCGGCGTGAAGCAGCCCTTCCAGCGCGGGAATGATGTTCTCCACGTTCAGCGACAGCAGCACGCCGAGCACGACGCCGATCACGGTGCCGAGCACGCCGATGAACATGCCCTGCACCATGAACATGGCCATGACGGAACGGGGTTTCGTGCCAAGCGTGCGCAGGATCGCGATGTCGGCCTGCTTGTCCGTCACGACCATGACCAGGGTCGAAATGATGTTGAACGCGGCGACCGCGACGATCAGCGTGAGAATCACGAACATGACGGTCTTTTCCGTTGCGATGGCGCGAAAGAAATTCTCGTGCTGGCGCGTCCAGTCGCTGAGGTAGTACATGCCGTCGAGATGATTCACCAGCTCGCTCACGATGCGGCGCGCCTCGAACATGTCGTCGAGCCGCAGGCGCACGCCGGTCACGCCATCGTCGAGATTGAAAAGCCGCCGCGCATCGTCAAGATGAATCAACGCGAGCGTGCTGTCGTATTCGTACATCCCCACGTCGAAGATGCCGCTGACGGTGAAGCGCCGCATGCGCGGCACGATCCCCGCCGGCGTGACGTTGCCCTCGGAAATCAGCAGCACCACCTTGTCGCCGACCTGCACGCCGAGCGACAAGGCGAGGTGGCTGCCGAGCACGATGTTGTATTCGCCGTCTTCGAGATCGTCCAGGCTGCCGCGCACCATGGCGGCGCCGATTCGCGAGACCTTCGCTTCCTCTTCCGGAAGAATGCCGCGCACCGACGCGCCCGACAGGCGGCCCGCGTTGCTCAGCATCCCGACCGCCTCGACATACGGCGCGGCGCCGAGCACTTCCGGATGCCGTTCGGCCTGCTCGACCACGGCGCGCCAGTCGGTGAGTTCGGCGCCGGCGCCGGTCACGGTGGCGTGCGAGGTCATGCTGAGAATGCGGTCGCGAAGCTCCAGCTCGAAACCGTTCATGACGGAGAGCACGGTGATCAGGGCCGTGACGCCGAGCGCGATGCCGAGCATGGAAATCAGCGAAATGACGGAAATGAAATGGTTCCGCCGCTTGGCGCGCAGGTACCTGAGGCCGATGTAGAGTTCGTAGGGCTTGAACATGAGAATTCCCGTTCCGGGCGCGCATTAAAACACACTCCGCGGCGGCTTGCCGCATTGC
Source organism: Gammaproteobacteria bacterium (assembly GCA_036381715.1). Taxonomy (GTDB): domain Bacteria; phylum Pseudomonadota; class Gammaproteobacteria; order Natronospirales; family JAJUFS01; genus JAJUFS01. The sequence continues at coordinate 17,589 of DASVCH010000122.1, read as the reverse complement.
GGATGGCGTCGCTTTTTCGGCCCGAAGCCTGATGCTATATTGCCCCTCGGTTTGCACTGCGGGAGAAAAACAATGACCAGGCCCTGGACAATCCTCCTCGCCGCATTGCCGTTCGCCGCAACGGCGGCGGACGCGAAATACCAGGAAAACACGAGTGGCGACGTTGTCGTCCTCGAGGAAGTGCCGCCCGCCGATGCAGGGGCGCCCGCTCCCGCCCGCGACATCGACATGCCGACGCGCGGCATGGACATGGACAAGGTGCGCCGTGTCTACGGCGAGCCGCTGAACCGGCATGCCGCGGTGGGCGACCCGCCCATCACCCGCTGGGACTACGAGAATTACTCCGTCTTTTTCGAATACGACAAGGTGATTCACAGCGTCGTCACCGGCTGAAACTCTCGCGGACCGGCTTGAACCGGTCCGCATTCCTTTTGCCGGGGTGAAACCCCGGTTTCCACGCCTTCCTTGCTTTCCTATCCTGCGCATTTGCCGCAGAATTGCGCCCCTTTTCCGGATTTCCGAGGAACATCGCCGTGAACCGCCGCATGCTGCCCGAGTGGACCGAACAATGGGGCGTGATGCTGACCTGGCCGCATGCCGGCACCGACTGGTCGGGCTGGCTGGATGACGTCGAGCGCACCTACGGCGCCATCGCGCGCGAAATTTCGCTGCGCGAAAACCTGCTCGTCGTCGCGCAGGATGAAGCGCACGCGGAACGCATCCGCGAATTGATCGCCGCTGCCGGCGGTGACGTCGCCCGCCTGCATTTCCGTTTTGCGCCGTCGAACGACACCTGGGCGCGCGATCACGGCCCGGTCGCGGTGGAAACAAGCGGCAACGGCGGACTCGAACTGCTCGATTTCGTTTTCAACGGCTGGGGCAACAAGTGGCCGGCCGAAGATGACGACGCGATCAATCGCCACCTTGAAGACGCGAAGGCCTTCGTCGCGCCGATGACGCACGTCGATCTCGTCATGGAGGGCGGCGCGCTGGAAACCGACGGTCTCGGCAGCTTGCTGACGACGCGGCGCTGCCTGCTCTCGCCGGAACGCAACCCGCAACTCGACGAAGCCGCGATCGAAAACGCCTTGCAGGAATGGCTCGGCGCCGATCGCGTGCTGTGGCTGGATCACGGTCATCTCGAAGGCGACGACACCGACAGCCACATCGACACGCTGGCACGTTTCGCGACACCGGAAACGATCGTCTACCAGGCCTGCGACGACCGCGGCGATTCGCATTACGGCGATCTCGCCGCCATGCGCGAGGAACTCGAAACCTTCACGACGCCGGCGGGAAAACCCTACACCCTGCTCGCCCTGCCCTGGCCGCGCGCGCAGCACGATCCCGTGACCGGCCAGCGGCTGCCGGCGACGTATGCGAACTTCCTCGTCATCAACGGCGCGGTGCTCGCGCCGTCATACGATGATCCTGCGGATGAAAAAGCGCGTGAAGTGCTTGCCGAAGCGTTTCCGAACCGCGACATCGTGATGATCGACTGCCGTCCCGTCATCCGCGGTTTCGGCAGCCTGCACTGCATTACCATGCAGCTTCCCGTCGGCGCGGTCGCGCTGAAAGAAGGTGAATGACATGAGCAAGCTATTGAAGGTCGGCCTCGTGCAGCAGCACTGCAACGACGACGGCGAACACAACCTGAACGTGAGCATGGACGGCGTGCGCGAAGCGGCGTCGAAAGGCGCGAAGCTGGTGCTGCTGCAGGAACTGCACCTCGGCCCGTACTTCTGCCAGACCGAAGACACCACGGTGTTCGATCTCGCCGAAACCATTCCGGGACCGAGCACGGATGCGCTCGGAAAACTTGCGAAAGCGCTTGGCGTCGTCATCGTCGCATCATTGTTCGAGCGCCGCGCGCCGGGGCTGTATCACAACACCGCCGTCGTGCTCGAGAAGGACGGAACCATCGCGGGCAAGTACCGCAAGATGCACATTCCCGACGATCCCGGCTACTACGAGAAGTTCTATTTCACGCCGGGCGATCTCGGCTTCGAGCCCATCCAGACCTCTGTCGGCAAGCTCGGCGTGCTGGTGTGCTGGGACCAGTGGTATCCGGAAGGCGCGCGTCTCATGGCGCTCGCCGGCGCCGAACTCCTTTTATATCCCACCGCCATCGGCTGGGTGGACGAAGACGCGAAGGACGAGCAGGCGCGGCAGCGCGATGCGTGGATCATCAGCCAGCGCGGACACGCCGTTGCCAACGGCCTGCCCGTGCTTTCGTGCAACCGCGTCGGCCATGAAGACGATCCTTCCGGCGTGACGTCGGGAATCACCTTCTGGGGTTCGAGTTTCATCGCGGGGCCGCAGGGCGAGATCCTCGCCGAGGCGCCGACCGATGAAGCGACCGTGCTTGTTGCCGACGTGAACATGAAGCGTTCCGAAGACGTGCGCCGCATCTGGCCGTTTTTGCGCGACCGGCGGATTGACGCCTACGGCGACATGATCAAGCGGTACCGGGATTGAGCGGATACATAAGTAGAAGGAAGGCGGCCGAAGGCCGCCTTTTCTTTTGAACCGGGAGAAGGTGCAGGCGTCAACAAGATATGTAATATTGCCGTCGGAAAATTGTTGCTCCAGGGGGGAGTGATCATGGCGACAACAGCGGTTTCGACGGCGAACAACGATCAGGCCGGCAACGCGCCGCTGCCTTCTCGCGGCAGCTTCGGATCGGCGCTGTATCCCATGCGCCTGCTGGGTACGGGAACCTGCATTGCGGTCAGCGGGCTGTACCTGTTCGAATTCGGCGGCGTTCGTGGCTGGCATCTTTTCCTGCTCGGCCTGGCGCTGATCTATCCCCACGTATCCCGTTACCTCTCCGTGCGCATCGAAGCGCGCAAGCGCCTGGAGTACGCGAGCGTTCTTGTCGACGCGTTCATCCTCGGTTCCAGCGTGTACATCGTCGCGTTCTCGGACGTCGTGATGCTGTCGCTTTTGACCGTCGCGCTCGCCAACGGCATGGCGCTCGGCGGCGCCCGGCTCATGGCCGCGTGCGTGGCCAGCAGCGGGCTCGCCATCGCGCTGCCGGCGTGGGCCTGGGGGATTCCCTCGCCCGCCGGCGATCTCGTGATCATGGACATCGTCGCCACGGTGTTCCTGCTTTTCTACTTCATCATGTTCGCCTCCGTCGCCAACCGCCGCGCGCGGCTGCTGCGCGCATCCCGTCATGAAGTCCGCCGCCAGAAAGCCGATCTTGAAATCGAGAAGCGCAAGTCCGACGGCCTGTTGTGGGCGCTGCTGCCGGGCGCGCTGGTGAACGACGTGCAGGCCGGCCGCGAACCGGCGCCGGGCGAGTACCGGGAAGTGACCTTGCTGGCGGCACGCGTCAGCGGTCTCGATGAAGCTGTTTCCGCTCACGGCGCGAACGCGGTGCTGGCGGAACTGAACCACTGTCTCAAATCCTTCGACGAGATCGCCCAGCGTCACGGCCTCGAGCCCTGGCGCGTCTTCGGCGAAACCTGGCTCGCCGCCGCGGGCGCGCCCGATCCGGAAAAATCCGCCGACGCCGAGTTGGCAGGCCGGGAGATGCGCGCATTCGCCACGCAGCGCGCGGAATCGCAGCGTCACAACGACGGCGTCGCCCTGCCCTTCGCGTTCGCCATTCATCGCGGTCCGGCCATTGGCGGACTGATGCACGCGCGGCGGTTCAGTTACGAGCTCTGGGGCGGCATTCTTGAAGGCGCGCTGGACGCCGTGCGTCGCGCGTCATCGGGCGAAATTGCCACGACGAAAGACGCGCACGGGAAGCCGCGCAGGGAGACTGCCGGGGAATTGCCATGAACCCCCGCGCGCGGGAAGCGCTCCGCCAGGCGGCGGTGCGGATCTTCGGCGATGCCTCCGACGCCTTGATGGCCGAAATCGAAGACGCACTGGAAATCGTTCACATCGCACGCGGCGAAAATCTCTATCGCCAGTATGAGCCCGGCGACGGCATGCACATCCTGCTCACCGGGCGGCTGGCGGTGAACCTCGACGACGGCAACGGCGGCGAGCGGCACGTGGGCGATCTCGGTCCGGGCGACGTGGTGGGTGAAATCGCGCTGTTCACCGGCGGCCAGCGCGGCGCCACCGTGGTCGCGCGGCGCGACAGCACGCTCGCGCACCTCTCGCAGGCGCGTTTCGAAGCGGTGACCGAACGGTATCCGCAGGTGAGCCGCACGCTGGCGCGTTTCATCATCGAGCGTCTCGCCGGCACCCAGCAACGCGATCACGCGGACGATGCGCGCCTCGGCCTGGTCGCCGTGGTGCCGCTGGACGAGGACGTCGACGCCTACGCCTTCGCCTCGCGCCTGCAACTCGCGCTGCTGCGTTTCGGCACGGCCGCACTGGTCGATCCCCGCAGCGCCGCCGCGCGGCTTGGCCCCGGCATGGGCATCAAGGCTGACGGCGCCGCCATCCAGCTCGAGCAATTCCTGGACGCCGTCGAGGCGGACCACGATTACGCCGTCCTGCAGGCGGATGCGGCGCCGACGGCGTGGACCGCGAAATGTCTCACGTACGCCGATCGCGTACTGCTGGTCGCGCGCGCGGGTTCCGAACCGCAACGCGCGGCGAACGCACTGGCCGCCCGCCTGCCGAAAGGCGCCGCCATGCCGCCGGCGGAGCTCGTGCTGCTGCACGCCGATGCCTCGCGCGCACCCGCCGGCACCAGCGACTGGCTGAACGCGCTTCGCGTTTCCGAGCACCATCACGTCGTCGAGGGACGCGACGTCGGCTACTTCCGCCTTGCAAGATTTCTTTCCGGCAACGCCGTCGGGCTCGTGCTGGCCGGTGGCGGCGCGCGCGGCTTCGCGCACATCGGCGTCATTCGCGCGCTTCGGGAAGCCGGCATTCCGGTCGACATGGTCGGCGGCACCAGCATCGGCGCGATCGTCGCGGGCGGCGTCGCGCTCGGCTGGGACAACCTGAAAATGCTGCGCGCCTACCGGCAGGCATTCGTGTCCGAACGTCCGATGAGCGACTACACGCTGCCGGTGATGGGCCTGCTGCAGGGCGAGCGCATGGAACAGGGCCTGAGAAAGCATTTCGGCGAGATCGAAATTCCGGACCTGTGGCTGCGCTACTTCGCCGTTTCGAGCAACATTTCAAAAAACTGCGAGCACGTGCACCGCACCGGCCCGATGTGGAAAGCGCAGCGCGCCAGCGCATCGCTGCCGGGCATCTTCCCGCCGGCGATCGAGAACGGCGAACTGCTCATCGACGGCGGCATCCTCGACAACCTGCCGGTCGAAGTCATGCGCCGGCAATGCAACGGACTCGTCATCGCCGCGGACCTCACCGCCGAAGACGACATGATCTACACCCGCGATGCGCTGCCCGGCGCCTGGGAATACATCCGGAACTACAGCGACTACCAGCAGGATCCATATCCCGCGCCCATCGTGCATCGTGTTGCATTGAAAGCGACCATGCTCTCCAGCCGGCGCGAACTCGAAGCCGCGAAAGCGGCGGCCGACCTGTACCTCAATCCGCCCATCGGCGGCTTCGACCTGCTCGCGTGGGACCGCTTCGACGAACTCGTGGAAATCGGCTACCGCTACGCGCGCGAACAACTCGCCGACTGGATCAAGGAGCATCCCGCGCTGGTGCATCACCAGGCGGTGACGGACATGCGGTTGCGGGTGAGTAACGGGTAGAACAGCAAAAGCAATGGACAGGATTCACAGGATTTTTCAGGATTAACAGGATTTCCCTGTAGGTTGGGGTGAGCAGCGCGAACCCCAACAAACATGGACCCGCAGCTTGTTCGTGTTGGGGTTCGCTCCCGGAGTACCGGGACCGCGTCCATTCACCCCAACCTACGCGCTGAAGGAATCTGATTTCGGAACCGGTTCGCCCGCGTCTCTCAAGCCTTCCAGGTGGAATTCCATCGCTTCATGGATGAGGCTCAGCACTTCTGCCCGGCTTTCGCCAACTGCAATGCATCCCGGCAAGTCTGGAACGTAAGCACCCCAGCTTTCCGCACCCTGTTCAACGATGATTGTGTATTGCATGGATTTGCTACCTCTTCAGACGCAGGTTGCCGTCATTCGCCGTACCCGGCGAATCCAGTTTCCGCAGATTGGATTCGGATCCCCCGTCATTTCTTTCCGGCGCGGCAATCCGAACCAGTAGCCGCTGCTTCCGAACCAACACCTCGATCGGTTGTCCGACCTGGAAACCTGCACGCTCAAGCCACTTGCCCGACAACTGAACGGACGGCCGCACCTTGGCCGAAAACGCCCGTCTGACCTTTAATTTCCGTTTTGATTGCATCCTAAAACTCTTTGCTCCGATATCGGAGCATTCTGGCGGATTTGAAACGACAAAATCAAGCTCCGAAATCGGAGCAATCGTTCATGAACGTTGTCGGACCGCAAGTCAGAAAAATCCGGGAAACGCAGGGATTGACCCAAGGCGATCTCGTCGCGCGCTGCAATCTGCTCAAGTGGGAAATCACGAGAGGAACGCTGGCAAAGATCGAATCGCAGGTAAGACGCGTAACGGATGATGAAGTCGCTTTACTGGCGAAGGCATTACGAGTTGAAATCAGAGAGTTGTATTCGAGATAAAGCGACTGGCAGCCGTAGGTCCTACCTATATCGCTGAAGTTCCCGCTCAAGCAATTGTCCAATAGCGCGGCTCAGTTCGTGCGCCCAGCCCATACAAGCTTCGCGACCGAGGAACTTCTGCAGACGTGGGTCTTGGACGTCTTTCTGATAATGGAAAATACAGTTCCGGAAAAGCCGTAGTTCGCCGACGCGATTTTTGTGCGCAAGGAACGCGTCGATTCTTGCGTCGTTCAATTTAAGTTCAAGATATCCTTCGACGACTACAAACAGCAGACCTAACCAAACACTCAGGCGAAGAAATCGCTCATCGAAGTTGCTTCCATCTTGTAATAGAAAAAAGGGTGATGCTGCAGTATCTATGTTGCTGCCAGAAAAATCACCGACAGCATTCATGGTAAGCCAGTGTTTACGTAGAGCAATCAGCCTGTTCATCGCTTTCACGTTAGGTCGTTCCAGAAGGATAAATCTAGGGAGCCCAGGGTAGATAAGCGCAAGCATAATCCACCGAAAATCGAAAAAATGGCAAACCGTTGCTATCACCCGATCTGCTCTAGCCGCGAAGTAGATATAAAAATATCTCTTGAGCCGGAATCCAAGCTCGCGCAAGAAGCAGCATAGCCACGCCAACAACAAATCCGTATCGGTGAATTCGATACGATATATGAATTTTTTCCTCTAGACTTTTGACTGCGGCATCGACTGCACTGACTTTTGTAGTCACGTTTCGTATCACTTCATCAATATCCATTATTTCGCGCGTCTGCCTCACAGTCACACTCGAAGTTCCTTTCATTTTCAAATCCTGGAATTCCTTCTGATCTTGTTTAACGTTGTTATGCACATCGAAGAGCTTGTAAATATGCGGGGCTCTTTCAAGATTGTAAGCTTGTGCAAGAGCAGAAATGAACAACAGCGTCCAAGCGCTAAGTTCAAGAATGCCCGCCACAAATGACTCACCGAAATTTGCGGTCTGTACCGATAGACCAAGCAATGTGAAGGTCAATCCTAACAGATAGAACTGGAATTTCTCTTGAATACGCTGACCCACTTCTTCGTTTGATTCGCTCATAAGAATGTCTCTCTCGTTTGCCCAGGATTCACCCCCTGTGCCGGTTATCCGACATCCCAACTAACTCCGCAACCCCTGACCATCCTCCCGTGAGCAGGTATAATCGCGCCTCGCACCGCGCCCGGCCTCCGGGAGCGGATTTTTGCGTTCACCGGATTCCCGGTTCATTCAACACGTTGTATTCATGACGAAAAAACTGCTGAAACCCGAACTCCCCGCGAACGGCCAGGCGACGCGCTGGGGCCAGTTGTATGGCGCCGCGCCCGCGTTGGCGATCGCCGAGGCGGCGCAACGAGACGAGCGTCCGCTGCTGGTGATCTGTTCCGGCGCGCAGTCGGCGGAGCGGCTGGAAGCGGAGCTCGCGTTCCTGCTCGAAGGCGCGAACCTGCCGGTGTTTCCGTTCCCGGACTGGGAGACGCTGCCGTATGACGTCTTTTCTCCGCACCAGGACATCGTCTCGCGGAGACTCGCGACACTGAATCGTCTCGAAGGCATGAAGCGCGGTGTCGTGGTCGCCACGGCGGGCGCGCTGCTGAACCGGCTTGCGCCGCGAAGCTGGCTGGATGGCGCGAGCTTCGTGATGGACGTTGGCGAGCAGCTCGACGTGGAGGCGCTGTCGTTGCGCCTGGAGAATTCGGGGTACGCGCGCGTTTCGCAGGTGATGGAGCACGGCGAGTTCGCGGTGCGCGGCTCGCTGATCGACATTTTCCCGATGGGCTCGCCGCTGCCGTTTCGAATTGATCTTTTCGACGACGAGATCGACAGCATCCGCAGTTTCGATCCGGAGACGCAACTCTCGAAGGAAAAGCTCGACAACATCCGCCTGCTGCCCGCGCGCGAGTTTCCGTTGCACAAGGACGCGATCCGCGATTTCCGTACGCGCTATCGCGCGCGCTTCGAGGGCGATCCCGCACGCAGCCAGATCTACAAGTCCGTTTCCGACGGCATCGCGCCCGCCGGCATCGAGTATTACCTGCCGCTGTTTTTCGAGCAGACGTCCTCGCTGTTCGATTACCTGCCGAAGAACACGGTCATCTGCGAGTTCGACACCGTCGCGGATGCGTTCGAGGACGCACGGACGCAGATCGAGGATCGCTTCGAGCAGCGGCGCGGCGACATCGAGCGGCCATTGCTTGCGCCCGCGGAAATCGCGTTCGCGCCGGAAGAAATCCGCTCGGCGATCGAACTGCATCCGCGCGTGCGCATCCAGTCTTTCGAGCTGACGGAGGACGGAAAGAATCTTGGCAGCGTGCAGCCGCCGGAGCTGCGTCTCAACAGCCGCCTGGAAGAGCCGGCACGCGTGCTGCTGGATTTCCTGGAACGTTACACGGGCCGCGCCTTGTTCGTGGCCGAATCCACCGGCCGGCGCGAGACGCTGCTGGAACTGTTGCGCAAGCGCAAGCTTGAACCGAAGACGCTCGAAAGCTGGCAGGAATTTCTCGACGGCCATGAAAAGCTGAACGTCTGCGTCGCGCCGCTGCAGGAAGGCATTCATCTTCCGCAGCAGGGCATCACGGTCATCTCGGAACCGCAGGTGTTCGGCGAGCGCGCGAAGACGCGTGCCCGGCGGCGCGCCGCGCGCGATCCCGCCGCCATCATCCGCGACCTCACCGATCTTTCCGAAGGCGCGCCGGTGGTGCACGAGGAACACGGCGTCGGCCGTTACCGCGGCTTGAAGACGCTGGATGTCGGCGGGCAGTCCGCGGAGTTCCTGACGCTGGAATACGCCGGCGGCGACAAGCTGTACGTGCCGGTGCAATCGCTGCATCTCATTTCGCGTTACACCGGCACCTCGCCGGAACACGCGCCGGTGCATCGCCTCGGTTCGGAACAATGGAGCAAGGCGAAGCGCCGCGCGGCGGAAAAGGCGCGCGACGCGGCGGCGGAACTGCTGGACATCTACGCGCGCCGCGCCGCACGCGAAGGCCACGCCTTTCGCATCAGCGAGGAAGACTACGAAAAGTTCGCGAACGACTTTCCCTTCGAGGAAACCGCCGACCAGGAAACGGCCATCGCGTCCGTTGTTGCCGACCTGGCGCAAAAACAGCCGATGGACCGCGTGGTCTGCGGCGACGTCGGCTTCGGCAAGACCGAAGTCGCATTGCGCGCGGCCTTCGTCGCTGTGCAGGCCGGCAAGCAGGTCGCGGTGCTGGTGCCGACCACCCTGCTCGCGCAGCAGCATTACCAGACCTTCCGCGACCGCTTCGCGGACTGGCCGGTGAAGATCGAGGCGCTGTCGCGCTTTCGCACCGGCAAGCAGCAGGCGGAAATCCTGCAGGGTCTTGAAAACGGCAAGGTCGATATCGTCGTCGGCACGCACGGATTGCTGTCGAACAAGGTGAAGTTCGCGGACCTTGGCCTTGTCATTGTCGACGAGGAACAGCGTTTCGGCGTGCGCCACAAGGAACAGCTGAAGAAACTGCGCGCGGAAGTCGACGTGCTCACGCTCACCGCGACGCCGATTCCAAGAACGCTCAACATGTCGCTCGCCGGCATCCGCGATCTTTCCATCATCGCGACGCCGCCGGAAGAGCGCCTGTCGGTGAAGACCTTCGTCTCGGAATGGAACGACGCGCTGATCCAGGAAGCGATCCTGCGCGAAATCAAGCGCGGCGGCCAGGTGTATTTCGTGCACAACGAAGTGCAGACCATCGAAAAGTTCAAGCTGCAGATCGAAGCGCTGGTACCGGACGCCGAGGTGCGCATCGCGCACGGCCAGATGCACGAGCGCGAGCTGGAACAGGTGATGCTGGATTTCTATCACCGGCGCTTCAACGTGCTGCTGTGCACGACCATCATCGAGTCCGGCATCGACGTGCCGAGCGCGAACACCATCATCATTCATCGCGCCGACAGGTTCGGGCTCGCGCAGCTGCACCAGATGCGCGGGCGCGTCGGCCGTTCGCATCATCGCGCCTACGCCTATTTGCTGACGCCGCCAAAGGCCGCGATGACCGCGGACGCCGTGAAGCGCCTGGAAGCGATCGAATCGCTGGAAGACCTTGGCGCAGGTTTCACGCTCGCGACGCACGATCTCGAAATCCGCGGCGCGGGCGAGCTTTTGGGCGAGGAGCAGTCCGGGCAGATCCAGGAAGTCGGTTTCACCTTGTACAGCGAACTGCTGGAACGCGCGGTCGAGGCGCTGAAGAAAGGCGAAGTGCCGGACCTCGACCGGCCGCTGGATCACGGGCCGGAAATCGAGCTGAAGGTTCCCGCGCTGCTGCCCGCCGATTACATGCCGGACGTGCACATGCGCCTCGTGCTGTACAAGCGCATCGCCTCGGCGGCGGATCGCGCGACGCTGGATGAGTTGCAGGTGGAAATGATCGACCGCTTCGGGCTGCTGCCCGAGCCCGCGAAGAATCTTTTCCGCCTCGCGGAACTGCGCCTGAAAGCCGCGCCGCTCGGCATCCGCAAGATCGAGGCCGGTCCGTCCGGGGGACGGCTCGTGTTCAACGCGAAACCCTCCGTGGACCCGATGGCGATCATCAACCTGATCCAGCGCGAAAGCCGCCGCTACAAGCTCGACGGCCAGGAGAAGCTGCGCTTCCTCGCGGAGCTTGACGAACCCGCCGAGCGCTTCGCGTTCGTGCACGCGCTGCTCGACCGGCTTGCGCCCGCCGAAACCGCGGCGGCGTGACGGGCATCGTGAAGTTATGTCCGACTCGCGCTAGACTCGGCCCACTTTCGCCTGTCCGATTTCAAGTGGAGACACGCCCGTGCGTTTTCTGATTGCCGCCGCCATGATCCTGGCCTGCATGCCGTCCAGCGCGATGGCAGCGGCCGCGGAAGAGAAGCCGATCAAGGAAGCCACCGTCACCTGGTACGACGTGGAACTGATCGTCTTCCGCAATCTCGACACCCGCAGCGCGGAAACCTGGCCGACGGACGCCGGGATTCCGCCGGTCGAGGAAGCGCGCCCGCTGTTTCCGCCGCCGGCCGGCCCGTCAGCGATCGACGAAGACGCCGGTTCCCCGCGCGAAACGGATGCCGCCGCTGCATCGCCGCTTGGCGAAGCGGCATCCCTGCATCCCGACACGCCGACGCCCTACGTTCCGCTGGACGAGTCGGCGTACCAGTTGAACGATATCGCGGAGCGGCTGCGGCAATCCTCGAAGTACGAACCCATCCTGCATGTCGCGTGGACGCAACCGCCGCTGGAACGCAGCCAGTCGCCATACCTGCGCGTCACCTTGCCGGGTTCGCTGGAAGCGGAGATGCCCGAAGAAGACGCCTTGCCGCTCGAAAACGAACAGCCGCTGCTCGGCATGGCCGGCGACGCGCCGTTTGCGGATTCCGGCGCGCAGGAGCCGCCGATCGAAACCCCGGAATTCCTGCAGGACGAGGAACAGGGCCCGCAGCCTGTCCGCCCGCTCGACGGTGTCGTGCAATTGTCGGTAAGCCGCTACCTGCACCTCGATCTCGACCTGGTCTACCTGCCCGAGGACATCAACCTCGCCGTGCTCGGCGACGTGCCCGCCGCGACCCGCCAGTGGACCGAAGAAAAGGCGTTCGCGCGCGAACGACGCCGGCAGGCCATTCTCGAAGCGCTCGCGCGCGGCGACATCACGCTCGTGGAAGCCGAGATTCTCGCGCTGGAACCGGAACAGGACGTGTTCCAGGGTTTCCGCCTGAGCCAGTACCGGCGCCTTCGCAGCGGCGACATCCATTACTTCGATCACCCGGTCTTTGGCGCGATCGTGAAAGTCACGCCGCGCGAAGTCTCCGCACGCACGCTTGAAACCGATCTTTCACGGCCGCAGTAAACCGTCATGACGTTTCACAGCAGCGACATGCCGGATCCCCTGCGGCGGCGCCTGCTGCGTTACGGCGCGGGCAGTCTTGCCGCGATCGCCGCGGGGAAGCTGCTGGTCGCCTGCCGCGGCGGCGGGCTTCCCGTCGTGGCGCGCGAGCTGCGCGAGTCTGCCGTTGACGGGCTGTTCGTGCCCGAAGGATTTTCCGCGCGCATCGTTGCCCGCAGCAGCCATCCCGTCGTACCCGGCCTTGGATTTCTCTGGCATGCCGCGCCGGACGGCGGCGCGGTTTTCGCCGCGGACGACGGCGGCTGGGTTTACGTCTCGAACAGCGAAATGGACGACGGCGCGGGCGGCGCGAGCGCGATGCGCTTCAATGCATCCGGGGAAGTCATCAACGCCTATTCGATCCTGAACGGCACGCATCGCAATTGCGCGGGCGGACCGACGCCCTGGAATACCTGGCTGTCCTGCGAGGAAGTGGAAAGCGGCCGCGTCTGGGAGTGCGATCCGTTCGGCGCGCGTCCTGCACGCGCGTTGCCCGCGCTCGGCACCTTCATGCACGAAGCCGCCGCCGTCGATCCGGAAACCTTCCGGATCTACCTTACCGAAGACCTGCCCGACGGACGCTTCTACCGTTTCACGCCCGCGTCCGTCACCGGCGGCGTTCCCGATCTCGGGAGCGGCACGCTGGAAGCCGCGGAGGTCAGCGGCGATGCGGGCGGCGACGTCAGCTGGCATCGTATCGACGATCCGGACGCGGAATCGACACCGACGCGTCACCAGGCATCGCAAAGCACCGCATTCAACGGCGGTGAAGGCGCCTGGCACGCGGACGGCGTCATCTACTTCACCACGAAGGGCAGCGGCCGCGTGTGGGCGTACGACATCGGCGCGGAAACCCTGCGCCTGGTTTACGACGACAATACGTTCGCGGAACCTGTACTGACCGGCGTCGACAACGTCACCGTCTCGCAGGACGGCACCGTCTACGTCGCCGAGGACGGCGGCAACATGCAGATCGTTGCCATCAATCCGGCGCAGGAAGTCTTTCCGGTCGTGCAGCTCACCGGCCACCGCAAATCGGAAGTCACCGGTCCGGCCTTCGATCCGACGGGAACGCGGCTCTACTTCAGTTCGCAGCGCGGCAACAGCGGGCTGGCGTTTGATGGCGTGACGTACGAGGTGACGGGGCCGTTCGTACGGTAAGGTCGAAAGTCGAAGGTCCAAAGTCGAAAGTAAAAAGCCGTGCTTCGCACGGCTTTTTTCGACCTTCGACCTTCGACTACTACAACGCCGGCAACGCCGCCGCCAGCAACGCCGTCACCTTTTCCATTCCCGCGCGCAGGCTGCGTTCGATGTCGGCATGAATGTCGACGTCGCCGCGTCCCGCTGCCCAGTTGGCGATCACCGCGCAGGCGGCATAGGAAAGTTCGAGTTCGCGCGCGAGCGCGGTTTCCGGCATGCCGGTCATGCCGACCAGGTCGCAGCCGTCGCGTTCCAGCTTGTTGATCTCCGCCGCCGTCTCGAGACGCGGCCCCTGCATGGCGCCGTAGGTGCCGTCTTCGACGGCATCAAGTTTCGCCGCGCGCGCCGCTTCGACAAGAACCCTCCGGCATTCGGAGCAATACGGCCGCGTGAAGTCGATGTGCGTGACGCTTTCAAGATCGTTTTCAAAGTAGGTGTGAAACCGGTCGTAGGTGTAGTCGATGATCTGATCGGGAAACGCGATCTTGCCCGGCACCATGTCGCGGCGTATGCCACCCACGGCCGCGACGGCAACGATTCGCTTCACGCCCAGGGACTTCAGTGCCCAGAGATTGGCGCGGTAGTTCACCTTGTGCGGCGGGATGGTGTGACCGTATCCATGACGCGCGAGAAAGGTGATGTCGCGGCCGTTCAGCCGGCCGTGCGTGACCGGGCCGGACGGTTCGCCGAAGGGCGTGTAGACGACTTCGCGGCGCGTGATTTCCAGTTCCGGGAGGTTGGCGAGACCCGTGCCGCCAATGATCGCGATTTCCGACATGCTCTTTGATTTCCGAAAGAATTATTTGCCATTGCCGAGCGCGTAGATCGCCGGCAGGTGACGGAAGTGTTCCTTGTAATCCATGCCGCAGCCGAACACGTAGCGGTTCTCCACGGCAAGTCCGACGAAGTCCGCATCGACGGCGGCGGGACGGCCGATCCGCTTCTGCACCAGCACGGCCGAACGCACGCTGCTCGCGCCCTGCTCCCGGCAGAAGTCGACCAGCGCGCGCAGCGTGACGCCTTCGTCCAGGATGTCGTCGACCAGGAGCACGTCGCGATCGCGCAAGGGCTTTCGCGGCCGTGCCAGCCATTCCAGCTCGTCGCCGACGGTGTTGCCGCGATAGCGCGTTGCGTGAAGGTAATCGAGCTCGAACAGGAAATCGAACTTCGGCAGCAGCCAGCCCGCCGGCACCAGCCCGCCGTTCATGACGACAAGAACCAGCGGCCGCCTGTCGCGGAAGTGGGCGTTCACCGCCGCGGCGAGGTTTCCGATCGCGGCCTGAACGGCGCTCGCATCATGCAGGCAGTCGGCGGCCGCCAGCACGCGTTTCAGTTCTTCCGTATCCACCGCGTTCATGCCGGATCGTCCCCGCGCGGCGCGCCTGCGATTCGCAGTCCCTCCGGCATCAGCAGCGCGCGCGTCGGGAAGGCGATCTCCGCGCCATGGCGTTCGATGATGTTGCCGATCTTCAGCAGCACGTCCTGCTTGATGCGGTGATACTCCGCCCAGTCGCGCGTGTTCGTGAACGTGTAGATGAAGAAGTTCAGGCTGGACTCCGCAAAGGCGTCGAAATTCACGAGCAAGGTCAGCTCCTGCGCGATCCCGTCGTGGTTTCTCAGCATGTCGCGCACCTCGTCGACGATGCCTTCCATCTTCGCGAAATCGTCGTAACGGATGCCGATCGTCTCGTTGATGCGGCGGGCGAACATCCGTGACGGGTTTTCCACGACGATGTTGGAGAACACCGAGTTCGGCACATACAGCGGCCGCTGGTCAAATGTGCGAATGCGCGTCGAACGCCAGCCGATGTGCTCGACCGTGCCCTCGATCTCCTTTTCCGGCGAGCGTATCCAGTCGCCGACCTTGAACGGCTTGTCGAGGTACACCGTCATGCCGCCGAAGAAATTCGCGAGCATGTCCTTGGCGGCGAAACCGATGGCGATGCCGCCGACGCCGCCAAACGCCAGGATGCCGGCGATGCTGAAACCCAGCGTCTGCATCAGCACCAGCACGGCCGTGATCACGACCGAGGCGCGCATCAGCTTGCCGATGGCGTCGACGGCCGTCTGATCGAACTGCGCCTGCTGCTCGATGCGTTTGCGAATGTAGTTGTTTTCGACTTTCCGGATGAAGCGCAGCAGGAACCAGGCAAGGACCGTGACGACGCCGATGGCGCGCGCCTCGTCGACGTAGGCGTAGATTTCGGCCTCGGTCTGAAGCGCGACCAGCTCCGCGGCAAGCGTGATGCCGACCAGCCAGATGAACGCCGATGCCGGCTTGCGCACGGCGTCGAACAAGGCGTCGTCCCAGGGATTTTCCGTACCGCGCGTTTTCGCGCCCAGCTTGCGCGTCACGATGCGCTGGGCCATGTCGACGACCAGCGCGACAAGCACGATCGCGAACACTTTCGCCGCCAGTCCCCAGCCGCCGGGAATGCTGCCGATCTTTTCGAAAAACTCTGAAAACTCCATCACAACTCCAGGCAGGTGCTCCTCGAGGCGCGAACGGGATCGCGCGCCTCTGCAACACTTTCGACTAGGTCAGGCTCAACTGCGGACCCGCGCCCCCTTCCAGCACCGCCAGTGCGTCACGCGCATCACGCCATTCCGGCCGCGCCTGCAACTCGGCGAGCGAATAGTTCGCGCGGCCGTGCATGCGCGCGAGCCGCAGTTGCGCGACGGGATCGTCATGCTCGCCGAAGCCGTCGAGAATCTGCATGACGCCTTCGCGGTTGTTGCAGACCGGCAGCATATCGCAACCGGCATCCAGCGCCCGGCGCGCGCGTGCGGTGTAGTCGCCGAGGCCGGCGGCGCCTTCCATGCTGAGATCGTCGCAGAAGACAACTCCCTGGAAACGCAGGTCCTCGCGCAGTTCGCGCCTGATCCAGCGCGGCGAGAAACTCGCCGGCAATGCGTCGATCTTCGGATAGGCGACATGCGCCATCATGATCGCCGCAAGCTTGTTGGCGACCAGGCGCGCGAACGGCGCCATGTCGCGCTGTTTCAGGGTGACGTAATCGCGCTCGTCCACGGGAAGCTCGAGATGCGAATCCGCCGCAATGCCGCCGTGACCGGGGAAATGCTTTCCCGTCGCCGCCATGCCGGCGCGTTTCATGCCGCGCGTCCAGCTCGACGCGAGTTGCGCGACGCCTTCGATGCTGCGATGAAACGCGCGATCGCCGATGATCGAGCTCAACCCGTGATCGAGATCCAGCACCGGCGCGAAACTGATGTCGATGCCGAGCGCAAGGCACTCCGCCGCCATCAGCCAGCCGCCCTGCTCCGCCGCCTTCAATCCGGCTGCGCGATCGGCGTCGTACAGCCGGCCATAAACCTTCGCCGGCGGCAATACCGTGAATCCTTCGCGAAAGCGCTGCACGCGCCCGCCTTCGTGATCCACCGCGACCAGCAGGCGCGGCGTGCGCAGGGCATGAATGTCCCTTACCAGCGCATCCAGCTGTTCGATGGATTCGAAATTGCGCGTGAACAGGATGATGCCGCCGACCAGCGGGTGCCGCAGCACGTCGCGGTCTTCCGCGGTGAGCGAAATTCCCGCGATATCGACCATGAGAGGGCCGAGGCTCATGCACCCTCCGTGCGAGTGAGAAGGGAGAAGTGAGAAGTGAGAAGACGCCTGGCGCGAGAAGACACTGCGCGCACATTTTCGACGCACAGCGGTTCGGTCCAGACCAGCTCGGAGCGCACCTTGATCATCTTCTCACTTCTCACTTCTCACTTCTCACTTCTCACTTCTCACTTCTCACGAATTTCAACTACCGTCCCCACGTCAACCGCGTCGAAGAGTTCGATCACATCCCCGTTCCTCATCCTCACGCATCCGTGCGACCGCGCCACGCCCATCGGCTCCGTGTCCGGCGTGCCATGAATGTAGATGAAGCGCGATTTCGATTCGGCGTTGGCATCCTCGCAACCGTCCAGCCAGAGAATGCGCGTG
>DASVCH010000121.1:0-6604 GCA_036381715.1 Gammaproteobacteria bacterium | reverse complement strand
TTCGCGACGCTGGACCCGACCGTGCGGCGTCTCGACCTGCCCGAAGGCGGACACGCGGTGCTGGCGGACACGGTCGGCTTCATCCGGCATCTGCCGCACGATCTGGTCGCCGCGTTCCGTTCGACCCTGCAGGAAACGAAGGACGCCGACCTGTTGCTGCACGTCGTCGATGCGGGGGCGGACGAACGCGACGCGCAGATGGCGACGGTACGCGGCGTGCTGGAAGAGATCGGCGCCGAGGACGTGCCGCAGCTGCTGGTCTTCAACAAGATCGACCTGACCGGCGATGCACCACGAATGGATCGCGATGCGGATGGCAAGCCAGCGCGCGTCTGGTTGTCGGCGCTGACCGGTGCAGGTTTCCCGGAATTGCGTCAGGCGGTGGCGGAACTGACCCGCGACGAAACCGTCGATGGCTGGTTGCAGCTCACGCCCGCGCAGGGCAAGGTGCGCGCGCGCCTGTTCGATCTCGGTGCGGTCCGCGAGGAAGAGCACCGCGCCGAAGGCGGCTGGCGCATGCATGTGCGCCTGCCACTGCGCGAGTATCGCCAGCTGTGCCGGCGCGAATCACTGGATGGCGAACTCGACAGCCGTTGAAAACCGGGGTGCGGACGCGGACAATCAGCGTCCCATCGCTATTTGAAATAATCTGGAGCGCGAAATGGCCTGGAACGAACCCGGACAGGGCAAAAAGGATCCCTGGGGCGACAGGGGGGGCGGCAAGGGAGGAAACGGCGACGGCCGCAAGGGCGGCGGAAATCCGCCGGACCTCGACGAGCTGGTCCGCAACCTGCAACGCAAGCTCTCCGGCCTTTTTGGAAGCCGGCGCGGCGGTTCTTCCGGCAACGGCTCCACGGTCGTGCTGTTGCTCTCGCTGCTGGCGCTTGCCTGGCTCGCTTCCGGCATCTACCAGGTCGATGCGGCCGAAGTCGCGGTAGTGAAGCGCTTCGGTTCGTTCACCGAAACCACGACGCCGGGCCTTCACTGGCATCTGCCGTGGCCGATCGAGGATGTCGAGAAGGTCAATGTCGCGGAGATCGCGCGGTTTCCGTACCAGACGCTGATGCTCACCAAGGACGAGAACATCGTTACCGTGGACGTGACGGTGCAGTATCGCCGCGCCGATCCGGTCGCTTATCTTTTCAATGTACGCAATCCCGAAGACACGCTCGCGGACGTGACCGAGAGCGCGATCCGTGAAGTCGTCGGCAAGAGCACCTTGGATTTCGTGCTCGGCGAAGGCCGCGCGGAGATCGCCGCGCGCACCCGGGAGCTCATCCAGTCCACCCTGACCGCGTACGGCACCGGCATCGAAGTGACCTCCGTAAACCTGCAGGACGCGAATTTTCCCGAGCCCGTGCAGCCCGCGGTGCGCGACGCCGTCAAGGCGCGCGAAGACCGCGAGCGCCTCGTGCTCGAAGCGGAGAAGTACGTCAACCAGGTCCTGCCGCGCGCCCGCGGCGATGCGGCGCGGCGCCTTGAAGAGGCCCAGGCCTACAAGGCGCAGGTGATCGCGCAGGCGACCGGCGAGACGGCGCGCTTCGTACACCTGCTCGAAGAATATTCGGACGCGCCGAACGTGACGCGCGAACGCCTGTTCCTGCAGACGATGGAAGAGGTGCTCGGTTCCACCTCCAAGGTGCTGATCACCACCGAAGGCGGCGGCAATCTCCTGTACCTGCCGCTTGACCAGTTGCTGAAGTCGCGCGGCAACGCGACGGAAGAGACGGCGACAGCAACGCCGATCGTGCCGTCGCGCGATGACGGCAGCCGTGACGACGCACGCACCCGGGGAGGTCGCTGATGAAACCGTTCAACAGCCTTTTGCTTGTGCTGCTCGCGCTCGTCGTCGTTGTCGGCGCCATGTCGGTGTTCGTTGTCGGCGAACGCGAGCTTGCCATCAAGTTCCGTTTCGGCGAGATCGTACGCGCGGATTACGAACCGGGGCTGCATTTCAAGCTGCCGATCGTGAATGCGGTGCGCAAGTTCGACGATCGCATCCTGACGCTGGACAATCGTCCCGAGGAATTCCTGACGGCGGAGAAGAAGAACGTCATCGTGGATTTCTTCGTGAAATGGCAGATCACCGATCCGGTGAAGTTCTACCGCGCGACGCGCGGCGGCCAGGAAGTCGTGGCCGAACAGCGCCTGCTGGAAATCATGAAGGACGGCCTGCGCGCCGAGTTCGCGCAGCGCACGGTGCGCGAAGTGGTTTCCGCGGAGCGTGCGGAAATCATGGACATCGCCACGACGGCCGCGCAGGACGCCGCGCATGAGTTCGGCATCAGCATCGTGGACGTGCGCGTCAAGCGCGTCGAGCTGCCGGAAGATGTGAGCTCGTCGGTCTACGAGCGCATGGTCGCCGCGCGCGCACGCGTCGCGGCGCAGCTGCGCGCGGAAGGCGCGGAGCAGGCCGAACGCATCCGTGCCGAAGCGGACCGCGAACGCACCGTGATCCTGTCCTCGGCGTTTCGCGATGCCGAAAAGATTCGCGGCGAAGGCGACGCGGCGGCAGCGCAGATCTACGCCGACGCCTACAACCGCGATCCGGATTTCTATTCGTTCTATCGCAGCCTCGAGGCCTACCGGAATTCCATCGACGGCAGCGACGTGCTGGTGCTGGATCCGGACAGCGAATTCTTCCGGTACTTCGGCAACAGGCAGGGCCGCTGATCGTTGGGCGTCGACTGGTCCGATCTTGGCGTCGCGCTGGCGCTCGTGCTGGTGATTGAAGGGTTGATGCCCCTGCTGTCACCACGCGGGTTCCGCCAGGCGATGCTCGCGGCGGTGCAGATGAGCGATCGCACGCTGCGGATCACGGGATTTGCCAGCATGGTTGCTGGTGTGCTGCTGCTTTACTGGATTCGCTGACCCGACAACAGAAGAGCAATGGACGGGATTTTTCAGGATTCGCAGGATTGCTATTGGTTTTAATCCTGTCAGTCCGTCTTCAATCCTGTAGATCCTGTCCGTTGCTCTTGATTTGATCTCTCTTATTTCATCGGAACAACTCATGGCAAAGAACGTCATCGTGATCGGCACCCAGTGGGGTGACGAAGGCAAGGGAAAGGTCGTCGACCTGCTGACCGATCGCGCCCGCGCGGTCGCGCGCTTCCAGGGCGGTCACAACGCCGGTCACACGCTTGTCATCGGCGGCGAGAAGACCGTCCTGAAGCTCATTCCATCCGGCATCCTGCGTGAAAACGTGATGTGCTACATCGGTAACGGCGTCGTCATGTCGCCGATCGCGCTCAAGGAAGAGATCACCATGCTGGAAGACAAGGGCGTGCCGGCGCGGGAACGGTTGCGCATCAGTCCCGCGTGTCCGCTGATTCTTCCGAGCCACGTTGCGCTGGACAAGGCGCGCGAACAGGCACGCGGCGCGAATCCCATCGGCACCACCGGCCGCGGCATCGGTCCCGCCTACGAAGACAAGGTCGCGCGCCGCGCCGTGCGTTTCGGCGACGTCCTGCATCGCGAGCGTTTCGCCGCGAAGCTCGGCGAGATTCTCGATTTTCACAATTTCGTGCTGCAGAAGTATTACAAGACGGATGCCATCGACTTCCAGAAGACGCTGGAACAGTACCTCGCGCTCGGCGAAGAGCTTGCGCCGATGATGACCGACGTCACGGAAGCACTGCATCGCGTTCGCGAAAGCGGCGGCAGTATCCTGTTCGAAGGCGCGCAGGGCGCCCTGCTCGACATCGACCTTGGCACGTATCCTTACGTAACGTCCTCGAACACGACGGCCGGGGGTGCCGCCACCGGCACCGGCATCGGACCGCGTTATTTCGATTACGTGCTCGGCATCGTCAAGGCGTACACCACGCGCGTCGGCGCCGGTCCGTTTCCGACGGAACTCAGCAACGACACCGGCGAATTTCTCGCGAAGCGCGGCAACGAATTCGGCTCCGTCACCGGCCGGCGCCGCCGCACCGGCTGGTTCGACACCGTCGCGCTGCGCCGTGCGGTCATCAACAACAGCGTCTCCGGTCTTTGCATTACCAAGCTCGACGTGCTCGACGGCCTCGACACCATCCGCATCGGCGTCGCGTACAAGGATGCCAGGGGCAAGGAATGCGGCGTGCAGCTCGGCGCGGAAAGCCTCGCCGCCTGCGAACCGGTTTACATCGACATGCCCGGCTGGAAGGAATCCACCTTCGGGATCAAGAAACTCGAAGACCTGCCCGAAAACGCGCGCGCGTACCTGAAGAAGATCGAGGAACTGCTGGAAGTGCCGATCGACATCATATCGACCGGTCCCGACCGCGATCAGACGATCACGCTCAGGCATCCGTTTGCCGACGGTTGACGAAAGGAAGCCGCGCATTGCGCGGCTTCCTTCTTCACGATGAAGCCAATAAAAAAACCGCCGGAAGGGCGGTTTTTTTGTCCGGCCAGGGAAGGACCGGAAATGATTCTGTGGTGCCGAGAAGAGGACTTGAACCTCCACGGGGTTGCCCCCACTGGCACCTGAAGCCAGCGCGTCTACCAATTCCGCCATCTCGGCAATTCCCGGCGGGCGGTCAGCCGGAGAGCCGCGAACTTTAATGGCGCGAAACGGGCTTGTCAATCTGTTCGCCCCGTGAAAATTCTCCCGCACCGCGTATAGTGTGCCTCCATGACAGCAAAGAAAAAGAAGACTTCCCGCAAAAGCGGCGCAACGCCCGGTGCGCCACGCCGCGATCCCCACGCCCGCCGCGAGGCGGGCCGCTACGAGCAGCCCATCGCCAGCCGTGAACTGATCCTCAAGGTACTGGAGGATCTCGGCCGGCCGGCATACCAGGACGAGATCGAAGCCGAACTGCATATTCGAAGCGAGCAGGACCGGGAGGCGCTGCGCCGCCGGTTGCGCGCGATGGTGCGCGACGGGCAGCTGGTGTTCAACCGCCGCGGCGGCTATTGCCTGGCGGGGCGCATCGGCGTGGTCGCCGGGCGGGTGCAGGCGCACCGCGACGGCTTCGGTTTCCTGGTTCCGGACGAAGGCGGCGAGGACATTTTCCTGTCGCCAAGGCAGATGCAGAGCGTTATGCATGGCGACCGGATTTCAGTACGCATCCGCGGCTTCGACCAGCGCGGACGCCCGGAAGGCAGCCTTGTGGACGTGCTGGAGCGCAACACCGAGACACTGGTCGGCCGGTTTTTCGAGGAAAGCGGCGTCGGCTTCGTGACGCCGGACAATTCACGCTTCCGGCATGACGTGCTCATCCCCGCGCAGGATCGCAATGGCGCGAGGCACGGGCAGATCGTGCTGGTCGACCTGGTCGAATATCCCGGCCCGCACACGCAGCCGCTGGGTCGCATCGCCCGCGTGCTGGGCGATCATCGCGCCGCGGGCATGGAAGTCGAGATCGCGATTCATTCCTTCGGCCTGCCGCATGAATTTCCCGACCCCGTGGTCGAGGAAGCCGAACGCTTCGGCGAGCACATTCCGGCGTCCGCGATTGCCGGCCGCATCGATCTGCGCGAGGTCGATCTCGTCACCATCGATGGCGAAGACGCGCGCGATTTCGACGATGCGGTTTACTGCGAGCCGTTGAAGAACGGCGGCTGGCGCCTGATTGTGGCGATCGCGGATGTCGCGCATTACGTGACACCGGGCAGCCCGCTCGACGTGGAAGCCGAGAAGCGCGGCACGTCGGTGTATTTCCCGGACTGGGTGATCCCGATGCTGCCGGAAGCGCTGTCGAACGGCCTGTGTTCGCTGAACCCGAATGTCGACCGGCTGTGCGTGGCCTGCGACATGCGCATCGACGCCGGCGGCAAGGTGACGCGTGCGAAGTTCCATGACGCCGTGATGCGTTCGAAAGCGCGGCTCACCTACACGAAAGTCGCGAACCTGGTCGAGAAGGGCGATGTCGGCGTGCATCGCGAACTCGGCCCGCTGGCGGACCGCATTCACGCCCTGCACGAGCTGTACAGGGCGCTGGCGAAGGCGCGGCATCGCCGCGGCGCGATCGATTTCGACCGGCCGGAAACGAAGATCATTTTCGACGAGAACCGCAAGATCGACGCCATCGTTCCGGTGGAGCGCAATGTCGCGCACAAGATCATCGAGGAATGCATGATCGCTGCGAACGTGCAGGCGGCGAAGTTTCTTGACAGGAACAAGCTGCCGACGCTGTACCGCGTCCACGACGGCCCGAAAGAGGAATCGCTGGAGGATCTGCGCAATTTTCTCGGTCCGCTGGGCCTGAGCCTGGGCGGCGGCGAAAATCCGCAGCCGAAGGACTACGCGAAGCTGATCGAGAAGATCCACGGCCGCCCCGACCGGTTCCTGATCGAAACCGTGCTGCTGCGTTCGTTGTCGCAAGCGGTGTACCAGCCGAAAGGCGACGGGCATTTCGGCCTCGCGCTGGAACACTACGCGCATTTCACATCGCCGATCCGCCGCTACCCCGATCTCCTCGTGCATCGGGGCCTGAAGCTGCTGACCAATCAGCGGCCGAAGAAGGAGTTCGGTTACGACCATCATCGAATGGAAACGCTGGGCACGCACGCCTCGATGACGGAACGCCGCGCCGATGAAGCTACGCGCGATGCCGTCGCCTGGCTGAAATGCGATTTCATGGCGGACAAGGTCGGCGAGGAATACGACGGGCTC
>DASVCH010000120.1:0-17431 GCA_036381715.1 Gammaproteobacteria bacterium | reverse complement strand
GCATCCAAATCCCTGTGAACACGACGGAAGACCAGGACAGCCAGCTGGTACGTGCGGCGCAACGCGGCGATCGCGCGGCGTTCGGCCGCCTGGTCGAGGGTCATGCGAGGCAGGTTTTCCGGGTGTGTTACCGGGTGACGGGAAACGAGGCGATGGCGGAGGACGCGGTGCAGGAAACCTTCATCAAGGCATGGCGGAAGCTGCCGGGATTCGACGGCCGGGCGGCGTTTTCGACCTGGCTGCATCGCGTCGCGGTGAACGCCGCCCTTGAGCAACTGCGCCGCGAAGGCCGGCATGCCGCGGATGCACAGCCGGAAAACGACAAGCTCGCGGGACCGGCCTGGACGGACGCCGGTCCGTCGCCGGAACGCATCACCGAGTCCGCCGGCATCGCGCATCGCGCCGCCGAGATGCTCGCCGAACTCTCCACGCTGGAGCGTTCGGCGTTCGTCCTCAGGCATTACCAGGAAATGCCGATCGCGGAAATCTGCGCAGTGCTCGGCGTGCAACCGTCCGCCGCCAAGCAGGCGATCTTCCGCGGCGTGAAGAAGATGCGCGCGGCGCTGAACGAATACGGGGTGCAGCATGCAGCCGGTGAATGACGAACAACTGATTCTTTTTTATTACGGCGAGCTGGAAGCGCGCGAAGCCGAGACGCTGCGCGCGCGGTTTGCGGCGGAGCCTGAACTCGCCGCGCGGTTCGCGGCCTTGAGCGCGGATCTCGACGGCGCGCCCGAGCTTCCCGTTCCCGAGCGCGACGAATTCTACGGCCGGCGCGTGTGGGCGCGCGTCGATGCGGCGCTGGATGAAACGCCCCGCAACTTCAGCCTCGGCAGCCTGGTTTCCGGCGGCGTGCTGGCGGGCCTGCGGCTGGCGGGCGGCGTGCTGGTGGTCAGCCTGGTCGCCATCGTCGCGTTCCAGCTCGGCCGCATGACGCCGCCGGCGGCGGATTCGGGCCTTGCCGCCGTTTCGCCGGCAACCGGCAGCGCGCAGGCGCGGTTGCTGCAGGCAAGCCTGGCGAATCATTTCGGCGACGCGGAGCGGTTGCTGATCGCGGTTTCCAACAGCGAAACCGGCGAGATAGATCTCGAGGCGGAGAAGGACTGGGCGAAGGTGCTGCTGGTCACGAACCGGCTGTATCGCTTCGCGGCGGAACAGGCCGGACAGCATCGCATTGCGCAGTTGCTTGCCGACATGGAGCCGGTGCTGATCGAACTCGCCAACGGCGCGGGCCAGCTGACGCCGGAGGAATACCGCGTACTGCGGCAGAGCATTGCGGAGCGCGACCTGCTGTTCAAGGTGCGCTCCACGAACATCGCGCTTCAACCGATCTGACGGTTCCGCGCGCCACTGTGAGGAAGATGACATGCGTAAATTTTCGATGATGATTCTCGCGTTCGGCCTGCTCGGCTGTGTCGCGAATACCGGCGCCCTGGCGGCGAACGAAGCCGATGCCTACGAGCAGGGACGCCGCGCGCTGGACCGCGCGGAATGGGTGCAGGCGCGCGAAGCGTTCGCCGCAGCCATTGATGCGGGAAAGAACACGGAAGCGTCCATGTACTGGAAGGCGTATGCGGAAGCGAAGATGAAGAACTTCTCCGCCGCGCAGGAAACCATCGCGCGCCTCAAGGCTGCGTATCCGAAAAGCCAGTGGATTGACGACGCGGATGCGCTGGCGCTGGAAATGAGCGGACCGCGAGCGCCCGGCAAGCTGCCCGAAGACGAAGAGCTCAAGCTGTATGCGCTGCAGATGCTGATGCTGAACGATCCGGAACGCGCCGAGCCGCTGCTGAAGCAATACATCGAGGAAGGAAAATCCGATGAACTGCGCGAGCGCGCGATGTTCATCCTCCTGCAGCATCCGGATGCGGCGAACAGCGAGGTGTTGCACAGCGCGTTGTCGGAGGCGATGGACCTGCCGATGAAGATGTCCGCGATCCGGCTGCTGGGCATGCTGGATGACGAGAAGTCGCGCGAACTGCTGGACAAGACCTATCGCGAGACGGAAGAGGACGCGATCAAGCACATGATCATCCAGGCGTACATGACGCAGGACAACGCCGAACGCCTTGCCGAAATCGCGCGTACCGAGAAGGATCCGGATCTCAAGCAGCAGGCCGTGACCATGCTGGGCGTGACCGGCGAGATCGGACTCATCGCGGACATGTACAAGACCACGAAGGATCCGGAAATCCGCGCGGCCATGCTGCAGGGATTCGCGCTGGCCGGCGAGGGCGAGATGCTGTTCGAAATCCTGGAAACGGAGAAGGACCCGGAAATCCGCAGCGCTGCCATTCACCACCTCATCATGGTCGACATGGAGAACCTCGGGCCGCGGCTCAGGAAAATCTACGAAAGCACGGATTCGATCGAGGACAGGAGCGCGCTCGTACAGGTCATGGCCATGAATGGCGAGGCCGAGACGCTGATCTCGCTGTACGAGAAGGAAAAGAATCCGGAAGTGCGGCGGCACATCCTGCAGTCGATGGCGATGTTCATGGACGATCCGGCGGTCGCCGACTTCTTCGAATCCTTCCTGAAGGAAGAATGAAATGATCGCGCTGCTGGCTTTGGCAATGGCGCCGGTCGATCTGCCCGCCGCCGGCTGGGTCGCTTTCGATGCGCCCGCGGTGGCGGGCACCCGCAGAATCGGTTGCGACGCCGACGGCAGGGCGTCGCTCGCCGACGACGACATCGACTGGAACACCGGCGACGATGGCGAAGGCGGTCCCCATTCGCAATTTACCGTGTACATCGAGATGCGGGCGGGCGAGCCGTGGCAGCTGCGCGCCTATACGCCGGACTGCAACGTGGCGGACGCGAAACGCGCGCGCCAGATCGAACTCGGCAGCGGCAAGGCTGTCGGGCTCCTGTCCGGCTGGCTTGAGGTTTCGCGTTCGCGCGAATTCGAGGCGGTGCTGATCGGCGCGCTCGCGCACATCGACGACGCGGCCGCCAGCGCGGCGCTTGCGGAAATCGCCGCCGATGTTCGCGACGAGGACCGCAGCCAGGACGCGCTGTTCTGGCTCGCGCTTCGCCGCGGCGTGCAAGGCCGCAACATCGTCATTGAACACACGGGCGCGCGCTGGCCGTTGCCGCACCGCGAGCAGGCGGTCATGGCGCTGGCGCTGTCGGGGAATCCGGACGCGCTTGCCGTCGTGCGCGGCATCGCACGCGCGGCGGAACCGGCCCCGCTGCGCGCGCAGGCAGTCATGGCGCTCGGCATCACCGATGCACCCGGCGCGCTCGCGGACCTGCATTCCATTTTCCTGGTGGACGAGGATCGCGGCGTGCGCGAGAACGCGATATTCGCGATGTCGCAACTCGACAATCCCGAGGCCGCGCGAATTCTCGAGGACATCATCCGGCAGCCGCGTTACGGCGAACTCCGCCGCGCGGCGCTGTTCTGGCTGGTGCAGATGGACAGCGGCGAGGCCGCCGTAGACGATCTGATGCGCGAGATTCTTTGAAGCGTCGGGTTGTGCATCCGTACCGATGGCGAGCGCGGCCGCCGATGCGAAGGCGAAGGAATTCCGCGTACCGATGGACAAGGCGTCCATTTACGTCTATCGCAACGAAACGTTCGGCGCAGCCGTGAAGATGCCGGTAACGCTGGATGGAAGGATGATGGGTTCCTCGGCGGCGAACACATACTTTCACTGGCTGGTGGAGCCGGGGCAGCATTCCATCGCTTCGCACACGGAGAACGATGCATCGATCACGCTCGATGTCGAAGCCGGCAAGGATTACTACGTCTGGCAGGAAGTGAAGATGGGCATGTGGGCCGCTGGCTCGCAACTGCACCGGGTCGATCAGCAGACCGGGCGGGATGGCGTGCGGGAATGCAAGCTGATCGCTGCCGCAACGAGGTAGTGCTGGCGACAAGCCACAAAAAAAGGCCGCCTTCGAGGCGGCCTTCTTCTTTTCGCGTTGCCGGCGTCAGTCTTCCAGGAAGCTGCGCAACTGTTCCGAGCGCGTCGGGTGGCGCAGCTTGCGCAAGGCCTTCGCCTCTATCTGGCGGATGCGCTCGCGCGTGACATCGAACTGTTTGCCGACTTCTTCCAGCGTATGGTCGGTGTTCATGTCGATGCCGAAGCGCATGCGCAGCACTTTCGCTTCGCGCGGCGTGAGGCCGGCGAGGATGGTGTGCGTGGCTTCGCGCAGGCCTTCGCCGGTGGCGGAATCGATCGGCGAGGAAACGTTCGTGTCCTCGATGAAATCGCCGAGATGCGAATCCTCATCGTCGCCGATCGGCGTTTCCATGGAGATCGGCTCCTTCGCGATCTTCAGCACCTTGCGCACCTTGTCTTCCGGCATTTCCATGCGGATGGCAAGCTCTTCCGGCGTCGCTTCACGGCCCATTTCCTGCAGCATCTGGCGCGAGATGCGATTCAGCTTGTTGATCGTCTCGATCATGTGCACCGGAATGCGGATGGTGCGCGCCTGGTCGGCGATGGAACGCGTGATCGCCTGGCGAATCCACCACGTCGCGTAGGTCGAGAACTTGTAGCCGCGGCGGTATTCGAACTTGTCGACCGCCTTCATCAGGCCGATGTTGCCTTCCTGGATGAGGTCGAGGAACTGCAGGCCGCGGTTGGTGTATTTCTTCGCGATGGAAATCACGAGGCGCAGGTTGGCCTCGACCATTTCCTTCTTCGCGCGGCGGGCCTTCGCCTCGCCGATCGACATTTCGCGGTTGATGTCCTTGATCTCGGGGATCGTGAGGAAGGTTTCGTCCTCGATCGTCACCAGCCGGTTCTGCAGGCGCACGACGTCGTCCTTGATCTCGGCGAGCTTCGCGGACCACTTCTTCTTCGCCTTGATCTGGCGGTCGATCCAGGCGACGTCGGTTTCATGGTCCGGGAAGGACTTGATGAAATCCTTGCGCGGCATTTCGCCCTGCTCGACGCACAACTGCATGATCGCGCGCTCCTGCTCGCGGATGCGGTCGATGTGCATGCGCAGGTTGCCGGTCATCAGGTCGATGACGCGCGGCGTGAGCTTGAACTGCATGAAGATCGCGGTGATCTCGCCCTGCAGCTTCTGCGCGGTCTTGTGCGCGGCGCCGTTCTTCTTCAGCGCCTTGAGGTGCTTCTGGTGCAGCGTGTTCATTTCGGTGAACAGCGCCTTCGCGAGCTCCGGGTCGGGACCGGTCGGACCCTCGTCGGCGTCGCTGTCGCTGTCGTCATCGTCGTCGCTGTCGCTGTCGTCGTCCGAGTCGGAGCTGTTGCTGTCGGCGCTCGCGTCGACGGATTCGCTCTCGGCGTCGCTGTCGTTGGCGGCTTCCTGCGGATCGTCGCGGTTCGGATCGATGAGCGCGGCCAGCACGTCGGCAAGGCGCGTATTGCCGGCGTCGACTTCCATGTACTCGCGGACGAGGTAGGCAATCGATTCCGGGAAGCGCGACAGGCAGACGTTGACCTGGTTCAGGCCTTCCTCGATACGCTTGGCGATGCGGATTTCGCCTTCGCGCGTGAGCAGTTCCACCGTGCCCATCTCGCGCATGTACATGCGCACGGGGTCGGTGGTGCGGCCGAACTCGGTGTCCATCGTCGCGAGCGCGGCGGCCGCTTCCTCGGCGGCGTCGTCGTCAGTCGAAACGGCCTTGTCGGAGAGGATCAACTGGTCATCGTCCGGCGCCTCTTCGTGCACCATGATGCCCATGTCGTTGATCATGTTGATGATGTCTTCGATCTGCTCCGGATCGACGATGTCGTCGGGCAGGTGGTCGTTCACCTCGGCGTAGGTCAGGTAGCCCTTTTCCTTGCCGAAGGCGATCAAGGTCTTGATCTGTGACTGACGATCAGCGTTCATGCGGTTTCCGTGTAAGCGTCGTTGATGGCCCTGCTGGTGCGGGCAAATGGAACACACCAGTATATGTTCGAGACCGATAATTTTCCAGTTAAATCAAGGTTTTTCCGGCAATCCTTCAGTCCCGTCCGCTGTCGGATGTGGTCAGCAGGGCCCGCAGTTCGGCCTTCTCCGCCTCGCTGAGTTCCGAGGGCCGGCGGCCCTGCAGCGCGTTCAGGCGCTCGCTGCGACGCCGTTCCTGAAGCGTGGCCAGCAACTGGCGCTCCAGTACGTGGCGAAACTCCGCCGCCATGCCTTCCTCGGGAATCTCCAGCCGGGCGCCGGCCAGTTTGTGCAGCGCAGCGCCTTCCGGGGTTTCCCGCCAGTGTTCCAGCAGGGCTGCCATGCTGATTTCGGGGCGTTCACTTAGGAATTCAACCAGTTGAAGCAGCAGCTCGGCGCCCGGGAGATCGAGTTCGTGAAGTGCGTCACGGTGTTCGAGGGCTTCCCCGGCGAGCCGCGGCTGGTGCATGAGCAGCAGGATGGCGCGGCGCACGGGCGTCATCATCGGACCCGCCGCGGGACGGGTTCTCGTGACCGTCGTCTCCGCGCCCATCAGCCGGCCCAGGCGGCCGGAATCCATGCGCGTCAGCTGGCCGAGTTTTTCCTGCAGCATTTCGCGATAGACCGCGTCCGGAATCCTTTCGAGCAGCGGCTTCGCGAGATCGACCAGTTTCGCGCGGCCTTCGATGCTGCCGAGATCCGCCTGTCGGCCGAGCGAATCCAGCAGGAATTCCGACAGCGGCTGCGCGGTTTCGATGCGCGCTTCCAGCGCCGGCGCGCCTTCTTTTCGCACCAGCGTGTCCGGGTCTTCGCCTTCCGGCAGGAACAGGAACTTCAGCTGCCGTCCGTCGCGCACGCCGCCAAGCGCGTTCTCCAGCGCCCGCCACGCCGCGCGCCGGCCCGCCTTGTCGCCGTCGAAACAGAACACGACTTCCTTCGTGGCGCGGAACAGCCGGTCCAGGTGCTCGGGCGTCGTGGCCGTGCCAAGCGTGGCGACGGCGTAACGGATGCCGGCCTGGGCGAGCGCGACGACGTCCATGTAGCCCTCGACCACCACCAGGCGCGGCAGCTCGCGCAGCGCCTGCTTCGCTTCCCACAGCCCGTAGAGTTCGCGGCCCTTGTGAAACAGCGGCGTTTCGGGCGAGTTGAGGTATTTCGGTTCGCCCTTGTCGAGAACCCGCCCGCCGAAGGCGATCACCCGTCCGCGCCGGTCGCGGATCGGGAACATCACGCGGTCCCGGAAGCGGTCGTAGGGCTGGCCGGCCTTGCCGGGGATGCCGAGGCCGGTGGCGATCATGGCGTCCTTGCGAAAGCCGCGCTCGCGCAGGTGGTTCATCAGGCCTTCCCAGGCGTCCGGCGCGTAGCCGAGACCGAACTCGGCTGCGATCTCGCCCGTCAGGCCGCGGCCCTTGAGGTATTCGATGGCGCGCGCGTCACCCTTGAGCGCCTTGCGGAAATGGTTCGCCGCCGCCTCCATGACGTCGTAAAGGCCCTGGTCGATGCGGTTCTCGCTGCCCGCCTCGACAGGGACTTCAAGGCCGACGGATTCGGCAAGCTGGCGCACGGCGTCGGGGAATTCGAGACGGTCGTATTCCATGAGAAAACCGATCGCCGTGCCATGCGCGCCGCAGCCGAAGCAGTGATAGAACTGCTTCTGCGGGCTGACGGTGAAAGAGGGCGTTTTCTCGGTGTGAAAAGGGCAGCAGGCCTGGAATTCGCGTCCGGTCTTCTTCAGCGGCACGCGCGCATCGATGACATCGACGATGTCGATGCGGTTCATGAGTTCCGTGATGAAGTTCTCTGGAATCCTGGGCATTGGCGCGCGTGTCAGCCTTGGATAGGAAACGAGCCGGGTGAGAGGCAAGAAGCGGGAAGCGAGAAGACTAAAGCGTTCGCGACAAACATCTTCTCACTTCCAGCCTCTCACAAGCGTAGCTCACGCCCCCAGCCTTGCCCGCACGCGCGCGCTCACCGCGCCCATGTCCGCGCGCCCCTGGATTTTCGGTTTCAGCACCGCCATCACCTTGCCCATGTCCTTCATTTCGGAAGCGCCCGTGGACTCGAGCGCGGCGTGGATCATCTTTTCCAGCTCTGCTTCGGACAATTGCGCGGGCAGGTAGTCCTTGATGATGTCGATCTCGGCCTGTTCTTTCGCGGCGAGTTCGGGGCGGGCGCCTTCCTCGTACTGCCTGATGGACTCGCGGCGCTGCTTGATCATCTTCTCGACCACGGCCAGCGTCTGCGTGTCGTCCATCTCGATACGCTCGTCGACCTCGCGCTGCTTGATGGCGGCCGAGAGCATGCGCAGCACCATGAGGCGGTCCTTTGAGCCTGCCTTCATGGCGGTCTTGATGTCGTCGAGGATTCGTTGTTTCAGGGACATGTTCTCTCTCCGCCCGGTTTTTTTTCCGGAAAAGCAAGACACCGGGCCCGCCGTAAGCGAGCCCGGTGCCGGAAAAGCTCTCGTTGGATAAAGCTTAGTAGAGGCGAGTGCGCCGGGCCACTTCGCGCGACACCTTCTTGGCGTGGCGCTTCACGGCGGCCGCCTGCTTGCGCTTGCGCTCCTGCGTCGGCTTTTCGTAGAACTCGCGGCGACGGACTTCCGTCAGCACGCCGGCCTTCTCGCAGGCACGCTTGAAACGGCGCAGGGCGACGTCAAACGGCTCGTTTTCCTTGACTCTTACGTGCGGCATGTAAACTCTCACCTCGCTTTACGGGAATTTCGCCGGTGCCGGCCGGCGAGAGGGCGCAAATTCTAGTTGCCCACCCGGATAATTGCAATTCCGGCAACCCTTGAGGACAGCCATGCGAGTGCTCGGCATCGAAACCTCCTGCGACGAGACCGCCGCCGCCGTCTACGACAGCGACGCCGGCCTGCTCGCGCACGCGCTGCACAGCCAGGTGGCGCTGCACGCCGATTACGGCGGCGTGGTGCCGGAGCTCGCCAGCCGCGACCATATCCGCAAGCTCCTGCCGCTGGTCCGCGAGGCCCTGCACCAGGCGGATTGCGGACCGGAAAGCATCGATGGCGTGGCCTGCACGACGGGGCCGGGGCTGATCGGCGCGCTGCTGGTCGGCGCCTGCGTCGGCCGCAGCCTCGCCTACGCCTGGGACGTGCCGGCGGTCGGCGTGCACCATCTTGAAGGCCATCTGCTGGCGCCCATGCTGGAGGACGAGCACCCGGACTTTCCCTTCGTCGCGCTGCTGGTGTCCGGCGGCCACACGCAGCTGATGCGCGTGGACGGCATCGGGCGCTACGCACTGCTGGGCGAAACCGTCGACGATGCGGCGGGAGAGGCCTTCGACAAGACCGCCAAGCTGCTCGGCCTGCCGTACCCCGGCGGCGCGGCGCTGGCGAAACTGGCCGAATCCGGACAGCCCGGAACATTCCGTTTTCCGCGCCCGATGGTTGACCGCCCGGGCCTGGATTTCAGCTTTTCCGGCCTCAAGACCGCCGTCGTCGTTGCACTGCAAAAGCTTGATCGCGAACCGGACGAAAAGACCCGCGCGGACATCGCGCGCGGTTTCGAGGACGCCGTGGTCGACACCCTGGCCATCAAGGCCGTGCGCGCGCTGGATGAAACCGGTCTGAACCAGCTCGTGGTCGCGGGCGGCGTGGGCGCGAACCGGCAATTGCGCGCGCGGCTTGCCGAAAAAGTCGCGGCGCGGGGCGGGCGGGTTTTCTATCCGCGGCCGGAATTCTGCACCGACAACGCCGCCATGATCGCTTATGCGGGTTGCCAGCGGCTGCTTGGCGGCGAACACTCGGATCTCGAGATTGATGCCGTTGCGCGCTGGCCGCTCGACGCCCTGACGCCCGCATGAGTCACTCCCGGACTCGTGACGCTCATGCGAGGTCAGGGACAGCGCTTCCCAACATGTAGGAGAGTTTCTTGGATACCGTATTCATCCGTGACCTGCGCGTGAAAACGCTGGTCGGCATCTTCGAGTGGGAGCGCCGCATCCGGCAGGAAATCCGCCTCGACATCGAGATGGGTTTCGACATTCGCACCGCCGCCGGCTCCGACGACATCGGCGACGCGCTCGATTACAAGGCCGTGTCGCAGGCGGTGAAATCGCATGTCGAAGGCTCGTCGTTCCAGCTTGTGGAAGCGCTGGCCGAAAGCATCGCCACGCTCATTCTCAAGGAGTTCCCGGTTTCCTCCGTGAAGCTCGTGCTCAACAAGACGGGCGCGGTGCGCGACGCGCGCGACGTCGGCGTGATGATCGAAAGGAATCGATGATGCCGAAGGTTTACGTCAGCATCGGCAGCAATGTCGAGCCGGAGCGGCATGTGCGGTACGCGCTTGGCGCGTTGCGCGAGCGTTTCGGCGAACTCGACGTATCGCCGGTCTACAGGACTGCCGCCGTCGGCTTCGAGGGCGACGATTTCCTGAATCTTGCCGTGGGTTTTGCGACGGACGAAGCCGTCGAGGCGGTCGATGCGGCGCTGGATGCCATCGAAGCCTCCGCGGGACGCGATCGCGACGCCGCGCGCTTCGCGCCGCGCACGCTGGATCTCGACCTGCTGCTGTACGGTGACGCCGTCATTGATGCCGGCGGTATTCGCGTGCCGCGCAAGGAAATCACCCGGTATGCGTTCATGCTGCGCCCGCTCGCGGACATCGCGGGCGATTTCCGGCACCCGCAGACCGGCGAGACGATGCTGGATTTGCTGCGCATGCAGGATTTCTCCCGGCAGCGTTGCGAACCTGCCGCATTCGACACAGACTGGCAGGGCCATTGAACGATCATTCGTCCAGGGGACATGAACGGGAACAATCCGGGGAAACGAAAGGTGAAGAGAATGACGGGGAAATTTCTGAACGCGGCTTTCCTTGCGCTGGCGCTGACCGTTGCCGGTTGCGGCGGTGGCGACGACGACGCGGGCGCCCAGACCGGCGGCATCGATGGCGTCTGCACGGGCGACGAAAAGAAGCAGGTGGTGTACGACCTGATGCACGATGTCTATTACTGGTACGACGAAGTGCCCGTCGTTGACCCGGAAGACTTCGCGGGTACGAACGATCTCCTCGATACGCTGATCCTGCCGGAGAAGAATCGCGGCCACGAATACTCCTATCTCACCACCGTCGCGGAAGAGACGGCCTTCCTCAGCAACGCCGCCTATGTCGGGTTCGGTTTCAGCATGGGCCAGGACCAGGACGGCCGCGTCTTCCTGAAGGAATCGTTCCCCGGCGGTCCGGCGCACGATGCCGGCATGCGGCGTGGCGACGAGATCATTTCCCTCGATGGCGAGGACGTCTCGCTGATGAGTACGGACCAGTTCAACGCGAAGCTTGAAGCGAACACGGTCACGTTCGGCGTGCGGCACCCCGATACAACGACCAGCAGCTACTCGATATCGAAAGCCGAAGTGACGCTGCCGGTTGTCGGCGAGGTCGTGCACGATCTCGGCGCCGCCCAGGATACGAGCTACATCTTCTTCCGCAGTTTCGTCGATCCGGCCTTTGACGAACTGGACGACGCGTTCGCGGCGATGAAAGCGGCCGGCGACACGAAACTCATCCTCGACCTGCGCTACAACGGCGGCGGGCTGGTGTCCGTGGCCCAGCATCTCGGCAGCCTGATCGGCGGCATCGACAACGCCGGCGAAGTCGTCGCGAAGCTGGAATTCAACGACCGCTACGCCAGCAACAACCAATCCCACCTTATCGAAACACTCACGAACTCCGTCGATGTCACCGACATGGTCGTCATCACTACCAACGGAACCGCGTCCGCCAGCGAGATGATCATCAACGGCCTCGAGCCGTTCATCGATGTCGCGACCACGGGCGCCACGAGCTATGGAAAGCCCGTGGGGCAGAGCCGGCTGGACTTCGACCTGTTGAACGCCGACTGCACCGAGGACATCCTGCGCGGCGTGACCTTCAAGGTAGTGAACGCCGAAGGCGCTGGCGAGTACTACACCGGCTTCCCGCCCACCTGTCCGGCGGACGACGACGTCCTGCACCCGCTTGGCAGCAGGGACGAGGAGTCGCTGGCGAGCGCGCTTTACTACCTGGAGAACGGCAGTTGCGATCCTGCCATCGCGCCGAAGGCGCGCCATGCGCAGGCGAAGATGATGTCCTTGCAGCCCGAGGGTGATCCGTTCATCCGCGACGGCTGGGATTTGTTGATCGGCGGCGCACGCTGACGTGATGGCGTAGAGGCGGCTCCGCGGCCGATCATGTTTATCGGCCGCGGCGCGGCCGCCTACAGGCTCCGCCCGCCGTCCACCGCGATGATCTGTCCCGTGATGTATGCGCTCCGCGCAAGAAACAGCACGGCATCGGCGATGTCCTGCGGCGTTCCGGTGCGGGCAAGCGGCGTGGCCGCGACGATCCTTTTCTTTTCCGCTTCGCTCGTTTCCGCCTCCGGCCAGAGGATTGCGCCGGGCGACACGCCGTTGACGCGCACGCCCGGCGCGAGTTCTTTCGCGAGCGCGCGCGTCAGCATGTGCAGGCCGGCTTTCGCCGTGGAGTAAACCGCGTGATTCGCGAGCGGGCGCGCGCCGTGAATGTCGACGAGATTCACGATCGCGCCGTTTTTCAGAAAGGGCGCCGCGGCCTGGCAGAGAAAGAACGGCGCGGCGAGATTGCTGCCGACAAGGTCATTCCATTGCTCGCGCGTGGTCGCGCCGATTGTCGTCGGATAAAAACTCGAGGCGTTGTTCACCAGGAGGTCCAGCCGGCCGAATGCGGCGTGCGCCTCGCGGACAAGCCTCTCCGGTTCGCCCACGATCAGGAGATCGGCGGCAATGACGATGGCGCTGTTTGCGCGGGCGGCGTTCAGGCGCGCCGCCAGCGCGCCGGCTTCCGCGCGCGACCGGCGGCAATGAATGACGACGCGGTAATCCGCCCCGTGCAGGGTTTCGGCGATGACGGCGCCGATGCGGCGCGCGGCGCCGGTGACAAGCGCGACGGGAAGTTCGGACATGAAAATCTCCGCGGGACCGGAATGTATAATCGCGTTTTCGTGCCGCCCATGGCAATGAAATGAACAGGATGCATGACCACGACTGGCCGGAACCGGACGCGGACGCGGCGGCACACAGCCTGCGGCTGGTGACGCGCATTCGCGAGGCGATGGATTCCGCGGGCGGCGAAATTCCGTTCGAGCGGTTCATGGACCTTGCGCTGTACGCGCCGGGCCTCGGCTATTACACGGCGGGTGCGCGCAAGTTCGGCGAAGCCGGCGACTTCATCACCGCACCGGAAGTCTCGCCGCTGTTCGGCCGCTGTCTCGCGCGGCAATGCCGTGACGTCTTCGCGGAACTCGGCGGTGGCGCGATCCTCGAAGTCGGTGCGGGCTCGGGCGCCATGGCGGCGAGCCTGCTCGCCGAGCTCGAGGCGCTCGGCGCGATGCCGGAAAAATATTTCATTCTCGATGTGAGCGCGGAACTGCGCGCGCGCCAGCGCGAGACGCTCACAGACCGCGTTCCGCATTTGCTGGATGCGGTCGAATGGATCGACACGCCGCCGGAGCGACTGCGCGGTGTCGTGCTCGCGAACGAAGTGCTGGACGCCTTGCCCGTCGAACGCTTTCGCGTCGAGGAAAACGGTTTCTCGCGGGAATTCGTCGGCTGGAACGAAGGCTTCGAGCCGCGCTGGCGGCCGGCGGACGAGGCGCTTGCGAACGAGTTGCGGGAACTGTTCGCGGACCGGCGCGTTTCCCCGCCTTACGTTTCCGAATTCTGCCGCCGCCTGCCGGCGTTCATCGGCACGCTTTCCGATGCGCTTGACGCGGGTTTGATGCTTTTCATCGATTACGGCTACCCGCGCGGCGAGTATTATCTGCCCGAACGCAATAACGGCACGCTGATGTGCCATTACCGGCATCGCGCGCACGCGGATCCCTTCGTGTATCCCGGCCTGCAGGACATCACCGCCTACGTCGATTTCACCGCCGTCGCGGCGGCGGGCGTCGATTGCGGCCTGGAGTTGCACGGTTACACGACGCAGGCGCAGTTTTTGCTGGGCAGCGGGCTGTACGAGATGCTTCCGGACATCGACCCCGGCGACACGGTGCGCAGCCTGAAGGTTTCGCAGGAAGTCCAGAAGCTGACCATGCCGGGCGAGATGGGCGACCGTTTCAAGGTGATGGGCCTCGACCGCGGGCTGGAACGTCCCGTCAGCGGCTTCAGCCTGAAAGATCTTTCGCCGGCCCTGTAAGCCGGCTTGCAGGAGAGAGTCATTGGATTTCATTCAGACGGCCGTACTCGCCCTGTTGCAGGGCCTGACCGAATTCCTGCCGATTTCGAGTTCCGCGCACCTGATCCTCGTTCCTGTCATCACCGGCTGGCCGGACCAGGGCCTGGAGTTCGACGTCGCTGTGCATGTCGGCACGCTCGCCGCCATCGTGCTGTACTTTCGCGGCGAGATCGCGGAGCTGTTTTCCGGCTGGCTGCGCAGCGTCACCGGCAACGGGCTTGATCGTGAAGGGCGCCTCGCGTGGGCGGTGCTGCTGGGAACGATTCCCGTGGGGCTCGCGGGACTCGCGTTCGAATCGTTCATCGAGGATTCGCTGCGCGGCCCGCTGGTGATCGCGGCCACGACGATCATCTTCGGCCTGGCGCTGTGGGCCGCCGACCGGATGCGCGGCACGCGCGACGAACATGCCATCACCTGGAAGGACGTGCTGGTGATCGGCGTCGCGCAGGCCATCGCGCTGATACCGGGCACCTCGCGTTCCGGCATCACCATGACGGCCGGCCTGTTCATGGGATTGAACCGCGTCGCGGCCGCGCGGTTTTCATTCCTGCTGTCGATTCCCGTGACCGCGCTGGCGGGCGCGCTCGAGACCTGGGAAGTCGCCGAGTCGCCGCAACCCGCCGACTGGGGAACGCTCGGTCTCGGCGCCTTGCTCGCGTTCATCGCGGCCTACGCCTGCATTCATTATTTCCTGAAGTGGCTGCCGAGGATCGGGATGCTGCCGTACGTGATCTATCGCCTGCTGCTGGGCGCGGTGCTGCTGGCGCTATATCTTTAGGTCGAAGGTCGAAGGTCGAAGGCGAAAGGCGAAAGGCGAAAAAAGCGCCGGCGAAGCCGGCTCTTCACTTTCGACCTTCGACTTCCGACCTAGAAATACCACCGCACCGTCAATTCCGTCGACGCCGCCTCTTCGCGTTCATGGTAAAGCGCCCCGAGCGCGAGCCAGTCGGTGGGATGAAAGACAAGGCCGCCGACCAGTTCGGTCGAGCTGTTGTCGAGCACGTCGCTGTAGCGTCCGCCCGCCGTCAGCTCGAACCAGTCCGACACCGCGTGGCGCAGGTCGAGTTGCACGCCGTAACCGGTGTCCTTGAGTTCGCGCGGCGACGTCCAGCTTGCCGCCATCACGTCACCCTCGGCGCGAATCACCGCAACCGCCGGCGCGATCATGGTGCGTTCGCCGATGAGGTAATGCCCGCCGATGCCCGCGCGCAGGGTTTTCAGGTCGTAATCCCAGGCCGGGTTGGCGCCGGCGTAGGAACCGGAATCGTCCCAGGAAGCGAACACATGCAGCGTGTCGGCGAAACTCCAGAAGCCGCCGAAGGCGTCGCCCTCGCTTTCGCCGCCGCCGTCCGTTTCGGTCTCGCTGTTGCTGAGATAGATGTAATCGTAATTGAGCGGTTCGGCGAGCGCCGCGCCCGGCAGCAACGCCATCACCAGCAGAAAAGTGTTTTTCATTGTCATCGGGCCCCGTCTCTTCCTGAAACCTGTCGTCGAACCTACCTGCCCAGTTCCCTTTTTATAGCAGCAATTCGCGCCCGCCGGATGGCTTCGCCGACGGCGGGACCGGTTTTCCCCGCCGTGTCGACGTCTTCGCTGCGGACATCGCGGGCGGCCGCCAGGACGCGGCGGAAAAGGTCCGCCTGCGGATAGTCGCGGTCCTCGAAGCCGGTGCGTCCGCGCGCGTCCGCTTCGCAGGCAACGAGCAGATCCTCGAAACGTTCCGGCTGCTGCAGGGCGCGCGTGCTTTCCAGCACTTCCATCATTGTCGACGGCTTCAGCTCCCCGGCGCGATGCACGTGCGTGTGAAAGCGCGACACGTGTTCGGCGAGCTGGCGGCAATCGTTCGGCACGCGCAGGCGCTCGCAGAGTCGTGCAATGAGTTTCACGCCGCGCTGCTCGTGACCATGGTGGCTCGGAAGGATATCGGCCGGCGTCGTGCCCTTGCCGAGGTCGTGCACGAGCGCGGCGAAACGCGCGGGTAGCGAATCGGTCATGCGCGACACCTGGTCCAGCACCAGCAGCGTGTGCACGCCGGTGTCGATTTCCGGGTGCCATTTCGCCGGCTGCGGCAC
The DNA here is from genome assembly GCA_036381715.1 of Gammaproteobacteria bacterium. Lineage (GTDB taxonomy): Bacteria > Pseudomonadota > Gammaproteobacteria > Natronospirales > JAJUFS01 > JAJUFS01. The sequence goes on along the minus strand of DASVCH010000120.1, from coordinate 1,290 downwards.
GCCGAACAGGCGGTCGATTTCGGGAAACAGGATTTTCAACGCGCCGCATTCGCGCAGCACCGCGAAATAGACGCGCGGCTCCGGGCATTCGAGCGCCGCGCGCGTTTCCTGCCAGACACGTTCCGCGACGAGGTGGTCCAGCTCGCCGCCGGCGGACATTTCGCGCATCAGTTCCATCGTTTCGGCGGCGACGCGAAAACCGAGATGATGAAACCGCGCCGCGAACTTCGCGACACGCAGCACGCGCAGCGGATCCTCGCTGAACGCCGGCGAGACATGCCGCAGGATGCGCGCTTCGATGTCTGCCGCACCGTTGAACGGGTCGATCAGGTCGCCGCTCGCGTCGCGCGCAATGGCGTTGATGGTGAGATCGCGGCGCTCGAGGTCCTGCTCGAGCGTGACGTCGGGCGCCGCGTGAAACGTGAAACCGTGGTAGCCGTGACCGCTCTTGCGCTCGCGCCGCGCGAGCGCGTATTCCTCTTTCGTTTCGGGATGCAGGAATACCGGGAAATCCTTGCCGACCGGTTTGAAGCCGCGCTCGGCCATCAGCGCCGGCGTCGCGCCGACGACAACCCAGTCGTGTTCGCGCGGCCTGACGCCGAGCAGGCTGTCGCGCACCGCGCCGCCGACCGAGTAGACGCGCACGCCGGGAGGAAAGCCTGTCGTCATCGTGCCGTTCAAACCCGCGGAAAACCGCCGGAGCGGCGGCGGAACCGGTCGAGAATGCGCGAGCGGCGCGGCGTCAGATAATAAGGTACGACCGCGTCCATGCCGGTGGGATGGATGCCGAACGCGTGCAGGCCGTTCTCGCCCGCGCAGACATTGTCGCGCAGCATGCTGCGGTAGTTGTCGAGCGAGAAGGGCTTGCCCGGCACGAACTCGAACACGTGCGCCTGCGCTTTCGCAAGAAAATCCGGCAACGGCACGACCGGCTTGCGGCGGTGCTGAAGATCGCGCACGTACTCGACAATCTCCTGCAAGCTGAGCACGTCGGGGCCGCACAGCTCAAAGGTCCTGCCGAAGCTGTGCGGATCGTCCAGCGCGCGCGCAAACGCCTCGGCGACATCCTTCACGTAAACCGGCGCGAACTTCGCATCCGCGCAGGCGAGCGGAAACGCGACCGGCACCTGGCCGAGCAGTTTCGCGAAGCGATTGATGAAGGTGTCGTGCTCGCCGAACATCGTCGACGGCCGGAAGACGGTGACATCCAGTTCGTCCTTCATGTCCAGCAGCAGTTTTTCCGCTTCGGCCTTCGTGCGCTGGTAATGGCTCCTGCTGTCCAGCGCCGCG
>DASVCH010000119.1:0-9096 GCA_036381715.1 Gammaproteobacteria bacterium | reverse complement strand
TAGCCGGCGTCATCGGCGCTGTCCATGCGCGCCTTGCCGTCCTTGATCGCGAGAACGGTCCGCGCCTCGCCACTGTTCTCGTCCACGTATTCGATGCGCGTGCCCGCGATGGCGGGCAACGCGACGAAGGCGGCGGCCGTCACCGCAATTCGAGTGATGTTTCTCACAACGGATCCCCCCGGAAATTGTTGAGCGGCCTGCGCCGCCACGCTACGGTATGCCGGTTTCGATCGTGCCGCAAATCGGGAACCTTGATGCTCCATCTTGTCGATGCCAGCGTGTACATCTTCCGTGCGTACTTTTCGCTGCCGGACAGCATTCGCGATCCCGCCGGCAATCCGGTGCAGGCGGTGTACGGGTTCACGCGCTTTCTTGTCGACCTGCTGGCACGACAACGGCCGCGTCATATCGCCTGTGCCTTCGACGAAAGCCTGACGTCGTCGTTCCGCAACCGGATCTATCCGCCGTACAAGACCAATCGGGCGCTGCCGCCGCCGGAACTCGAGAAACAGCTGAAAGCCTGCCGCCGCGCCGCGCGCGCACTCGGCATCGCGACATTCGCCAGCAGGCGCTACGAAGCCGACGACCTGATCGGCACGCTTGCAAAGCGGCACGGCAGGCGACGCACGGTCGTGGTCGTTTCGCGCGACAAGGACCTGGCGCAGCTGATCCGCGCTGGCGACGTCTTCTGGGATTACGCCGCGGACGAACGCCACGACGCGGGATCGATAACGGCAAAGCTCGGCGTGCCGCCGGCGAGGATTCCCGACCTGCTCGGGCTCGCGGGCGATGCCGTGGACAACATTCCAGGCGTTGCGGGCATCGGCGCCAAGACCGCCGTAGCGCTGTTGGCCGCCTTCGACAGTCTCGATATGCTCTACGCGAACCTGGATCGCGTCGCGTCACTGTCCCTGCGCGGCGCAAGCGGCATAGCCGCGCGGCTCGCGGCGGGACGCGACGCGGCATTCCTTTCACGGGAGCTGGCAACAATTCACTGCGACGTGCCGCTGAACACCACGCTGGCCGATTTGCGCTGGTCCGGCGTCAACGACCGTGCCTTGAGCCGCTTTTTCAATGAACTGGGTTTCGGCGCGAGCTTGCGCCAGCAGGTTGTCCGGCTGACCGATTCCCTGGCCTGAACAGTCGCGAATCCGGACTCTCTACGCTGGTATAGGCGTAGAAGGCGATTTCCATGGATTGATACTTTGGCTCACGCTGGTGAGTTCGAAGGGGAAAGGAAACCGGCGCGCCACGAGCGGGCGCGCCGGCAGAAACATCAGTTGCGGCGCTTCCTGCACCGCAGTGACAGCAAGCCGATTGACAGCAGCAACCAGGATAGCGCGCCGCCACCACCACCGTTGTCATCGTCGTCATCGTCGCTCGTGCTCTTGGCAGTGATCTCGACACTGACCCTATCCGATCCGGTCTTGCCGTAGGCGTTCGTCACCGTGACCTCGAACTCCAAGTCCGTCGCCTCTCCCACGCTCGGTGCGCTGAAGCTCGTCGCCGCGGTGTCCGTTGCCGTCAACGATACGGCTGTTCCCGCCGTCTGTTCCCACCGGTACGCCACGATCGGCGCGTGAGCGTCGGCGGCGAGAGCGGCGAGGTTCACTACTTCACCGGCGGTGACGCTGCGATCCTCGCCAGCATCAATCGTCGGCACCGACGAACAGGCGGCGCCGACCAGACTCGCCTGAAGCGCTTCCGTATCGACCTTCGCCTGTTTCGCGGAAACCGGCAGCGCCACGATGTTGTCGGCGCCGTTTCCGGGCATATCGAGTTGTCTCGCCGCGGCCATGCCGATGATTTCGGTATCCGCCGGGGTCGCGACATCCAGGCTCAACGCAAACAGGCCCGCCGTGCAAGAGGCAAGCGATGCGATCTGGCAGACGACCTTGCGGTCAGCCGTCGTGCAGGTCGCACCTGCATTGTCGAGAATGCCGGCGAATGTTTGTCCCTGCGGCAGGTGCAGCGTGACATCGATCTCTTCTGCGACTCCCGGACCGTTGTTGGCGACGGCGAAATAGTACGTGTGATCGTCCGCGGCGCCGTCCTGCAGCGCGGCGGTCACCGCGATCTCCGAGCCCAGCTCGCTGGATTCTTCCAGGTACGGTCGTACGAGGAACAATCCCGAGTACATGTCGCTGAACGCGATGATGCCGCTTTCGAAATACGGATAGTTGCTCCAGGTGCCCCAGAACTGCGGGAAGTCGGTGTCAGGCTGCGAATCGAAAAAGCCGACCTCGACCAGGTTCACCGGATCGCTGGCATCGAGAATGCGCAGTCCGGAATCGTAGTTCGACTGGAACAGCAGGCGCCCGTTCACATACTCGTTATGATCGATTGCGAGATCCGGCGACGTGTAGGTCGCGACATGGTCGATCGCATCGAGGTCCGTCAGGTCATAGGTGTAGGAGCGCGTACGCGAACCGTACGCGGTTTCGTCCTTTTCGTCGTTGACGAACAGGTAGCGGTGATCCTCGCTTGGCCAGGCCTGGTGCACGTAGCTGGAGTCCGGATGCTGGTCGTGGCTCAGGTGAACGATATTGTCCTTGTCGGTGACGTCGAGGACGGTCAACCGGGCATACCTGTCGCGAATGAAGGGGCGATAGGTAGCAGCAGTATCCGGCCATACGAAATGATCGTCAGTGGAAGGATCGGGACTCATGCCCTCGGTGGGATCCACAAACTTCCAGTCCGATCGAAAGCTGTCCGAGTGTTCGTTGTAATACAGCATGGTTCCATAGTTCGGGCTGTCCGGATCCATGTCGCGCCGGGAACCCGAATTCGACGCGAAGCAGATTTCGCGGCCCTGGTAGTCCACATCCGGGCCGTGATAGTTCACGCAGACCACGTCGTGAAAGTATTCGTCCGTTTCGTAGTCCGCGACTTCGACGGGATTCGCCGGGTCGCTCAGGTCGAACACCAGCAGGCCGCCGAAATTCGGCTCGGCGTCAGGGTCATCGGAATCGGGCTTGTTGTTGCCTATCACATACGCAAACCCGGTTTCCTCGTTGATGAAGAGATTGTGCGCGTCTCTGAAACCGGTGACGTGGGTCGTCGGTGTGAAGGTCTGCGGCGTGGTGACGCCCCGCAGCCTGTGCAGGTCGAAGACCAGCATGCCGTGCCAGTCCTGTTCGCTGACGATGTACACATGATGGCCGTAAGTCTTCACGTCCGACCACGTGGAGTTTTCCTCTTCGCCGCCTTGCGACCCGCAACCGTCGTGACATTTCGCTGCGAGGGGCGGGGATGATTTTTCCGCCGGAGGGGATTCAGGCGGCGCATCCAGGCGTCCGAGGTAACGCGGATGTTCCGGATCGGAAATGTCGACGAAGGCGGTGCCGTCACGCAGGCCCACAATGACGTATTCCTTGCCGTCGAGCGGATCGGTCCATCCCCACATGTCGTTGGCGTGCGAGTCTCCACCCATCTCATCCAGGGTCAGGGAGCCGATCAGGTCGATGTGCGAACACGTGTAAACGCCATCCTTGTTGGAGGTGCAGGAGCCCGCAGCGGCACCGGCGGAAGCAGCCAGGAGAATGACGGCGGCGATATTGCGTATGTATTTCATGTGGATAATTTCCCTTTACAAGATTCTCCATGAAATGCTAGTGGCCGTTGTCGCGAAGCTTCAAAGGCAACTCGGGGTTCGCCTGAGGCTGCGGCTGGCGAAGCCGCAGCGGTCAACTAATCTTGTCAGAGCGCCCTGGGGGGAGATGACGCGTGCGCAAGGAAGACCTGGAAAGCCTGCTGGAACAACTCGCCGAAGCCGGCTGGCGGGCCGGCGAATTCCGCGGCCTGGAAACCGTGGCGGGCGGCGTGCACGACGCGCACCGTTTGCGCTTCGGGAGCGCGGACATCTTTCTGAAGACCGCGCGCCTGGAGAACGCCGTCATGCTGGACGACGAGGCCGAAGCGCTCGTCCGGCTGCGTGAAACGGGCGCTGTCATCACGCCGCGACCGCTGTTGAACGGCGTCGCCGGGGAGATCGCCTACCTCGCGCTCAAGTGGCTCGACCTGCATCCCGCCTTGCCTGCCTCGCAGGAGCGGCTTGGCCGGATGCTTGCGGCGCTCCATCGCTGCGAGGCCGACCGCTACGGCTGGGAGCGCGACAATCACATCGGCCTCACGCGGCAGCGCAACGCCTGGTCCGACAACTGGTGCGAGTTCTTCACTGACCAGCGGCTGGGTCTCCAGTTGCGGCTCGCAGAACGGAATGCGAATGGCGAATGGGTGAAGCGCGGCTTCGACCTGCTCGACGTGTTGCCGCGCATGCTGGACGGCTACCAGCCCGTTGCCAGCATGCTGCATGGCGATCTGTGGAGTGGCAACATGGCCATGCGCGCGGACGGCGAACCGGTGATCTACGACCCGGCGTCGCATTACGGTGATCGCGAATGCGATCTCGCGATGACGGAACTGTTCGGCGGTTTCTCGCCGGCGTTCTATTCGGCGTATGAAGAAGAATGGCCGCTGGAAGAGGGCTACGAGGATCGCCGCGCGCTTTACCAGCTCTATCACGTCGTGAATCACGTGAACATGTTCGGCGGCGGTTACGTGAAGCAGGCGGCGGCGATGATCGAGGGGTTGTTGTCGAAATTTCCTTAGGTCGAAGAGGCGAAAGGCGAAAAAGCGCGGCTCAGGTCCCTGTCAGGTTTCACGTTTCTTCTTCGCCCGCGGATGCGCGCTGTCATAGACCTGCGCGAGATGCTGGAAATCCAGGTGCGTGTAGATCTGCGTGGTCGAGATGTCCGCGTGGCCGAGCAGTTCCTGCACGGCGCGCAGGTTGCCGGACGACTCCAGCAGGTGCGAAGCGAAGGAATGCCGCAGCATGTGCGGATGCACGTGCTGCCCGATGCCCTGTTTCCTCGCCCAGTACGCGACGCGTTGCTGCACGGCGCGCGGCGCAATGCGCCCGCCGCGCGTTCCGACGAACAGCGCGGTTTCGTTTTCGGCGGCAAGTTCGCCGCGCACCGCCATCCATTTTTCGATCGCGTCGCGCGCCTGCCGGCCGACGGGAACGATGCGCGTCTTTTCGCCCTTGCCGGTCACGCGCACTTCATGTTCCCGGATCATGACGGCGGCATCGACGCGGTCGAGTGAACACAACTCGGCCAGCCGCAGCCCGGATGAATAGAACAACTCGAGCATCGCGTGATCGCGTCGCGTGACGGGATCGTCGCCCTTGATCAGAAGAAGCCGCGCGAGCAGGTCGGGATCGAGCGTTGACGGCAGCGGCTTTTTCGCCTTCGGCGGCGTGACGTCAACGGCCGGATTGCCGGGCAGCACGTTCTCTCGCATCAGGTAACGAAAGAAACTGCGCGTGGCGGCCAGGTGCCGCGCGATGGATTTCGGTGCAAGTCCGCGACGGTGCAGGGACGCTGCGAACATGCGCATGTCGGGATGCGTGATCGTCGCCCAGTCGTCGAATCCGCGTTCCGCGCACCACGCAATCAACGCGCGAAGATCGCGCTGGTAATTGCTGACGGTGTGGGGTGAAACCCGGCGTTCCTTGCTCAGGTGGTTGAAGAAGCGGCTGGTCCAGTCGATGGCGGCGGGGTTCATGCCCGAAGTTTCAAAGCCGGCGACGCAGCGCCGTCGCCAGCACGTCGCCGATGCGCACCAGGAACGTGGTGCCGAGCGTCGGACCGAACTGGTCTTCCGAGTGCGAGCCGATGCCGAGCAGGCCGATCTCCGCGCGATCGCCAATGGGGATCAGCGCGGCCGAACCGATGCGCGGCGCGTTCGGGCCGAAAAGAATTTCGAGCTGGCGCGGCCGCAGGCGTCCGACGACGGGCTGGCCGTTGCGCAGCACGTTCTGGAATTCGGCGATTTCCGGCGCATCGCGTTCCATGCGCACCGCCGGACCGAACTCCACATCTTCCGCGTTTCCGCGGAACAGGATCAGGCGCGCGGCGTCCGCACCGAAACGGTGCCGCAAGCGGTCGGCGAGGCTGTGCAGGAGGTCGGGCAGGTCCTCGGCTTCCATGAGCGCAAGCACCAGCTGGTGGATGCGTTCCACCGCGGCGTCGTTCGCGCGCGCGACTTCGATGAGGTCGACCAGCTTTCTTTCCAGCTGGCCATTCTGCTTGCGCAGGATTTCGACCTGTTTCTCGATCAGCGAAACCGCCTCGCCGCTGACGTGCGGAATGCGCAGTTTCGCCGCGAGTTGCGGCTGCGATTCGAAGAATTCCGGATGTTCGTCGAGAAATTCCGCCACGGCTTCGGCGGAAATCGTGCCGGCATCGCGCGATCTGCGGCTGCTGCTCATAAGAGATAGGTTCCTTCAAACACCGTGACGGCGGGTCCGGCGAGAAACACCGGTTCTCCGCGACCGCGCCAGCTTACCATGAGCCTGCCGCCCGGCAGTTCGACCTCGACGTCATGATCGAGCTGGCCGGCAAGCATGCCCCACACGGCGGCGGCGCATGCGCCCGTGCCGCAGGCCTGCGTTTCGCCCACGCCGCGCTCGAAGACGCGGAGTTTCACGTGCGTTGCGTCGACGCGCTGCATGAAGCCGACATTGGCGCGTTCCGGAAAGCGCGGGTGCGATTCGAGCATCTCGCCGAGATCCGCGACGGGTGTCGCCGCGACGTCGTTCACCGTCAGCACCGCATGCGGATTGCCCATGGAAACGGCGCCGATGTCGAGCGTTTCGCCTTCGAGATCGACGGCGTAGGTGAGCGCTTCGGCGTCCGCGACGAACGGTATGTCGGCCGGCGCGAGTTTCGGCGCGCCCATGTTCACGCGTACGGCATCTTCCAGCAGTTCGGCTTCCACGATGCCGCCCAGCGAACCGAGCCGCAGGCGGGTGTCCTGCGACAGGCCCTTGTCATGAATGAAACGCGCAACGCAGCGCGCGCCGTTGCCGCACTGCTCGACTTCGCCGCCGTCCGCGTTGTAGATGCGGTAGAAGAAATCCTCGTCGCCGCGCGGCGATTCCACCACCAGCAATTGATCGCAGCCTACGCCGAAACGGCGGTCGGCAAGCCGGCGGCGTTCCTCGCGATCCAGCTCGAGCGGCGCGCGGGTGGCGTCGACAACGACGAAGTCGTTGCCGGCGCCATGCATTTTCGTGAAGGCAAGCTGCATCGGCTACGGCGTGGCGCCGCCCTTGAGCGCCACCCACTCTTTATATATGCAGCGATCCATCACCACGGTGATCCCGTGCGAACGGGCCTTCTCCGCCGCCGCCTCGTTGACGACGCCTTCCTGCAGCCAGAGCACTTTCGCGCCGATTGCGATGCAGTCATCGACGATCTCGCCGGCGTGTTCCGGCGCGCGAAACACATCGACGATGTCCGGCGTTTCCGGCAGCGCGCGAAGATCGGGGTACGCCGGTTCGCCGAGGACCTCCTCGACCTTCGGCCGCACGGGAATGATGCGGTAGCCGAACTGCTGCATGGCCTTGGCCACGCCGTGACTCGGACGGTCGGGATTCGGCGACAGCCCGACCACGGCAATGGTCGTGGCGTCGGAAAGAATCCGGCTGATGGCGTCCCGGTCGGGATTGCGAAATTCCATCGCGGCGCTCCGCTTTGTTTTGGGGGTTACCGCCATTATAGTGGCCGCCACACTTCCCTGATACGACGCCAACGCATGCAATACCGTGACCTGCGGGATTTTCTCGCGCAGCTCGAACAGCGCGGCCTCTTGAAGCGCGTCACGCGCGAAGTCGATCCCGAGCTCGAGATGACCGAGATCTGCGACCGCCTGTTGAAGGCCGGCGGTCCTGCCGTCCTGTTCGAGAATCCGAAAGGATCGAAAGTGCCGGTGCTCGGCAACCTGTTCGGCACGCCGGAGCGCGTCGCGCTCGGCATGGGCGCGGAAAGCGTGGCTGCCCTGCGCGATGTGGGACGCCTGCTCGCCTTTCTGAAGGAACCGGAACCGCCGAAGGGTTTTCGCGACGCGCTGAAAGTGCTGCCGAAGTACAGGAAAGTGCTCGACATGGCGCCGGATGTCGTGAAAAAGGCGCCCTGCCAGGAAAACATCATCGAAGGCGGCGACGTCGATCTTTCCGAATGGCCGATCCAGACCTGCTGGCCCAAAGACGCGGGACCGCTGATCACCTGGGGACTCGTCGTCACGAAAGGGCCGCACAAGGAACGGCAGAATCTCGGCATCTACCGGCAACAGGTCATAGCGAAGAACAAGGTCATCATGCGCTGGCTGTCGCATCGCGGCGGCGCGCTGGATTTCCAGGAATGGAAAAAGGCGCATCCCGGCGAGCCTTTCCCGGTGGCCGTCGCGCTCGGCGCGGATCCGGCGACCATTCTCGGCGCGGTCACGCCGGTGCCCGACGCTCTGAGCGAATATGCATTCGCCGGACTGTTGCGCGGCTCGAAGACCGCGCTCGTGAAATGCACCGGTTCCGATCTGCAGGTTCCCGCGAGCGCGGAGATCGTGCTGGAAGGTTTCATCCATCCGGATGAAGTCGCGGCGGAAGGTCCCTTCGGCGATCACACCGGTTACTACAATGAAGTCGAAAACTTTCCCGTGTTCACGATCGAGCGCATCACGCACCGTAACGATCCGATCTACCATTCCACCTACACAGGCAAGCCGCCCGACGAACCGGCCGTGCTTGGCGTCGCGCTCAATGAAGTGTTCGTGCCCATCCTGCAGAAGCAGTTTCCGGAGATCGCGGATTTCTACCTGCCGCCGGAAGGCTGTTCGTATCGTCTTGCCGTGATTTCCATGAAGAAACAGTATCCCGGTCACGCCAAGCGCGTCATGCTCGGCATCTGGTCGTTCCTTCGGCAGTTCATGTACACGAAGTTCGTGATTGTCACCGATGACGACGTGAACATCCGCGACTGGAAGGAAGTGATCTGGGCGATGACCACGCGCATGGATCCGGCGCGCGATTGCACCATCATCGAGAACACGCCGATCGACTATCTCGATTTCGCGTCGCCGGTTTCGGGGCTTGGTTCGAAGATCGGGTTCGACGCCACCAACAAGTGGCCCGGCGAGACGAATCGGGAATGGGGAACGCCGATTGAAATGTCGCAGGACGTGAAGGAACGCGTGGATGCGATGTGGGAGGAGTTGGGGTTGTAGGTTTCGCGGCAGGATGCCGCTCCCACATGG
>DASVCH010000118.1:0-22077 GCA_036381715.1 Gammaproteobacteria bacterium | reverse complement strand
CTTCCGGTCATTGCCGCAACCGTTTCATGCCCGCGATTCCGCGAGCCGCATTCGCGGCCTTTGGAAATAGGTCAGCGCGCGCCAGAGCCATTCCGCGGGACCGAACGCAAACCGCTTCAGCCACCAGTGGCTCCAGAACACTTCCACGACATAAACCGCGACGACGATGCCCAGCAGCGCGAGCGCGCCGGGCTGCTCGGCCATGAGTCCGAAGCCGTAGGAATAGAAGATCAGCGTGCAGATGACGGACTGCGCGAGGTAGTTCGTCAGCGCCATGCGTCCGACCGGCGCGAGCACCCCAAGCCAGCGCGACGCGCGCCCCTGCATCGCGAGCATGAAGGCGCTCGCGTAGCCCAGCGCAAGCAACGGCCCGGCGAAAAGGTTCAGGAGAAACGACCACCCGAAGGCCGGATCGAACATGTCGGAGTAGTCCACCCGCATGGCGATGTTCGCGAACCACGCCGACAGCGGCAGGCCCACGACGACCGCAAGCAGGAGCGTGATGCGAAAAAAGCGTTTGTGTTCATTGGGCTTCGAGAAGATCCCGCGCTTGCCCAGCCACCCGCCGAACAGGAACATCGCCAGCACCTCGAAACCGACGAAGCTCATGTTCGACAGCATCATGCCGAATTCCCGCGCGCGAACGGCGGTGATCTCGGCATAGCTGCCGGTCGCGTACGCCGGCCCCGCGACCTCGCGCAGCGCGGTCAGTTCCGCCTGCGCTTCGGCAAAGCCCGCCTTCATCTGCGCCATGCCTTCGGCGCTGCACGCCTGCACGAGCGAGGGATCAAGCGCTGCGAGCTGCTCCGCTGTCGCATCAAGTACCGGCTTGCATGCCGTCATGCCCAGCATCATGAAGCTCGTACCGGTCGCGATCAGGACCTGGACGACAAAAGCCGTGATGGCGAAAACGAGCAGCCAGCCCGGCCTGCCGAGGCCGAGCAGCAGCAGCAGGAATCCGAGCAGCGCGTACATCGTGAGAATGTCGCCAGCCCAGACGAACACGCCGTGCAATACGCCGATGGCAAGCAGCACGAGCAGGCGGCGCAGGTACGCCGGCACGAAGGAACCGCCGCGCCTGCGCGCGCGTTCAAGCTGCACGGCAAATCCAAGGCCGAACAGCAGCGAGAACAGCGGATAGAACTTGCCCTGCGCTAGGAACGCGGTGAACCACGCGATCGTGGCGTTCACGCTGCCCTCGTCGGCGCCGAAGTTGAAAGGATCCGTCAGCGGATGCGCGAAGAACGCGATGTTCACCAGCAGGATGCCGAGCAGCGCGAAACCGCGCAGCACGTCCAGTGCAACAATGCGTTCCGCCGCGGTGATCGGTCCCGCAGTCGTGGCGTCGGTCATGGCTTATCCCCCCCGGGAAAAGGTTTCCCGCATCCTTGCGCCTGCCGCGGCGAAAGGCAAGCGCGGAAACCTCAGCCGGGACGCGCGGCGGGATTCGCGGAGGCTTCCGGTATCCGCATGGGCTGAAGCTGCATGTAGGTCAGCGAACGCCACAGCCACTCGGCGGGACCGAAACGGAACCGCGCAAGCCACCAGCGGCTGAGCCACACCTGTCCGGCGAACAGCAGCGCGATGTAAACGAGCTGCCCGGCCGCGTCGAGCCTGCCCATCAGGCCGAAGCCATAGCCGTAGAACACGAACGTTCCGACCAGCGACTGCAGCAGATAGTTGGACAGGGCCGTACGGCCGACCGGCGCAAGCGGCTCCAGCCAGCGCCGCGCGCGCGTCAGCATCAGCAGGGTGATGCCCGCCACGAACGCCAGCGCGAACGCAAGGCCGGATGCGGTCTTCATGAACAGGTTCGACCACTTCCACCACGAAAGCGCCGAGCCGGGATGTTCGATGGTCCCGTAAGTGAACAGCAGCGACAGGGGCACGCCGACGATCACGCTTGCCAGGAGCAGCCGGCGAAAGCCGCCCTGCAGTTCCGCGGCGCGGCCGATGAAGTTGTTCCGGCCGAACCAGGCGCCGACCATGAAGATGCCGGCGACCATGAACCAGAACACGCCGGACAGCATGCGCTCGGCGAGCTTCCCGACGCGATAATGAAGCGTGTCCAGGTAGCTGCCGTTCGCGAAGGTATCCGTTGCCGCCGCGATCTCCGCTTCGTGCTCGGCCTGCTTCGCGGGATCTTCGCCGGCTTTTAGCTGCTCCCATATCTGCCGATCCGGCTCGCTCAGCGTTTCGCCGGCAAGTGCCGCGGCACGAATATCGAGCGCGTGGTTCACGAAGCCGGCGAAGGCGAGCAAGGGACCGAACATCAGCAGGCCCGCCGCTACCAGCACAAGCCGGCGCGGCGCCCTTTCCCGCCGCCCGTGGCTCTGGCGGCGAACCAGCGCGTCGAGCGCGCGCTTCATGCCGTAGAACAGCAGCAGCACCGTCGCCGCGACGGCGTAGGTGTTCAGGATGTCGCCTTCCCAGAGCGCCACGATGTGAAAGAGTCCGATGAACCAGAGAATGGTCACGCGCCAGAGAAACCGTGCGGCGAAACCGCGGCCGGCCTTCTCCGCGCGCGCAAGCTGAACCGTGAAACCGAGACCGAACAGGAAGGCGAACAGCGTATAGAACTTGCCCTGCACGAAGAACAGCTTCAGGGCTTCGACCGCGTAGTTCAGGGTCCCGATTTCGTCCCAGTCAACGCTGAACCACGCCGCCGGACTCGCCAGCGCGCTGACATTGACGAACAGGATGCCGAACAGCGCGAAACCGCGCAGCACGTCCAGCGTCTGGATGCGCTCGTCCGGCTGGACGGGCTCGAGCAAGGTGTGCGGGCGTTCCTGAACGCCTGACCGTGCTTCTGACATGACCAATCCCCCCCCGGGTTGTCGGTCACATTACGACACTGGAAAACATCGTTTGGTTCGGATTGCCCGTCTTCATGAAAAAAACAATTACCGGGAAACGACCGCTCACCGATCAGGGCGACACCGTCTCTGCCACGCGCGTCATGTGCATCTCGAAGTACCGCTTCCATTCGCCGTTCTCGACGCGTGTCTCGCCGACTTCGGTCCATTGGTCGCCGTCGATCCACACCCGGTAGCGCACTTCGCGCGCCCGCTCCGGCACGCTGAAACCCCACTGGAACTCGCCGTCCGTCCAGCTCGCCCAGCCTTCGATTTCCCGTCCGTCGGACAGGTAGGAATGCAATGAGTAAGGCGCATCGCCCTGCGTCGCCGCGCGTATCAGCGCAAGCGCGGTGTGAACCCGTGTCTGCACGCCCTCGCGTTCGGTGAAGTGCCTGCCCTCGACCAGGAGCGCTGTCCGGTCCAGCGCGTAACGCACCGATTCGTGACCGGTGAACGTCATGCGTTCCCGCCCGCGCTGCACCCAGCCGCCTCCCTGCCATTCGCCGAGCATGGCCTCGAGTTCCTGCACGGAGGCTTCTGCGGCGTGCACCGGCAGGACCGGCACGAGCGGCAGCAGCAACAACAGGTATTTCGTCACCGTTTTCATGATTCTCTCCCTTGGTCCGGTTTTTCCGGACGTCGTACTCCCCACAGCATACCGCCCACGATGAAGCAGGCCGATGTCAGGAAGATTCCCCAGTTCAGCGGAATGGCATGCAGGATGAATGTCGCCAGCGAGACAAGAATTCCTGCGGTGTAAAGAACGCGCGTGACGGCGTTCAGGTGATGCCGTTCGATCCTCATGCGTCGTCTCCTTTCGATATGGACAACAGGGTCTCGAGATGCGCGACGTAAGCGGCGAACGCCTTCCTGCCCTTGCCGGTCAGCGCCACGTCGGTCACGGGCTTGCGGCCTTCGAAGCGCTTGCGGATTTCCACGTAGCCGCTGTCCTCGAGCTTGCGCAGGTGAGTGCTGAGGTTGCCGTCGGTGGTGTTCACCCTGTCGCGGATGAAGGTGAACTCGGCACGCGCAACGCTCGCGAGCACGGCCATCACGGCGAGCCGGATCCTGGAATGGATCAGGTCGTCGAGCCGGCTGTGATCGAACTCGGTCATGACGCGCTCCGCGACGCCCGCTTCATCCGGATCAGGATCACGCCCGGGACGACGTACAGCGCGAGCAGCATCACGCCCATCAGCAACAGGACGTACAGGCCGGGCCAGGCGAACATCACCGCCGCGCCCGCCCACCACCCGAAGGCGAGATTGCGCAACCAGTTCAGTCCGGCCAGCGTGCCGGTCATGAACACCGCGCCGCCCACCAGCGCGCTCGAAAGCGCGGACATGTGCTGCCCGTCGAGATTTCCGCTGCCGACCCCGATGAAGAAGATGATCAGCATGCCGATGCCCATCGACATCCAGACCATGCCGATGAGCCGTCCGCCAGGCGCCTCGACGGTTTCCCGCCGCGCCAGGAAAAACGTGCCGATGCCGCCGGCCACGAGGCACACCGTCCAGGCTGCAAACGGCGAGACCGTCCAGTAATCCGCGATGCGCGCCCAGGTCGCGATCAGGCCAAGGCCGATGGCGACGCCCCAGACAATGAAATAGCCGCCGCCGACACAGGCCGCGCGGCGCGTGTCCTCCATCAGCTGGCGTATGTAGGCAAGATTCGCCTGTGCGTCTTCGGATGTCATCGGAGTTTTCCTCATGCAAATAACTTTGAATTACAAAGTAGTTTAAGGTCGGCGCGCTGTCAAGCCCCGCGGTTCCGGGGAAATCCGCCTTCGGTTAGCATACGCACCCGTTTTCCCCGCCCGATCAAGCACAAAGGAGCCGCCATGACCTCCGCGCTCTTCAATGAGGCCCAGCGCTACATCCCCGGCGGCGTGAACTCGCCGGTTCGCGCCTTCAAGTCCGTCGGCGGCGATCCCGTGTTCTTCGCGCGCGCCGACGGCCCCTACGCCTGGGACACCGAAGGCCGCCGTTACATCGACTACGTCGGTTCGTGGGGGCCAATGGTCGCGGGCCACAACCATCCGAAGGTGCGTGACGCGGTGCTGCACGCCGTGCAGAACGGCCTCTCGTTCGGCGCGCCGACGCCGCTGGAAACGGAAATGGCGCGCAAGGTCTGCGAACTGGTGCCGTCCATCGAACTGGTGCGGATGTGCAATTCCGGCACGGAAGCGACCATGTCCGCGATCCGCCTCGCGCGCGGCTACACCGGCCGGGAAAAAATCATCAAGTTCGAGGGTTGCTACCACGGCCATTCGGACGCGCTGCTGGTGAAGGCCGGCTCCGGCGCGCTCACCCTCGGCGTGCCGACCTCGCCGGGCGTGCCGGCGAGCGCGGCGGAACACACGCTGACGCTGGACTACAACGACGCTGCACAAGTCAGGGACGTGTTCGGAAAGATCGGCGGCGGGATCGCCTGCGTGATCGTCGAGCCCGTCGCCGGCAACATGAACTGCGTACCGCCCGAGCCCGGTTTTCTCGAAACGCTGCGCGAGATGTGCGACGCGCACGGCGCGGTGCTGATCCTCGACGAGGTGATGACGGGCTTTCGCGTCAGCCGCGGCGGCGCGCAGGAGCGCTACGGCGTGACGCCGGACCTCACCACCCTCGGCAAGATCATCGGCGGCGGCATGCCGGTCGGCGCGTTCGGCGGGAAAAGGGAAATCATGTCGCACCTCGCGCCGCTCGGTCCGGTCTACCAGGCCGGCACCCTGTCCGGAAATCCCGTCGCCATGGCGGCGGGCAGCGCGATGCTCGACATCGTCAGCGAGCCGGATTTCCACAACCGCCTTGACGGGCTTACCGAACAGCTGTGCGGCGGCCTCGCGGATGCGGCGAAACGCGCGAACGTGCCGCTCGCAATAAACAAGGTGTGCGGCATGTTCGGCCTGTTCTTCACCGAACAGCCGCGCGTGACGTCGTTCAAGGACGTCATGGCCTGCGACACGGAACGCTTCACGCGTTTCTTCCACGGAATGCTGGAACACGGCGTGTACCTTGCGCCATCGGCATTCGAAGCCGGGTTCGTTTCCACCGCGCATTCCGGCGATGACATCGCCGGCACCGTCGCCGCCGCCTACTCGGTGTTCAAGTCCTTATGACCGCCTTTCAGCCCGAAACGCTTTACGACCTGCTGGGCGGTGCTGTCGGCGTGCGCGAACTGGTCGATCACTTTTACGATGTGATGGACCGCGACCCTGCGGCGAAGGTCATTCGCGACATGCATCCGCAAGACCTCACGGAGTCCCGCGACAAGCTGTACGAGTTCCTGTCCGGCTGGATGGGAGGTCCGGCGCTCTATCACGAAAAACGCGGCCATCCCCGATTGCGCTTCCGGCACTTGCCGTTTTCAATCGGCAGACCCGAAGCGGCGCAGTGGCTGTACTGCATGAACGTCGCAATGCGCGAGTTGCAGGTTCCCGCCGCCGCCGGCGAACGCCTGATGCAGGGCCTGACAATGACCGCGCATCACATGATCAACCGCGAAACCTGACGCGGTCCCACCGGAAACATCTGCAAGGCCAGGGAGGGCCGCATGGAAAGGACGCTGCTCAAGCTCAACAAGGACGATGTCCGGCTGCTGCATGCGAAGATGCAGCTCGGCCGCGTCAGGGCGGGCCAGACGCTGGTGAAGGAAGGCCAGCCGCCGCTCGGCCTGTTCATCATCCGCACCGGTTCCGTGCTGGTGCAGCGAAACGTCAACAGCTATCTCATCACTGTCGCCACGCTGGAAGCGGGCGAGATGTTCGGCGAAGCCGCGTTCATCAGCCCCCTGCCGCGTCCCGCCAGCGCGAGCGTGGTCGCGGCCGACGATACCGAAGCCGTCGTCCTCACGCCGCAGCGCCTCAATCCCCTGTTCGAGGAAAACCCTGCCCTGTTCGGGCGATTCTCGCAGTCGATCGCACTGACGCTGTCGCGGCGCCTGCGCGCCTGGAACGAACAGGCCGGCGGAAAAGGCAAGGATCGCTTCGGCGATCTTCCGAGCTGGGAAATTCTCTGAAACGCCGGCGACAATCCCGGCAGGACCGAAACGCATGATCTACCCTTTCTTCGAAAGCCTTCGGTTGCACGGGACGCATCCCGCCCAATACCATTGATCGCCGGGGGAAAGGCAAATGGAAAATCCGTTCAAGTTCCTGCGTGACGCCGAGTGGAAGGCGCTGCTGGGCAACGCCCAGGTAAAGACGTTCGCGCCCGACGACATGATCCTCGAGGAAAATCACAAGCCCGGCGGCATCCTTGTCATCCGCGCCGGCGAGGTGAAGGTCTGCCGCGACCATGCCGGCTTCCAGATCGAACTGGCGGAAGCCGGTCCCGGCGAAATCTTCGGCGAAATGTCGTTCATCGAATCCGAACCGGCGAACGCGAGCGTGATCGCAAAGACGAACGTCGAGCTCCTTTACATCACGCACGCGCAGGTGCAGAGCATCATTCGCGAGAATCCCGGCTTCTTCGGCCGCTTCTTCCAGTCGCTGGCGTTCATTCTTTCGCAACGGCTGCGCGAGACGACGGGCCAGGTGGCCACGCAACGCGCCGACACCTGGCAGGACGCATGAACGCCGCACACCGGCACCGCGGCAGGTAAGCCTGCCGCCTTTTCATGGATTTCCTCACTGACGCCACCGCCTGGCTTTCACAACACTCCGGCTGGCTCGGCGCGGCATTGCTGCTGGCGGCCTTCGCGGAATCGTTCTTCGTCGTCGGCGTCGTGCTGCCGGGCGCGATCATGCTGTTCGCGCTCGCGGCCCTGGCCGGCGGTCTCGACCTGCCGGTGCTGCCGCTGCTGCTGTGGACGGCGGCGGGCGCCAGCATCGGCGACATCAGCAGCTTCTTCATCGGCCGCGAACTCGAACACCTTTTCCACGACCGCAGCACCGGACGCCGCTGGCACAAGCATCTCGACCGCACTCACGATTTCCTGGAAAAGTGGGGCGTACTCGCGGTGGTCGTCGGGCGCTTCGCGGGACCGGTGCGGCCGTTCCTGCCCGCCGTTGCGGGCGCGGCCGGAATGCGCCGGCGCGTGTTCATCCTGAGCGATCTGGTCTCCTCGCTCGCCTGGGCGCCGTTCTATTTTTTGCCGGGATACTTTTCCGCGAACGCGTTTGCGTGACACGTACTGAATGAAGCGAAAGCAAGGAAAGGGCAATGGACAGGATTAACAGGATTTTTATAACGATGTCCGGTTTGTAGAAACGGCGGTTATCGAAGCCACGCAGGAGGCCGCTCCCGCGGCCGAATCGTAGACGGCGCGCGAGAGCGCGCTCCTCCGAACTGCCCATTGGTCTTCGCTTTCGCCTTTCAACCTCTCCCTTCTTTCACCTTCACGAACGACAGTGCGGCGTCGTTGGTTTCTCGCGATCCTTTTGAAGAACACGAATGGAAATGGGCAAGAATCGCGTCCGGGAGGGCGCTCCTGCATGCACATTCCTGAATCCTGTTAATCCTGAAAAATCCTGTTAATCCTGCCTATTCTTTCTTCAAATTCACTGCTTACCCCAGCGCGGACCGAGCGAATGCGGCACGCGCAGGTGATCCAGCACTCGCGCGACGACAAAATCGATCATGTCATCGATGGTTTCGGGGTGACCGTAGAAGCCGGCCACGGGCGGCATGATGGTCACGCCGAGTCGCGCGAGCTTCAGCATGTTTTCAAGGTGGATCGCGGAGAACGGCATTTCGCGCGGCACCAGCACCAGGGGACGGTGTTCCTTGATCATCACGTCCGCGGCGCGCTCGATCAGGGAACGGCTGCTGCCGGCGGCAACCGACGACAAGGTCGCCATGCTGCACGGGCAGATCGCCATCGCGTGCGGCGGGTTCGATCCGCTGGCGCAGGAGGCCGTCCATTCTTCCGGCCCATGCGCGCTCAGCAGGTCCTTGCGCGTGCCGAACCGCGCCGAAAAGAATCCGGCGTATTCCGAAACCCTGCCGGGCAGTTTCCAGTCCGTTTCGGTGCCGATGACGACCTGCGCGGGTTTGGAGAGCATCAGTTCCACGCGATGCTCCTGCCTGAGCAGGATTTCCAGCAGCCGCAGTCCGTACTGCGCGCCGGATGCGCCGGTCAACGCGAGCGCGATGCGGCGCGGAGACGATTCATTCATGCGTCTGCCTCCTGTTGCCGTTCCAGCGCCGCCAGCAGCTTTTCGTGCAGACCACCGAAACCGCCGTTCGACATGATGACGACGGAATCTCCCGGCTTCGAAAAACGGCGGATATCTTCAACCAGCGATTCCATGTTGTCCGCGCTCGCGCCGCGCTCGCCCAGTTCCGTGACAACGTCGCGAACCGACCAATCCAGGTACGGCGGCTGGTAAATGAAAACCTGGTCGGCCGCCGCGAAACTTTGTGCGAGTTCCGAACGGTGCAGGCCCATGCGCATGCTGTTCGAGCGCGGCTCGAATACCGCGACCAGGCGGCGCTCCGTGGCCGCGTTGCGCGCGCCTTCCAGCGTGAGCCGGATCGCCGTCGGATGGTGCGCGAAATCGTCGAAGACCTGCACGCCTCCGATTTCACCGCGCAGTTCCATGCGCCGTTTCACGCCGCGGAATTTCTCCAGCGCCTCGATGCCGACAGCCGCGGGCACGCCGGCGTTTCTTGCCGCTGCGATCGCCGCCAATGCATTCTGCATATTGTGCATGCCGTGCAACGGCCACTTCAGCCTGCCGATGACTTCGCGATTGAAGCTGATTTCGAATTCGTTCGCGGACCGGCTCAGTGCGTGCGCGTTCCAGGTCGATCTGCCGTCGTGGCCGAAGGTTTCGCGCGGCGTCCAGCAGCCTTTCTCGAGCGTCGCATCGAGATTGCCGTCCATGCCGTTCGCGACGATGAGCCCGTTGCCGGGAACGGTGCGGACAAGATGGTGGAACTGTTTTTTTATCGCGTCGAGATTTTCGAAAATGTCGGCGTGATCGAACTCGAGATTGTTGAGAATCGCGGTGCGCGGCCGGTAATGCACGAACTTGGAGCGCTTGTCGAAGAACGCCGTATCGTACTCGTCGGCTTCCAGCACGAAGAACGGGCTGTCGGTCAGGCGCGCGGAAACCTCGAAGTTTCCCGGCACGCCGCCGATGAGAAAGCCGGGATTCAGACCGGCATGTTCCAGTATCCACGCAAGCATGCCGGACGTGGTTGTCTTGCCGTGCGTGCCGGCGACGGCGAGCCGCCACTTGCCCGCCAGCGCGTTTTCCGCCAGCCACTGCGGACCGGAAACGTACGGCAGGTCGTTGTCCAGCACGTACTCGACGGCCGGGTTGCCGCGCGAGAGCGCATTGCCGATGACGACAATGTCCGGGCGCGGCTCGAACTGCGCCGGGTCCCAGCCTTCCGTCAGCGGAATGTCCAGTCTCTCCAGTTGCGTGGACATCGGCGGGTACACGTTGGCGTCCGAACCGCTGACGGCATGCCCGGCGGATTTCGCGATCGCCGCGACGCCGCCCATGAAGGTCCCGCAGATTCCGAGAATGTGAACGTGCATCACGAACCCCTGTTTACTGTTCCACCGGAAACGGCATCAGTTGCTGCTTGATGACGCTCGACGCGATGACGTAGATCACCGCGACCAGCAGGCCTGTTCCCATGCCGGTGTCCAGCGCGTTGCGGTAGACGTGCGCGAGGAACACGAGTTCCCAGATCAGAAACAGCAACACGCTCGTGAACAGGAAGACGTTTTCCATGCCCATCGCGCGCGCGAGCAGCACCGGCAGCACCAGCAGGCCAATGACGGTTTCACCGCCCAGCAATGCGGACGCCGTCTGCTGCCAGCGGGCGCTGCGCCGTGCAACCAGCAGTATCAGCGCAGCGGCAGCGCAAAGATTGAACACGGACAGCATCGCGCGCACCATCGAATAAACCGGATCGTGCGACAGGATGAAATTGCTCGCCAGCGCCGTCAGCAGGAAGGCAAGCAGCGTCACGCCGAACAGGAAGCGCGACGCGGGAAATGCCTGCGGCGGCAGGCGCATCAGCACGAGATCGAGATAACGGACGAACAATGCAACCATGCGGACTTGCCGGGAGTGCGTGAGGCCCGCATCATACCGCACCCACCGAACAGGAATCGCGCCTTCATGTCCCGCTTCGCGTTCATTGACAGCTCCGCGGCCCTTGGCCAGTTTCTCGACGACACCGCCGGTACGCGCCTCGTTGCGCTGGACACCGAGTTCATGCGCGAGAAGACGTATTACCCGCGCCTGTGCCTGGTGCAGGTCGCGGCGGGCGAGCAGATTGCCTGCATCGATCCGCTGGCGCTGGACGATCTCGGCCCGTTGTGGGAGCGGCTTTCGAGCGCGGGCACGTGCGTCCTGCTGCACGCCGGCCGCCAGGATCTCGAAGTCATCTTCCAGGCATCGGGAAAGATTCCGGCGTCCGTGTTCGACACGCAGATTGCGGCGAGCCTGTGCGGCTATGGCGACCAGACCGGCTATGCGGCACTGGTGCGGGACATTCTCGGCGTGGAGCTGGACAAGTCCATGACGCGCGCCGACTGGTCGCGCCGGCCGCTGTCACAGGATGCACTGGAGTACGCGGCGGACGACGTGCGTTATCTGCGTGCGCTGCACGAACACCTGTCGTCGAAACTGGAATCCCTGGGCCGCGAGGACTGGCTCGAACCGGAACTGGAGGTGCTGACGGAGCCATCGCAGTATCGTCTGGATCCGGCAAAGGCCTGGAAGCGCATTCGCGCCGCGGCGAAACTGAAACCGAAGGAAGTCGCGATCCTGCGCGCGCTTGCCGAGTGGCGCGAACGCGAAGCCATGCGCGTCGATCGTCCGCGGCAATGGCTGCTGAAGGATGACGCGCTGGTTTTCATCGCGCAGCGGCCGCCGAAGAACGTCGCCGCATTGACGACCGTGCGCGGCGTCGAGGAAGGCTTTGCCCTGCGTCACGGCGAGACGCTGTTGAAACTCATCGACACGGCGCGCACCGCGCCGCCGCCCGAAGACCTGCCAGCGATGCGCGAGCGCCTCACGCTGTCGCAGGAAGCGCAGGCCGACCTGCTGATGGCGGCGTTGAAGGCGATTGCCAATGCCAACGAACTCGCACCGGCAAGCATCGCGAACCGCAAGGAAATCGAGCGGCTGGTGCGCGGCGACCGGAATCTGGACCTGCTGAAAGGCTGGCGGCGTGCAGCGGCGGGCCTGAAACTCGTCGATATTCTTGAAGGGCGGATGGGGATGATGGTTGCGGCGGGCGGCGTTCGCTTTCTTGATGAAGAAGAAAAAGGCAATGGACAGGATTAACAGGATGCACAGGATTTACAACGGTTCCTTTTCAGAACTTTTCTTCAAATCCTGTTAATCCTGTCAAAAAAACGGCGGATTCGCATCCGCCGTTTTTCGTTGCCGCTGACTCTCAGCGCTTTTTCTTCTTGCTGCCGGCCTTTTTCCTGCCGGCTGCTTTTTTCTTCGGTGCGGCTTTCTTCCTGCCCGCGGGTTTCTTCTTCGCAACCGGCTTCTTCTTGCCGGATGCTTTTTTCGCGGCTGATTTTTTCTTTGGAGCGGCCTTCTTCGCCGTTTTCTTCGCAACGGCCTTCTTCTTCGTCGCGGGTTTCTTCGTCACTTTCTTCTTCGCGACCGCCTTCTTCTTCGAAGCGGTTTTCTTCGAAGCCGTCTTTTTCGCGGCCGCCTTTTTCTTCGTTGCTGCCTTCTTCGTCACTTTCTTCTTGCCGGCAGCCTTCTTCGGCGCGGCCTTCCTTGCCGCGGCCTTTTTCGCCGCCGGCTTCTTCGGTTCGGCAACCTTGGCGGCCGGCGGCTTCGCGTCGGCTTTCTTTTCCGCTGCCTTCTTTTCCGGCGCCTTCTTCGTTTCCGCCTTCTTCGCGGCCTTCTGCTCGCGCAGCTTGGTCGCGGCCTTGTGCACGGCCGCCACGCGGGCACGCTGCTTCGCGGCGGCCCTGGCCTGTTCACGCACCGGTTCGAGCATCTTCACCAGCCGCGCGAAAATCTCGTCGATCTCGCCAGTGCCTTTCAGCGTGTGCAGCTTGTCCTGCTCGCGGTAGTACTCGATCAGCGGCTTGGTCTGCGCCTCGTACACGCGCAGGCGGTTGCCGATGGTTTCCTCGTTGTCGTCGGCGCGGTGGTGCAGCGGCCCGCCGCACTTGTCGCACTGGCCGTCGATCTTCGGCGGCGCCGTGTAGACGTTGTACATCTGGCCGCAGACCTCGCAGGTGCGGCGGCCGGCAAGACGCTGGATCAGGCTGTCGAGATCGACGTCCACGAGAATCGCGGCGTCCACCGGCTGGCCGAGGCGCATCAGCATCTGGTCCAGCGCCTGGGCCTGCGGAATGTTGCGCGGGAAGCCGTCCATGATGAAACCGTTCTTCGCATCCGGCTTCTTCAGGCGCTCGCGGATGATGCCGAGCACGATCTCGTCGGAGACCAGCTGGCCCGCGTCCATCGCGGCCTTGGCCTTCTTGCCCAGCTGGGTGCCGGCGGCCAGCGCCTCGCGGAGCAGGTCGCCCGTGGAAATCTGGGGGATGCCGTATTTTTCGACCAGTTTCTTGGCCTGCGTCCCCTTGCCCGAACCGGGAGCCCCTAGCAGCACGATTCTCATGTTCTTTTCTCGCTCTGTGGATTTGCAACGCACAAACGCCGGCAAGGCAGGCCGGCGTCCATGGAAACAGACCGATAAAGTTACCGTTCGTTGCATTGCAGGTCAACGAAATCGCCGAAAAAAGCCTTTAAATCAGACAATTATCAGGCCGCACCGGCGGCTGTGGCGGGGCTTCGCAGGCGCGGGGATTGACACGCCTGCGACCCCGCGCCTACAGTCCGGTCCAATGTCGCACACGATCAACAAGCTGTTTGCCCGTCGCTGGTGGTGGTGGACCCACTCCCCGGCGGGTGCGCGTGCGTGACCCGGTTTCGGCCTGAGACGGCCGACAACCGCTGAACCTCGAAGCCCGCCGCCCGGCGGGTTTTTCGTTTCGGAATGAAAAAAGCCCGCCGGAAAGCGGGTTTTTTTTTTCATCCGGACGCGAGGACACCGCCGTGATCATCGTACTCAGACCCGAAGCCGGCGCCGGCGATGCGCAGGCCTTCCTGCGGCAGATCGAAAGCCGCGGCCTGCAACCGCTGTACCTGCCCGGCGTGGAGCGCCTGGTGCTCGGCGCCCTGGGCGACGAACGCGCGCTCGCCGGGCTGAACCTTGAAAACCACCCGCTCGTTGAAAGCGTCAAGCCGATACTCACGCCGTACAAGCGGGTCAGCCGCGAGCTGCAGCGGCATGACACGCAGGTCGACATCGGCGCCGTGACGGTGGGCGGCAACGGCTTCGTCGTGATCGCCGGCCCCTGCGCGGTGGAGACGCGCGCGCAGATGGCCGCCACGGCGAACGCGGTGCGCGCGGCCGGTGCGCAGGTGTTGCGCGGCGGTGCGTTCAAGCCGCGCACCAGCCCGTACAGCTTCCAGGGCCATGGCGCGGACGCGCTGGCGCTGCTCGCCGAAGCCGCGGACGCCGAGGGCATGCCGGCGATTTCGGAAATCGTCGACGCCGGCGACCTCGCGCTGCTGGAGCGCCACGTGCAGGCGCTGCAGATCGGCGCGCGCAACATGCAGAACTTCCGCCTGCTGCAGGCGGTGGGACGTTCGCGGCTGCCGGTGCTGCTCAAGCGCGGCATGGCGGCGACCGTGGAGGAGCTGCTGCTGGCGGCGGAATACATCGTGAACGCCGGCAACCCGAACGTGATTCTCTGCGAACGCGGCATCCGCACCTTCGAGACGGCGACGCGCAACACGCTGGACCTCAACGCCGTTGCACTGTTGAAACGGCGCACGCACCTGCCGGTACTGGTCGATCCCTCGCACGGCACCGGCCTGCGCGAACTCGTCGCGCCGCTGTGCAAGGCCGCGATCGGCGCCGGCGCGGACGGCGTGATCGTCGAAGTGCATTGCGATCCGAGCGCGGCGTTGTCCGACGGCGCGCAGTCGCTCGACCCGCAAGGTTTCGCGCGACTGATGCGCGAAATCGAACCGTTCGTTGCCGCCGCCGGCCGCGAGCTTGTGTCATGAGCGTCGAAGTGCTGCGCCTGCGGCTGGAACGCTGTCCCGAACCGCTCGCCGCCTTCGCCGCGCTGTGCGACAACGGCCGGCAGCACGGCACGGCGCTGCTGGAATCCGCCGCAAGCGGTCACGGCGGCACGCAGCGCAGCCTGCTGGCCTTGCGGCCGGCCGTGCGCGTGTCGCTCGACGGCGAACACGTCAAGGTGCGCGCGTCGAATGCCAACGGACGCGCCGCGCTCGGGCTTTTCAGCCATCACTGCGGATACGAAGCGGAAAACTTGCCCCGTGAACTGCAGTTGCCGGCAAGCCGGAACGACGATGGCCCGCGCGACGAGCACGCACGCCTGCGCGAACCCTGCGTATTCGATCCGCTGCGTACACTGCTGGCCACGCTCGCCCCGGCCCGCCGCGCGGACGCCGACCGCGTCATGCTGATCGGCGCGCTGTCGTTCGAACTCAGCCAGCGTTTCGACCCGCTGCCGCCGCTCGCCGCCGACGGCCTGCCCGAGTACGTGTTCACGCTGCCGGACGTGCTGCTGGAAATCGATCACCGCAGCGGCGCGGCGGAACTCGCGGCCATCGCCTTCGACGCGCTTTCCCGCAACGATCTCGCGCGGACCTTGCAGCGAATTGCAAACGAACTTGAAGCGCTTGTGCCGGTTTCCGCGCAATCGCCCGCACCGGGAACCTCCGCCATCGGCAATTGCGATGACGCCGCGTTTCGCGCACGTGTCGAGACCGCGCGCGCCGCGATCCGCGCGGGCGATGTCTTTCAGCTCGTACTTTCGCGGCACTGGACGCTGCCGTGCGCGGATCCGCTTGCCGCGTATTCCCGGTTGCGCCGCGACAACCCCAGCCCGTACCTCTTCTACCTGTGCGATGAATCCGCGACCTTGTTCGGCGCTTCGCCGGAATGCGCGCTGCGCTTTGACGCCGCAACGCGCGAGGTCGAGCTGTATCCCGTCGCCGGAACGCGCCCGCGCGGCCGCGACGCCGAGGAAGACGCACGGCTCGAAGCCGGGCTTCGGCTGGACGCGAAGGAAATCGCGGAGCACATGATGCTGGTCGATCTCGCGCGCAACGACATCGCGCGCGTGTGCGAACCCGGTACGCGGCGCGTGCCGCTGCTGCTCGGCGTTGACCGCTACGCGCACGTCATGCACCTGGTTTCGCGCGTGCAGGGAAAGTTGCGCGCGGATCTCGACGCGCTGCATGCGCTGCGCGCCTGTCTCAACATGGGCACGCTGTCAGGCGCGCCGAAACTGCGCGCGAGCGAACTCATCCGAGACGTCGAACGGGAACGCCGCGGCTTTTACGGCGGCGCGGTCGGCCGTCTCGATGCCGCCGGCAATCTCGACACGGCGATCACCATTCGCGCTGCCACCGTGCGCAACGGCAACGCGCGCGTGCAGGCCGGCGCGGGCGTCGTGCTCGCGTCCGACCCGCAGGCGGAGGCGGACGAAACGCAACGCAAGGCCCGGGCGGTGCTGAACGCCATCGCGAACCCGGAGACGCACGCATGACGCCGCATCTGATCGTGATCGACAACCGCGATTCCTTCACCTTCAACCTCGTCTATGAGCTTGAAGCGCTCGGCGCGACGGTCGAGGTCTATCGCAATGACGTGCCGCTGCCCTTCCTGCTGGCGCGCGCCGGTGCACTGCGCGCGAGCTTCGTGCTTTCGCCCGGCCCCGGCACGCCGCGTGATGCCGGCGTGTGCATCGAACTGGTCCGCGCCGCGAGCGGCCGCTTCGGCGTGCTCGGCATCTGCCTCGGCCACCAGGCAATCGTCGAGGCCTGCGGCGGACGCGTCGGCGCGGCGCGGGAAATCGTGCATGGCCGTGCCAGCACGATCGCTTGTTCGGCGCATGCGCTGTTCGACGGGCTGCCCCGGAACCTGTCCGTCGCGCGTTATCACTCGCTCGCCGCACTGGCGTTGCCCGATACGCTCGAAGCGCTGGCCTTCACCGGCGACGGCACGGTGATGGCCGTCGCGCATCGCCGCGCTCGCGTCGCGGGCTTGCAGTTCCATCCCGAATCCATCCTCACCAATGACGGCCGCGCGCTGCTCGCGAACGCGCTCGCCTGGCTGAACGCGGGCATGAAAAAGGAGAAACGCCATGCAGCCCCTGCTTGAAAAACTCTGCGCCGGCCGCGCGCTGTCGCAGGATGAAAGCCGCGGCCTGTTCGAGGGCGTGATGCGCGGCGAGTGTCCGCCCGCGACGCTCGCGGCGCTGCTGGTCGCGCTCAGGATCAAGGGCGAACACAGCGACGAGATCGCCGGCGCCGCGGCGGCCATGCGCGCAAGCGCGCTGCCCTTCCCGCGCCCGGATTACGCGTTCGCGGACTGCTGCGGCACCGGCGGCGACGGCGCCGGAACGCTGAACGTATCGACGGCCGTGGCCGTCGTGCTTGCCGCCTGCGGCCTGCCCGTCGCCAAGCACGGCAATCGCGCCGTCAGTTCCCGCGCAGGTTCCGCGGACGTGCTCGAAGCGCTGGGGATGAAACTCGGGATCGCGCCAAACAACGCGCGCCGCATGCTGGACGAAACCGGTTTCTGTTTCCTGTTCGCGCCGCAGTATCACGCCGGCGTGCGCCATGCCATGCCGGTGCGGCGCGAACTCGCGACCCGCACGCTGTTCAACCTGCTCGGCCCGCTGTCGCATCCCGCCGCGCCGCCGCTGCAATTGCTCGGCGTGTACGACGCCGGATTGTGCCGCACGGTCGCGATGACATTGCGGCAACTCGGCTGCCGCACGGCCCTGGTCGTGAACGGTGGCATCGACGAAATCGCCCTGCACGGCCCGACGCAGGTCGCGCATCTGCACGACGGTGAAATCGATACGTTCGTGATCGACCCGCGCGACGCCGGCCTCGAGCCGCAGCCGCTTGACGCGCTTGCCGGCGGCGATGCGGCGTTCAATGCCACGGTACTGCGCCGCCTGCTCGGCGGCGAAGACAACGGCGCGTTCGCGGACGCCGTGGCATTGAACGCCGGTGCGATGCTGTGGGCCTGCGGCCGCGCCACGAACCTGCGCGACGCCTGCGCGTTCGCACGGGAGGCCATCGCGTCCGGGCGCGCACTGGAACGTCTCGAACAGGCCGTGGAGATCAGCCATGGCGAATGAAAATATTCTTGCAACCATCGTCAGGCACAAGTACCGCGAGCTCGCGCACGGCGATCGCGCCGCCTTGCCGAAACGCCGGCGCGCCCTGTACGGCTTTCGCAACGCGCTGCTGAGAAACGGAACGCGCCTGATCCTCGAATGCAAGCGCGCGTCGCCGTCCGCCGGAATCCTGCGCGCAGGCAAATCGCTCGCGCCGGTGATCGACGCCTACCGCGGCGTCGCGGACGCCGTCTCCGTGCTGACGGACGCGCGCTTCTTCAATGGCTCGCTCGACGACCTGGCCTACGTCGCCGCGCGCGTGAACGTGCCGGTGCTGCGCAAGGATTTCATCCTCGACCCCGTGCAGGTGCATGAAGCGCACGCCTTTGGCGCGGACGCCGCGCTGCTGATGCTCTCGGTGCTGGACGACGATGCATGGCGCGACTGTGCAGGCGCGGCAAGGCGGCTCGGGCTCGACGTGCTCACCGAAGTGCACGACGACGCCGAACTGGAACGCGCGCTGTCGCTGGGCGCGGCGATCATCGGCATCAACAACCGCTCGTTCGCCGACCTTTCCGTAAACCTCGACGTGACCCGCCGGCTTGCGCGCCGCGTGCCCGCGGATCGCGTCGTCGTGTGCGAATCCGGCATTCACGATCACGCCGATGCGCGCGCGCTGGCGCCGCAGGTGCACGCGTTCCTGGTCGGGACTTCGCTGATGCGCGCGGCGCGCACCGATCTTGCCGCACGCGAACTCGCCTTCGGCGAGGTCAAGATCTGCGGCCTCACGCGCGCCGCCGACGCGCGCGCCGCGTGGCAGGCAGGCGCACGCTGGGGCGGACTGGTGTTCGCGCCCGGATCGCCGCGCCGGGTGGATGTCGATACCGCGCACGACATCGTTCGCGCATCGCCGCTGCCGATGGTTGGCGTGTTCGCCGATGCCGATCCGGGATTCGCGGCCGCGTGCGCGCGCGAGCTCGGCCTCGCGGCCGTGCAGCTGCATGGCAATGAAGCGGCGGCATGCATTCAGGCGACCCGCGCGGCACTGCCGGCAACATGCGCGCTGTGGAAAGCGGTGCGCGAAGACGATGCCATGCCTTTCGCCGCGGATCGCCTGCTGTTCGACGGCGCACGGCCCGGCAGCGGCGTGGCGTTCGACTGGTCGCGGCTGCCGCCGGCAGACGCGATGGCGCGGCATGGACTGGCCGGCGGCATTCACCCCGGCAACATCGCGGCGGCGCGTGCGACTGGCGCGGGACTGCTCGACGTCAGCTCCGGCGTCGAATCCGCGCCGGGCATCAAGTCACCGGAAAAACTCGCCGCGCTGTTCGACGCGATTCGCGTCGCGATGCGCTTTCCTCAAGCTCAACAGGAGAAAGCCGATGCTTCTGCCTGACCGCTTCGGCGAATTCGGCGGCGTGTTCGTGCCGGAACTGCTCGCAGCGCCCCTGGAACAGCTCGACGCCGCATTCCACGACGCGCGCAACGATGCCGCGTTCAACGCCGAACTCAAACGCCTGCTCGATGATTATGCCGGCCGCCCGACGCCGCTGACCGAATGCCGCAATTTCTGCGCGGACACGCCGGTTCGTGTTTTCCTGAAACGCGAGGACCTGCTGCACGGCGGCGCGCACAAGACCAACCAGGTGCTGGCACAGGCCCTGCTCGCGCGCCGAATGAACAAGCGCCGCGTGATCGCCGAAACCGGCGCGGGCCAGCATGGCGTTGCCACCGCGCTCGCCTGCGCGCTGCTCGGTCTTGAATGCGTGATCTACATGGGCGCGAAGGATTGCGCGCGCCAGCGACCGAATGTCTTTCGCATGGAATTGCTCGGCGCGAAAGTCGTACCCGTGCACGCGGGCAGCGCGACCTTGAAGGACGCGGTGAACGAAGCCCTGCGCGACTGGGCCGCGAGTTACGCGGACACGCATTACCTGCTCGGCACCGCGGCGGGACCGCATCCGTTTCCGACCCTGGTGCGCGAATTCCAGCGCGTGATCGGCCGCGAGGCGCGCGCGCAGATGCTCGCGCAGACCGGCGGGCTGCCGGACGCGGTGCTCGCGTGCGTCGGCGGCGGCTCGAACGCGATCGGCGTGTTCGCGGATTTCATCGACGATGCCGGCGTGCGCCTGATCGGCGTCGAAGCCGGCGGCGCGGGCCTGGACAGCGGGCGTCACGGCGCGACACTCGCGCTCGGCCGGCCCGGCGTGCTGCATGGCGCGTACACATTATTGATGCAGGATGACGACGGCCAGGTGCAGGAGTCGCACAGCATTTCCGCGGGGCTGGATTATCCCGGCGTCGGTCCCGAACACGCGCACCTCAAGGCCACCGGCCGCGCCGAATATCATGCCGTCACCGACGCCGACGCGCTCGCGGCCTTCCGGCGGCTTGCGCGCACCGAAGGCATCATCCCCGCGCTCGAATCCGCGCACGCGCTCGCGTACGCCGAACAACTGGCGCGCACAGCGACGGCGCCGATGAACGTTATCGTCAATCTCTCCGCCCGCGGCGACAAGGATCTCGTCACGGTGCGCGAGGCACTCGGGAGCACCGAATGATGTCGCGTTATGCACGCCTGTTCGCATCACTGGAAGCACGCGGCGAAGGCGCGCTGATTCCGTTTCTCATGCTCGGCGACCCGGACGCCGTGACTTGTCTTGCGCGCATCGACGCCGTCGTCGCGGCGGGCGCCGACGCGCTCGAACTCGGCCTGCCGTTCAGCGATCCGGTCGCGGACGGTCCGGTGCTGGTTTCCGCCGCGAACCGCGCGCTCGGGGCGGGCATGACGACGGCGAAGAGCTTCGAGCTGCTGGCGCGCGTTCGCGCGCGCCATCCGGATCTGCCGATCGGCGTGCTCGTCTATGCGAACCTCGTGTTTGCGCGCGGCCTGGAATATTTCCATGCGCGGGCGGCGGCGGCAGGCGTGGATTCGGTGCTGGTTCCCGACGCTCCCTTGCACGAAGGCGGGCCGTTTGCCGCCGCCGCGAAACGGCACGGCATCGATCCGGTGTTCATCCTGCCGCCGGATGCCAACGATGCGACGCTTGCGAACGTCGCCGCCGCGAGCCGCGGCTACACCTACGTGCTGGGACGCCGCGGCGTCACCGGCACGGAACAGACGCTCGATCTGCCCGCGCACGAACGCATCGCGGCGCTCAAACGCGCCGGCGCGCCGCCGCCGGTGATCGGCTTCGGCATTTCCACGCCCGCGCAGGTCCGGTCCGCCATCGCGGCGGGCGCTGCCGGCGTCATCGTCGGGTCGGCGCTCACTGCTGCCCTGGCACAAGGCGAGGATGCCGGCCGCGTGGTCCGCGCGCTGAAGGCCGCAACTCGCGAGCAAGGCGAAATTCCTCGAATGCACCGGCTGTAAAAAGGCGTGTGCAGCCGCTAGACTTTGCGCCCGCCCGGACGACAGCAGGAACCATTCGAGGAAATCATGGCAGCGAAAAAGAAGACCGTACCAAAGAAGACCGCCCGCAAGCCGGCCGGCAAGGCGCAGAACGCCTTTTACGCGCAATCGGGCGGCGTCACCGCCGTCATCAACGCCTCCGCGGCCGGCGTCATCGAGACCGCCCGCAAGCACAAATCGAAGATCGGCAAGGTCTATGCCGGCAGAAACGGCATCATCGGCGCGCTGACCGAGGATCTGATCGACACCTCGAAGGAATCCGCCGCCGCCATCGCCGCGCTCGCGCACACGCCGGGCGGCGCGTTCGGCTCGTGCCGTTACAAGCTGAAGGGCTTCGAGGAAAACCAGGCCGAATACGAACGTCTGATCGAAGTCTTCAAGGCGCATGACATCGGCTACTTCTTCTACAACGGCGGCGGCGATTCCGCCGACACCTGCCTCAAGGTCTCGCAGCTTTCAGAGAAAATGGGCTATCCCATCAAGGCCATCCACGTGCCGAAGACCGTGGACAACGATCTGCCGCTCACGGACTGCTGTCCGGGCTTCGGCTCCGTCGCGAAATACGTCGCCGTGTCCACGAAGGAAGCCGCGCTCGACGTCGAATCCATGGCGAAGACCTCGACGAAAGTGTTCATCCTGGAAGTCATGGGCCGCCATGCCGGCTGGATCGCCGCCGCGGGCGGACTCGCA